>CAYLLC010000046.1:0-13134 GCA_964384355.1 uncultured Sulfurospirillum sp. | reverse complement strand
AACTCCAAGATGAATCTTCCCTGAAGATCCCATGAAGACTACATGGTTGATAGGCTGGGTGTGTAAGTGGTGAAAGCCATTTAGCTGACCAGTACTAATAGATCGTTTGTCTTACTTACAATCTTCTAAGCGCGTCACTTCCTTATTAAGTGTAATTGGCACTAAAGGTAATTGGTATATCTGTGTACTGGTTATTTGGAATTGCTGATTTGATTTTACTTTTGGCTTGTTGTACTCTCAAGCGCCAATCGTTTGGACAAGGCTTTCTTCAAAGCTTTCTCCAAGCGATTCGGGTGGCTATAGAGAGGGGGAAACGCCCTGCTCCATTTCGAACCAGGAAGCTAAGACCCTCTTCGCCGATAATACTGCCCCTTACTGGGGTGGGAATGTAGGTCGCCGCCCGTTCCGCTTTTTTCTTTCCTATTACTTTCTTCTCAATTTTTATCATTCTCGACATGCCGGAACTGAATATCAACCGGTTTGAATTTTATCTTGCATGAGGCATGCAGCGTACCGTTGGTATCGAGTCTGTATCCGCACTGAGCGGAGTCGATGATACCTCTGCCTTTGCTCTCTCTTTTTTGTATATATCTGTCAAACGGAAATGAAGCGGAGAGTTCGCCGTAACTGTTTTGGATAGCTTCGAAACGCAGTCCGGGGTAATCTACATAGGTATCGAAAAGAATTCTTTTATTCGTGGCATGATATCTTTTCCCTTGCTTTTGTATCGATAAGAGGTTGCTAAGTCTCAAGATCTTGCCGTGATTTTGCAGATCGAGCCTGCTTTGCAGTGTCAGTTGTATCGACGTTTCAGGTGATATTTTCCCGGCAAAATTTTTTATCGCCAGGTCGATCTGCTGTGGCGTGATCCTGATATGGTCCTGATCAGGCAGTGCGGCGGTATATCTGCCCGGTATAGAGAGAGTTACATTTTCGATGGCATCGCATACTTCCCGATCCATTCCCCTCTTGCTGCTCTTTTGGAGCAAGCCGGAGAGGCTCTCTGCATCTTCACAGAGTTTGCGTTTTGCCGCCTGATCGAGTGGTCTGAACTCCTCCGATGCTCTTCGGTAGTAGCGGTAGTCGTTGTATCGCATGTATCCGTTGAGCACCGCATGTATCCGGTTTTTGATCATCTCCCGTCGCTTTGAGATATTCTCATCGCTCATATTCGGATAGGATCTGATGATATAGCGGTAGGGGATGGCATCCGTCGCGACCAGACGGTCAAAATAGCGGGGCTGCTGGAAACTCTCCTGCAGTTCGGATGTCGTAACGGCATCGATTCCCGGTGTGAAATACTCTTTGATGCGAATCTCATATTTTTGTGCAAGATGTGAGAGTATCTCTTCCAACTCTTCGATGTTGCCTATCGTTTTGTCGAGTGCATGGGACGCACTGTGATAGGCTCTGCTGGAGTGGGTGATGATGTGGTAGAGTATCAGATGACGGGCGCCTGTCCGGACACTTTCGATATAGGCATCACCGCATTTGGCGGAGGAGGGTGCGCATGCTAGTTTTGTATCGGTCAGGGATGTGGTGAAGAGATCCTGCACTTCATAGTAGGCTATCGTGATCGTGTAGTGATTGATGTATCCGTTATCGACAATTTTGCGCACCAGCGGATCCCGGAAGAATCGGTTGGTTTTTGGAACCTTCATGAGATCGAATATCTGATCGAAATTTTTAATGGTTCTGACAGAGACGCTTTTGGGTCTGTTTGTCGCGGAAGTTTTACATATGGGATCGGCAAATGCCGAGGGCTTGATCATGCCGTTGATCGTATCGTAGCCTTTGGCGCAGTCGGCCGTGGATAGTTCTGCCATCAGCATGGTTGCAGTGAGCAGTGAGAGTGAGACGCTACGAAAGATGGCGTGATACAAGAAGAAACCTCATATAGTAAAATTATATTTTTTATTTAATATTATAGCCAATTAAATTTTACATTCTTATAAAAAACATCAAAAGATCGGGAATCTCTGCGGAGCTATTTTCTTTTAAGTTGAATTTGTATAAAATCACGTCTCTTAAAAAGATATGCGCCCTTAGCTCAGCTGGATAGAGCATTGGTTTGCGGTACCAAAGGTCGCAGGTTCGACTCCTGCAGGGCGCGCCACTTTGACATTAGACCAACTTAAAACTCCCCGGTCAGTTTCCTTTTTTACTTTGTAGCAATCTTGAAAATGATAGAATCGACTTCAATTTCACTTATATGGAGTATTGAATGGTTTCAATCGATTATGTATCACTGGGGATAGGCATCGCTGTCGGTATCGTACTGTGGGCGATCAAGAGTTTCTTCACCGTCCGTCACTACAAAAAAGAGCTCAAAGAGTACAAAAGCCATCTCGAGCGTCAGATGAAACTGACACAGGAGGGAAGCAAAAAGCTCGAAGAGGATCTCGAAAAACTGAAAAAAGAGAATGAGAATCTGCGTGTCACCGTCAAGACACTCGGCCACAAACCGGGACGCAACGAGCTGCGGCTGCTCAATATCTACGATGCCGCACTGCGCAAGATGATGCTCAAGGCACCGGGATTCGCACAGGGCTGGGAGCTCTCGATGCAGGAAGCGGAGCGAGAGTACGAAGAGAACGAAAAAGGGCTCAAAACCGTCATCAAAAAGGTTTTTGGACCGAGTATCACCCACAAGAGCGATACTACCGATGTCCAGGAAGAGAGTTAGCGTGCTTGCCGGCAGCTGATGCCGGTGCTGTTTTGTTGTGTTCCTGAATCGGGCGCAACGGTTTGAAAAATTCATAGATGAGGGGCTTTTGCCCTTCGAACTTCAGATAGATCAAGATATTATCCCGCTTTTTCGACTGATAGATTTTGAACACTTGACATCTCTTGGGAATGATACTGACATGATAGTATGGATTGTTTTTGGCGTTCATCTTCGAAAAGGGGAGTGTCGATTCGAATCGTACCAGCTTCTTCAGATCGGGTTTGACCATCCATGCGACGTAGGGTGCATCGATATCGAAGAGTGAATTGTTGGTCTGCATCGTCACGAAGCTGTTCTCATGACCGCTGATCGAGAGTTTTGTCGCGAAGAAGAGATCTTTTTGCAGCATGGAGAGGATCTTCTGGTCGTAGAAAGCACTCCGGCTGCGTTTGGCGAAGATCTCGTTGGATCGCTGCATATCGGCGACGGCACCATAGAGAAAATAGACGATCAGCCCCAGCAGGAAGATCGAGAGCACCAGTTCGATGAGCGTGAAAGCCGGACGGTCTCTTCTCATTGGCTCTCCAGCCTGTAGACATAGGTGGAGTGGTGTTTGTCGTAGATGGTGATCTTGTCGAATAGCAGGGTCATATCCATCGCGGAGAGGCTTTGCGGATTGCCATTGTCATCCTCACTGCTTTCACTGCTTTCGTCCGTATCGCCCATCTCTTCGGCAAGTGAAAATCTGGCATACTCCTCCTGGCTGTAGTGGACCTTTTGCTCTTTGAGCGCTTTGCGTATTTCGTCACGCTTGATATCGTAGTCGTTTCGCAGAAATTCATAGAGATTCTTCTCCTGATGGTGGTATTTCGGATCGTTGTGCATGATCGGAATCGACGCCACCCGGTCAAACTGCGCCTTCTGCTCGAGAAAGGCGAAGTTGTTTTTGCTGTTGAGCGCGATCTGAAAGAGCCCGGTCGCGACGACGGCGAGAATCGCGACCGATACCAGTACTTCGATGAGTGTAAAACCGTTTCTATTCATAGGCTGAGATCTTTTTCGCTTTTTCATGGGTGAAGCGTGCCAGCGCCTCTTCCATCGAATCGGTCACATTGACATCTTCGAAGTAGGGCGGGAAAACATAGTATTTATCCTTTTGTCTGATGATATAGTTGGATCCGCTTCCGTTGGGAAAGATCGTATACCGGAAACAGACAGGCTCGAGCTTGTCGCCGATGATCTGAGGCGGGAAGGTGATTTTGCGCGCATGCCCGAAAGGGTCGCTCTTATAGACTTCTGCCTTTTCGAACATCTCCGGTTTGATATTGATATGCATCTTCTCCTGATATTCGCCGTTGACGAAGAGTGCCGATTTCCTGCAATTCTCATAGAGGATCAGATCGACTCTCTGGCCCTCGCGGTGGTGTGCCGTCATCGTATCGCGCAGCGAATCGAGCGTCACGATTTTCATATACTGCTTCGGATTCATGCGCCCCAGTACCAGAGCATAGACGATACCGATGATCAGGACCACGATCATCAGCTCAAAGAGTGTAAAAGCGCGAGAAGTTTTATTCACTTGATTATTTGTCCATAATTATTCATATTTTGTATTATATCGGTTCATTATAGCAATATATATTTTATGCTATGATAAGTGATTAAATTAATCTTCCGATAAGAGTAGTGAAATGCAAAAGAGAAAAATATTGTTGCTCGAAGATGACAACACGCTCAACGAGACGGTGACGGAGTATCTCGAAGAGGAGGGATACGAGGTCGACAGCGTCGAAAACGGCGAAGAGGCGATGGACCGTATCTACGAAAACAGCTACGATCTCCTGCTGCTGGATGTCAAAGTGCCTCTGATGAACGGTTTCGATCTGCTCAAAGAGGTGCGCGCCAGAGAGATCACGACACCGGCGATCTTCATCACCTCCCTCGATTCGATCGACGACCTGAGCGAGGGGTATGAGAGCGGATGCGACGACTACATCCGCAAACCCTTCGCGCTGAAAGAGCTCTCGATGCGCATGGCGTCGATCTTCAAGCGCGACTTCTTTCATGCTCCGACCGAGCGGATGCAGATCGATGCGCACATCACCTACGATATCGATACCAATACACTCTATATCGACGATGAGGAGGCCCCTCTCAACAAAAAGGAATCGAGGCTGCTGAAACTCTTCCTGCAGCATCAGAATCAGATCGTCACGCATGAGAGGATCTACGATACGGTATGGGATTATGACGAGCGTGCATCGGAAGCGAGCCTGAGAACCTACATCAAGAATCTACGCAAAATATTGGGGAAAGAGAAAATTGTCAGCATCAAAAAGCAGGGCTACAAATTTACACCGGGCGGAGCGTAAGACCTTTCTCTCTTTTCTGGCGCTCTATTCCTTTTTCTCGATTGTCATTCTCGCCTTTTCGGCGTTTCTCTACTACAGCCTCCAGAAAGAGCTCATGCTGGAGGGGCAGACCAACAAGCTGCAGGAGTACTCTTTCAAGCTGGTTTCGAGCCTGCGCTATCTGCATGAGCACTTCGACGAAGACCAGACCTATCCGAGATTCGACGAATTTCGCTCCGCCATCTACGACAGCAGCAAAAAACTGATCTTCACCACCCTCAAAGAGGACCATGTCAATCTCGACAAGACACTCTATACGGTCAACAACAATATCCACTATGTACGCCTGCTGGAGTCCTACTATCTGGGGGCGATGTATGTCGTCATAGAGGTGAGCGACGACGGCAGGTGGTTCAGCTTCATCAAAAAAGAGATCATCGTCTACGGCATCGTGCTCTTTTTGCTGCTGCTGATCGTGGGATACTATCTGATGCGCATCATGCTCTCTCCGATGCGCAATACGCTGGGACTGCTCGACCGCTTCATCAAAGATACCACCCATGAGCTCAACACCCCCGTCAGTGCGATACTGACCAATATCGAGATGATCGATCAGGAGAGCCTCGATCCCGCATTGGCCAAAAAGATACGACGCATCGATATCGCGTCGCGTACCATCTCCAACCTCTACAAAGACCTGACCTACGCGGCACTGGGACATCGGGTGGAGTCCAGAGACGAGCGGGTCGATCTCTACTATCTGATCAGAGAGCGGATCGAGTTTTTCAAAGTGATCTCTTCGGCGAAAAATATCCGCTGCATCACCCATCTGCAGGAGGGGGTGATACTCCATATCGACAGGACGAAGATGACGCGTCTCATCGACAATCTCCTCTCCAACGCCATCAAATACAACCGGCGCGGCAGCTTTATCAAAGTGACGCTGACCCACCGCTATCTGGAGATCGAGGATGGCGGTATCGGTATCGAGGCGCATGCCCTGAAGGCGATCTTCGAGCGCTACCAGAGGCTCAACAAAAGCGAGGGCGGCTTCGGGCTGGGGCTCAATATCGTCAAATCGATCGCCGACGAGTACGGATTGCAGATCAAAGTGACCTCTGCCGTCGGTGAAGGTACGAAAGTGAGGGTAATATGGCCAAAAAAAGCATCATCGTAGCGATCTTGCTGCTTGTCGCAACTGCGTCGATAGCGCAGGAGTCGCAGAAAGCGAACCGGAAGATCTATGAAGAGAACTGCATGCGTTGTCACAAACAGATGAGTCTCTCGATGCAGAAGATCTTCATGCGCTATCTGCTCAAATACAGTGCGGAGGTATCGGTCAAATCCGCGTTGATCGATTTTCTGAAAAATCCGACATATATCACCTCCGCCCTGCGAAAAGACCAGATCGCCAGATACGGATTGAAAAGCAAAACCAATCTCAGCGACGAAGATTTGCGCAAAGCGATCGATTACTATTGGGAGAAATACAAGATTTTCGGTAAACTCAAGTGATTTTTTACCCAAAGTATCGTATAATTTCCACGATTGCTTCACTATTATCATTTAAAATAGTGCTGTAATTAAATTTCAAGGAGACGAGATGAAAAAATTTCTTACATTCGTTGCTACATCGCTTTTGATAGCCGGTATCGCAACGACTGCAGCATCGGCAGATCCTGCAAAAGGTCAGAAGCTTTACCTCAAAAAGCTCAAAAAAGCCTGTGGTATGAATGGTGCCAAAATGGCGGCGAAACATACGCAAGACGAGTGGGAAAAGATCAAAGAGAGCGGCAAGCTTGAAGACGAGCTCAAAAAGCAGTGCCCGAATCTGAAAGATATCAAAGACAAATATCTTGACGACATCTTCGATTTCCTGTACGAATACGGCAGCGACAGCGGAAATGTTCCATCTTGCTAAAGTGCAGTGGAACCGGACAACTTAAAAATATAAATTAAATAAACAAGGAGAATATCATGAAAAAAATCGTTTTATCAATCGTAGCTTTAGGTGCAATGAGTTTCCTCGCGGCAGACGGTGCTGCGCTTTACAAGAAGTGTGCAGGATGCCACGGTGCAAAAGCTGAGAAAAAAGCACTCGGCAAATCTGAAGTGATCGCCGGCTGGGATGCTGCGAAAGTAGAAGAGGCACTCAAAGGTTACAAAGCCGGTACCAGAAATGTACACGGTATGGGCGGTCTGATGAAAGGTCAGGTAGCTTCTTACTCTGATGCAGATATCAAAGCGGTTGCCGAGTATATCCACGGTCTGAAATAAGTCCGACCATCCGTCACCATCCGATACCGATTCGGATGGTGACATCCCCGAGCCTACCTCTCTTCAAATCCACACCATGCCAAACCAAAATGAAATTCCTTATCAAAAATTACACGCTTTTATGCTATACTGCCTCTATTGAAAATCGGGGGATCAGAGTATGGGAGAGATAGATATCGTCGAAGCGATCAGACGCGACGACTACATCGGAATCAAGAAAGCGATCAAAGCGGGTGCCGACCTCGAGCAGATCGTCGAAAACGAACTGAACGAAAACGAAGAGTCTCTGCTCTTCTATGCACTTCATCACAAGTGTGATTTCGAGACGATCAAGCTGCTGATCGAGAGCGGTGTCGATATCGCGCGCTGCGACGAAGAGGGGGTCTCGCTGCTCGATGAAGCGATCGTGACGGGCGATCTGGAGCTGGTACGCTATCTGGTCGAAGAGAAAGCGATGGATGTCAACATGACGCGACGCAAGAGCGGCTTCACCCCGCTCATGCAGGCGGCCAGCTACGGCTACACGGAGATCGTGCAGTTTCTGCTCGACAAGGGGGCGGATATCGAAGCCCGTGACAGCAGCAACCTCAATGTCATCGAATACACCAAAAAACTCCAGCGCAAAAATATGCAGAAGTTTCTTGAATCCTATCTCGGTCAATAGTGCGCTTCTGCGAGACTCTGATCACCAAAAGTAACACTTTCACAGAACCTTATCCTTTCTTGTTATCCAATCGAAAGAGGCGATTTACCCTTATCCCCATTTAATTATTTATGTGTTACCATTAAAGAATACCTTAAATCAGGAGGCTAGATGGAAGTGAATATGACCGTTGAGGGTCTGAAATATATGGTCCTCGGTATGACAACTGTCTTTCTTTTTCTGCTGCTGATGATAGCAGTGCTCAAACTTCAGAAATTTCTGCTCGAAAAATTTTTCCCGCCCAAACCCGTCTCCGTAACACCGGTAAAAGCTGCATCCGGCGCACCTGCATCAACGGAAGATGAAGAGACGATTGCGGCAATTACGGCAGCGATCACCGAGTTCAAGAAAGGATAAGCGAAACATGGCAAAAAAATTGATTGATATTATGGATACGACTTTCAGAGACGGTTTTCAATCCGTCTTCGGCGGTCGTGTATTGATGGAGGATTTCTTCCCCGCTGTCGAGGCGGCCAAAGAGGCCGGCATCAGCCACTTCGAATTCGGCGGAGGCGCGCGCTTTCAGAGTCTCTTCTTCTATCTGAACGAAAATGCATTCGAGATGATGGACCGCTTCCGCGAGATCGTCGGACCGGAAGCCAATCTGCAGACGCTGGCGCGCGGCGTCAATACCGTCATGCTCGATACCGGCAGCAGCGAACTGATCGATCTGCATGCCAAACTCTTCAAAAAGCACGGCACGACGACGATCCGCAACTTCGACGCGCTCAACGATGTCGAAAACCTCAAATACAGCGGTGAATGCATCAAGAAGCATGGCCTCAACCATGAAGTGGTCGTGACGATCATGGATCTGCCTCCGGGATGTACCGGCGCGCATGATGTCCCTTTCTACGAGAGGGTGCTCCGGGATATCCTCGATTCGGGTATCGCATACGACAGCGTCTGCTTCAAGGATGCCAGCGGTACATCCAGCCCGCACAAAGTCTACGAGACGATCAAGATGGCCAAGCGCCTCCTGCCCGAAGATGTCCATGTGCGCTTGCATACGCATGAGACGGCGGGCGTCAGCGTGGCATGCTACCTCGCGGCACTCGATGCCGGTGTCGACGGTATCGACCTGGCTGCAAGCCCGGTCAGCGGCGGTACAGCACAGCCCGATATCCTGACGCTGCTGCATGCGACCAAAGGCTCCAACTACGATCTGGGCGGACTCGACCTCGAAAAGATCCTCACCTACGAAGAGGTACTCAAAGATTGCCTCAGTGACTATTTTATCCCGCCCGAGGCGACACAGGTATCACCGCTGATTCCTTTCTCGCCGATGCCGGGAGGCGCACTGACGGCCAATACCCAGATGATGCGCGACAACAACTCTCTGGACAAATTCCCGGAAGTGATCAAAGCGATGCGCGAAGTCGTGGAGAAGGGCGGCTACGGCACGTCCGTCACGCCGGTATCGCAGTTCTACTGGCAGCAAGCCTACGCGAATGTCATGTTCGGTCCGTGGAAGCAGATCGCGCCGGGATACGGCCGTATGGTACTGGGCTACTTCGGCAAGACACCGGTAGCGCCCGATCCCGAGATCGTGGAGCTGGCGAGCAAACAGCTGAAGCTGGAGCCTACGACCAAGACGGCGCTCGAGCTGGCGGATGCGGATCCGGAAAAATCACTCGAGCACTTCAGAGAGATTTTGAAAGAGAACGGTATCGAAGAGACGGAAGAGAATCTCTTCATCGCTGCATCATGCGGTGACAAAGGTATCACCTTCCTCAAAGGTGAAGCGAAAGTCAATGTCCGAAAATTAAGTGAAATGAAAAGTGAAGCGAAAGGGAGTAAAGAGATGGCAGGTCAATATACAGTAGTGGTCAACGGTAAAAAATACAATGTAGATATCGTAGAGGGGCATGACGGCAGCGTGACGGTCACCAACGCGACACCGGCTGCTGCAGCGCCCGCTGCTGCTCCGGCAGCGGCGACTGCGGGCGGCAAAGGGAGCATCGAAGTACGCTCTCAGACACCGGGCAATGTCTGGAAAGTGGTCGCCAATGTCGGCGATCAGCTCAAAGAGGGTGATACGATCATGATCCTCGAAGCGATGAAGATGGAGATCGAAGTACCCGCTCCGCAGGATGGCGTGCTCAAGAGTATCGAAGTACAGCCGAACGACGCCGTCACCGACGGTCAGCTCCTGGCGACTATGGAGTAGAGGATGCAGATGAAAAATATATTTTTCTCTTTTCTGATTTCACTGGCGCTTTTCGTGCCATCCATCGCCGGTGCGAGTGAAGGCCACGGGGTCAAAAGCGAGCCTGCAGCGGCTGAAGAGGTCTACCATCCCAAAACAGTCACGGAGCTCTTCAAGAGCTTCTATAAGACGACGGGTCTCAATGCGATTCTCAATCCCAAAGAGGGTGTCAAAGCGGCTGACGGCAAAGAGATGACGCTCTTTGCGCAGAGTACCGGACGGGTCATCATGTTTATCGTCTGTTTCCTGCTCCTCTATCTGGCGGTGGCAAAAGGGTTCGAACCGCTGCTGCTGCTGCCGATCGGTTTCGGCGGCCTGCTGGCCAACATCCCCATTGCCAATCTGGCAGGTGAGCATGGCATGCTCGGCATCATCTACAACATGGGTATCGCCAACGAATTCTTCCCGCTACTGATCTTCATGGGCGTGGGTGCGATGACCGACTTCGGTCCGCTGCTGGCCAATCCCAAGACCGCACTGCTGGGCGGTGCCGCGCAGTTCGGCATCTTCGGCTCGCTGGTCGGTGCCGCGGCGCTGGCTCAGGCGGGCGTATTCGACTTCACGATGAAGCAATCCTCCGCGATCAGTATCATCGGCGGTGCGGACGGTCCGACATCGATCTTCATCGCGACGGAGCTGGCACCCGAACTGCTGGGAGCGATCGCCGTGGCGGCATACTCCTATATGGCGCTGGTGCCCGTGATCCAGCCTCCGATTATGCGGGCATTGACCACCGAAGAGGAGCGCAAGATCAAGATGACCACGACACGACAGGTATCGAAGCTCGAGAAGATGCTCTTCCCGCTGATCGTACTGGTATTGACGATTCTGGTACTGCCCGATGCGACGCCGCTGATCGGTGCGCTCTGTTTCGGAAACTTCGCCAAAGAGACGGGTGTCGTCGACCGCTTGAGCGATACGATGCAAAATGCACTGATCAACATCGTGACGATCTTCCTCGGACTCGGTGTCGGATCGAAGCTCGCCTCCGACAAGTTTCTGGTAGCTGAGACACTCGGTATCATGATCATCGGTCTGATCGCGTTTGCGATCGGTACGGCTGCCGGTGTATTGATGGCGAAAGTGATGAACAGATTTTCCAAAGAGCCTATCAACCCGCTGATCGGTGCTGCGGGTGTCTCCGCCGTACCGATGGCCGCACGCGTCGCCAGCAAAGTAGGGCAGGAGTACAATAAATCGAATATCCTGCTGATGCATGCGATGGGTCCGAACGTGGCAGGTGTGATCGGTTCGGCTGTGGCGGCAGGTGTCTTGTTGTCGATATTTAAGTAGATGGTTAGATTGACCGATATTAAATGAAAGTTGTGAATTTGAACATAAGGAATAGAAGATGATCACAAAAGCGGATCTTGAGGCATTGGGCATACATGATGTGAAAAACATCTATTACAACTCCGATTACGACGAACTCTACAGACATGAGGTAGAGCAGGACAAAGAGCAGGTCTCTGCCAACGGTGCCGTCATGGTCGATACGGGTGTCTTTACGGGGAGAAGCCCCAAAGATAAATATTTCGTCGATCAGCCGCCCTCCAACCAGTATATCGCATGGGGAGATATCAATCAGCCTATCTCCAAAGCGGTTTTCGACGAGCTCTACGAAAAGGCGAAAAAAGAGTTCACCGGCAAGGATATCTATGTGCAGGACCTCTACTGCGGTGCGAGCGAAACGAGCAAAAAGAGTATCCGTGTCATCACGGAGATCGCATGGCAGGCGCACTTTGTGAAGAATATGTTCATTCGCCCGAGTGAAGAGGAGCTGAAAGATTTCAAACCGGACTTCGTCCTCTACAACGCATGCAAAGTGGTCGATGACGAGTGGCAGAAGCATGGCCTCAACTCCGAAGTCTTCGTCGTATTCAATATCGAAGAGAATATCGCGATCATCGGCGGTACGTGGTACGGCGGCGAGATGAAGAAGGGGATCTTCTCGATGATGAACTACTGGCTGCCGCTGGAAGGCAAACTGCCGATGCACTGCTCCGCCAATATCGGTGAGCAAAACGACACCGCGCTCTTCTTCGGACTCTCCGGCACCGGCAAGACGACGCTCTCCGCAGATCCCAAACGCAGACTGATCGGTGACGACGAGCATGGCTGGGATGACGAAGGCGTCTTCAACTTCGAAGGGGGATGCTACGCCAAATGTATCGGACTCAGTGCCGAAAAAGAGCCGGAGATCTACGGCGCGATCAAAAAAGATGCGCTCCTGGAGAATGTCGTCGCCGATGAGAACGGTGTCGTCGATTTCGACAACGATACCAAGACCGAGAATACGCGCGTCTCCTATCCTATCTACCATATCGTCAACCATGAAGAGAGCCTGCGCGGCGGACACCCCAAAAACATCATCTTCCTCAGCGCCGATGCATTCGGCGTACTGCCTCCGGTGAGCAAACTGACCAAAGAGCAGGCGATGTACTACTTCCTGAGCGGCTATACGGCCAAAGTCGCCGGTACGGAGCGGGGTATCACGGAGCCTGTCGCGACATTCAGCGCGTGTTTCGGCGAAGCGTTTCTGCCGCTGCACCCTACCGTCTACGCGAAGCTTCTGGGTGAGAAGATCGAAGCGCACGGCGTCAATGTCTATCTGGTCAATACCGGCTGGACGGGCGGTGCCTACGGCGTCGGTGAGCGCATGAGCCTCAAAGCGACAAGGGCATGCATCGATGCGATCATGGACGGTTCGATTCTGGAGAGTGAATTCGATACGACCGATCTCTTCGGCCTGCACTTCCCCAAAACACTGCCGGGTGTCGATTCGAAAGTACTCAATCCCAAAAACGCCTGGGAAGACAAAGAGGCCTATGTGCAGACCAGAGAGAAGCTGGCACGCATGTTTGTAGAGAACTTCAAAAAATATCTGAAAGAGGATGCCGACTTCGACTACTCGGTCGCAGGTCCG
>CAYLLC010000045.1:0-13136 GCA_964384355.1 uncultured Sulfurospirillum sp. | reverse complement strand
TGCGGTAGATCATGACGGCGGCTCCCGCGAGCAGGAGAATCGGCAGTATGATTCCCGCTTCGGGAGAGATGGCGCCGTTGACCGCGATCTGGGTCAGGGTGAAGAGGATGCCCCAGACCACCAGCGTGCCGAAGATGACGAGGGTCGAAAAGAGCGGCAGGTTGGCGCCCCGGTGTTGTGCCGGGAAGAGGAAAAAGAGACCGAATACCACAATCGGCGCAAACAGCGGGAAAACGGTCATCATGTAGAGATTGGCGCGGATTTTGTCGGTACGCAGCTGCTCTTTGCCGAGCAGATCGATCGCCGCAAACGAATCCTGGATCGTCAGTCTCGGGGAGCTCTGAAAGAGGGTGTCGATGATGCGCGGCGTGAAGCCGTAGAGTGTTTCGTACTGCTTGTGCGTGGTCGTGTCGAGTTTCGCTTTTGCCGGATCGGCGGCGGGGAGGGCGGGCTTGTGCAGGATCGTGACATCTTCGAGTATCCAGTGGTCGCCTCGGAATTTGCCGTTGGCCGCTTGGATGATCTCCCGCAGCTCGCCTTCCCGGATGCGGAAAATCTTCATCCCGGAAGCGCTCTTGGAGTGCGGGTCGAGCTTCTCGATATAGGCGTAGTTCTCACCCGATTTGATAAAGATCGACGCGGTGGTGGAGGAGAGCGCGCCGCGTTTTTTGATATTGGTCGAAGTCTCGAGCGACTGTACGAAATAGGGGAGGGTATTGAGCAGAATGTAGAGCAGTGTGATCGCCGATGCGATGAGGACGAAGGGCTTGGCCACCCGCACCTTGCTGACGCCCAGTGCGTAGAGGGTGACGAGCTCGTTGCTCTTGATGATCTGCAGCATCGCCAGCAGGAGTCCGAATATCAGAGAGAGCGGCAGGGTGTAGTTGACGAATTCGAGAAATTTATTGACGGTGTAGAGGATCTGCAGGTTGGCGGAGTCGGGGAGCCGCTTGAGGTTTCTGAGCAGATCGAATCCGACGAAAAAGAGTTCGATCGCCACAAAAAGCAGCAGAAATTTCCGGATATAGAGTCGGGAGAGAAACTTCTGAAAGAGGCGCATCTACGCTTCCGCCGCACAGTAGTCGGTTTTCGGTGAGTAGCGGTTCTGTACCGTCTTCAGATCACTTTTGGCCAGCTCCCGTGCGATGTCGGCGGCGACATCGACCACCTTTTCGACGCAGGGCCACTCCTCTTTGCGAAAGTCGCTGAGTACATGGCCGATGACATCCCCCTTGTGCTGCGGGCGGGAGATACCGATGCGGATACGGTCGTAGTCGCTGCCCACGCAAGCATCGATCGATTTGAGGCCGTTATGTCCGCCGCTGCTGCCGCCATGCTTGATCTTGATACGCCCCAGAGGGATGTCGAGCTCATCGTGGATGACGATGATACGGGAGATCCTGTAGTATCTGGAGACGGCCAGCACGCTCTCACCGGAGAGGTTCATGTAGGTCATCGGTTTGAGGAGAAAGAGGTCGCGCGCTCTGTAGAGCTCGCCTTTGAAAGTCGCTTTGGTGATATTGGCGGGGGAGAGGTCATCGATCAGTCTGTCGATGACCATAAAACCGACATTGTGCCGGTTCTTTTTATATTTGTCGGTGGGGTTGCCTAAGCCGACGATCAGTG
Source organism: uncultured Sulfurospirillum sp. (assembly GCA_964384355.1). Lineage (GTDB taxonomy): Bacteria > Campylobacterota > Campylobacteria > Campylobacterales > QNZT01 > QNZT01. The sequence continues at coordinate 11,510 of CAYLLC010000045.1, read as the reverse complement.
TCATAAAGCGCGTTATTTCGCTTTGATGACACCGACGACGGAAACTCTGTCAGCTTCCATGATTTTGACATTTTCGGGTACTTCGATATCTCTGACGAGAACGGAGTCACCGACATCCAGATCGGATACATCGAGTTCGAAAACGTTTGGCAGGTCTTTGCCTGCACATTTGACCAGCAGTCTCTTTTTGGAGTAGATCAGTACACCTTTGTTTTTGAGACCTTTGGGGGTTCCGACCGCTTTGACCGGTACGAGGTATTTGGAGACGACATCGTCCTGGACGATACGCAGGTCGACATGCAGCAGCTGCATGGTGACGGGATCTTTCTGATACTCCTGAATCACGACTTTATACTCGTTGTCACCCACTTTGACGGGGAATGCAAGGCTCTCTTTCGCTCTGACGGCTTTGATAAACTCGTTCGATTTAAACGCAGCGTTGATATTGTCGATCCCTTTTGCGTAAATGTTGGCGATTAGATAACCATCTCGTCTCAAAGCTTTGGTCGCTTTTTTACCGATACTCTCTCTAACGATACCTTCTAACATTGTTGTCCTTTTTCAAAAATTAAGTGCGCGATTATATGCAAAAGTTTCTAAAAAAACGCTGATTCGCTACACTTTCTCTTCGATTTTCAGATCGATCATCGCATCGTCGATGGAGCTTTCAGCATGGTTGGCATGCAGGTGGTTGTCCAGTTGCATCTTCAGATCGCCTCTGTTGGTTGCGTTGAGCAGGGCCTCTTCGGCGGTGATACGGCCGCTTTTGTAGAGGTCGAGGAGTGCCTGATCGAAGGTCTGCATGCCGTAGATATCCTTACCTTCCGCGATCGCATCGGTGATCTCACTGTCGCGCCCGTCCGCGATGAGTGATTCGATACGGGCGTTTCTGGTGAGAATCTCGATCGCCGCGGCGCGTTTGCCGTCGACGGTCTTGACCAGACGCTGGGAGAGGACCCCCTGCAGCGTCGCGGCCAGCGACATACGGATTTTGTTCTGTTCGTTGCCGGGGAACATCCCGATGATCCGGTTGATCGTATCTTTGGCATCGAGGGTGTGGAGTGTGGAGAGGACGAGGTGGCCCGTCTCTGCGGCATGCATCGCCGTCTCGATCGTCTCCATATCACGCATCTCACCCACGAGGATGATATCGGGATCTTCACGCAGTGCGGCACGCAGCGCGGTGGAGAAGTCGAGGGCATCCTGGCCGATCGCACGCTGGTTGACGAGGGATTTTCGCTCCTGATAGACGAACTCTATCGGATCTTCGATCGTGATGATATGTTTGCGCTGGGTGCGGTTGACTTCGTCGATGATCGATGCGAGGGTGGTCGATTTACCGCTTCCGGTAGGCCCGGTGACCAGTACCAGTCCCCGCTTGAGGGTCGTCAGTTTATGGATACTTTCGGGGAGTTTGAGCGTCTCCATCGTCGGGATTTCGACGGGAATGACACGAAAGACGGCGGATACACCGTCGGTCTGAAAGAACATGTTGCCGCGAAAACGGTAGCTCTCGTCGAGTTTGAAGTTGAAATCGACACTCTTGTTTTCGACCAGTTCGGCAAAACGGCTGCGCAGCAACTCTTTGGCCAGCTGGATACCGTCGTCATGCGAGAGCACTTCGTTGGAGAGGGGCATCATCTCGCCGTTGATACGCCCCCGAAAGACGGAACCGCTCTTGACATGCAGGTCACTTCCGCCGTGTTTGACCAGACCGTTGAGATAGAATTTGAGTTTCTCGACCATCTCAAAGGTGAGTTCTTTGGCATTTACCTCCGTTTCCTGACGCAAGTCCCTGTCGTGTATCATAGGATTATCCTTTTTCGAGTTCTTCCAGTATCTCTTTGAATGCGGCTTTGAAGGCGTCGAGTCCCTCTTCGAGCAGAGATGCGTAGATCGCTTCGATATCGATCCCGCGTTCTCTCAGCAGCGCAAAGAAGTTGTCGACGATCTCTTTGTCGATCGGTTCGCGCGTCTCTCTGACCCCGGTCTGCACAAATGCCTCGATCGTCTCCAGCGGAGCGGTGTTGATGCTGTTGGCATAGAGCAGCTCCGTGACATAGTAGGCTTTGGGGAGATCCTCTCCCTTGACGCCGGTACTGGCGAAGAGCGTGCGCACATTGGGCAGCGCCCACTCCGTCACCATATGGTAGATCCGCGTCGCGTTGTAGACGCCCAGCAGCGCTACGGGAATCTCCTTTTCGACGAAGAGCGCATCCATCTTGCGGTCGAAGCGGCTGACAAAGACGCTCAGCACCGCTTTGGGCAGGGCGCTTTCGGGATTGCGGTCGCTGAAACTGCTGCTGCCCCGTGCGATCGCCTCCAGGCAGTCGCGCGCCTGATCGGGTGAAAAGATCAGCGTCGCATTGACATGGATCCCTTTGGCGATCAGCATCTCCATCGCTGCGTAGCCCGCTTCGGTCGCCGGCACTTTGATCATGACATTGGGCCGATCGATCTCCCTGAAGAGTCTCTCTCCCTCCGCTACCGTCGCCTCCGTATCGTCACAGAGCGCAGGATCGACTTCGATACTGACAAAGCCGTCATCACCGTCGTGATACAGGTGTAACAGTAGATCGGCAGAAGTGCGGATATCCTTTATAGCCAGCTGCTCATAAATCCGCTTGGGATCCTCTCCGCGCAGCTTTTCGATATCCTCCCGATAGGCGGGAGAGGTCAGAAAAGCGCTTTTGAAGATCGCGGGATTGCTGGTGGCACCGTTGATCGTCCCTGTTTCGATCAGTTTTTTGAACCCCTTCTGAAGGAACGCTCTCTCGATAAAGTCGCACCAGAGTGAAAAGTTGCTCTCTTTGATATACATGTTATATTTCTCCTAAAATTTGTGTCAGATCTTTGGTATCGATCGTGATGTTGGCTTCGCGTTTGAGGATATCCTTGGCGCAGAAGGCGACTCTGGTCGCGGCATGCGCGAACATGGATCGGTCGTTGGCACCGTCTCCGACGGCGATCGTATCGGCTTCGCTCACACCCAGCAGCCACTGCAGGCGCTGGAGCATGTCGCCTTTGGAGAAGTCGAACATCATATCGCCTCCCACCTGTCCGGTCAGCAGGCCGTCGCGGGCATGCAGGATATTGGAGAAGTCCGCATCGAATCCCAGCTGCACTCTGGCATGCGAGGTGGCGTTGCGGAAACCGCCGCTGAAGACTACGACGGTGTAGCCGCGCTTTTTGAGTGCCGAGATCGTCTCTGCGGCTCCCGGCATATAGGGGAGGCTGCGGCAGATCTCGTCCACTTTGCGCGCCTCGAGTCCCCGCAGCAGCGTCACGCGGGTGGTCAGGCTTTCGAAAAAGTCGAGTTCACCCTGCATCGCACGCTCGGTGATCTCGGCGACCTTCTCTCCCAGCCCCAGCGGTTCGGCGAGAAAATCGATCGTCTCCCCGTCCATCAGTGTCGAATCAAAATCGAATACACACAGTTTCATCGAAGCCCTTTAAAATTTTTGGGATATAATATCAAATTAGAGAATAAACTAACGAAGAAAGCAGCCCCATGTTCGAAGACTTTATCCAACGCCTCCAAAGCGACGCCTTTTTGACCCTCGAGACGACGCCGAAACACTCTGCGACCTTCATGCCGGTGGTCGAGCGCATCGCATCGCTGGGACTGCATGAGAAGGTCGACGGCTTCAGCGTCACCGATTCGCCTCTGGCCAAGATGAAGTATTCGGCGATGTTCGCTTCGCTGAAGCTGCAGGAGCGCTTCGGCAAGCCGGCGCTCGTGACGATGTCGATGCGCGACCGCAACAAAATCGCGCTGCAGTCTGCGTTGCTGGGAGCCAACGAATTCGATCTGCGGACGATTCTGGCGCTGACGGGCGATCCCGCGTCGATGAGCGACCAGCCGGGTGCCAAAGGGGTATTCGAAGGCAATTCGACGCTGCTGCTGGATATCATCAAATGTTTCAACGGCGGGATCGACTATGCCGGCAAGCCGCTGGAGGTGCGCCCCCGGCCGATCTACCCTTTCGCCGTCTCCAACGCCTACGCCAAAAACCCGAAAAACCTGCAGAAGAAGATGCGCCTGAAGCTCGAGCACGATGCGATTGCGATCATCACGCAGCCGGTCTACAGTGCGGAGAATGCACGCATGCTGCTGGAGCTCTTTGAAAAGGCGAAGGTGGAAGTGGGTGAGAAGGCGAAATCGGCGCAGCTGATTCTGGGCTTTTTCCCGATTACCAAGCTGCGGACGGCACAGTTTCTGACCGCGCATGTACCGGGTGTGGAAGTGCCGAAATCGTGGCATGAAAAGCTCTTCGCGGCGAAAAATGCGGGCGAAGAGGAGCAGGAGCGGGTGGGGCTGGAGCTCAGCGGCGAACTCTTCGCCACACTCTACAGGATGCATCCCAAGATGCATGTCATGGCGGCGAACAACTTCGCGCTCGCCTCCGAGATCATCTCGCTGGTGCGTTAGAAGTCCCGCTTCAGCAGCGATGGGACTTTGAGGATCGTGATGATCGTCTTCTCTTTCTTGCCGATACCGTAGATCATGCCCTGATCTTTGTGCAGGGTTTCGGGGGTCGGATCGATCGCACTTTTGGGCAGCCGAACCGCTTCGGTCAGTTTGTCGATCACAAATCCCGCGATATTGTCGCCATCCTTCATGACGATATAGCGTGTCGTCTCATCCTCCTCCTTTTTGGGGAGATTGAACTTCATGCGCAGATCGATCAGCGGAATCACATTGCCCCTGAGGTTGAAAGCCCCCAGCACATAGTCGGGTGTGCTCGGGATGCGGGTATACTCGATCGGCTTGATGATCTCCTGGATGCTGAGGATCGGTATCGCGTACTCCTCCTCGCCTACGATGAAGCCGACCAGCTGAATGATCTCCTCTTCACGGTTCTCCTGATTCGCGTCGAGCAGATTGTGTTTCTGCTCCTGCTGCTTTTTGAGTACATTGTCCAGTTGCGCGTTCATTATGCGACCTCCATTGCCGGTAGTTTGATATTTTTTCTGACGGTCTCCATCAGATACTCCGCAGAGTAGGGTTTGGTGATATATTCGGTCATGCCCGATTCGATGCCTCTGAGCCTGTCGGCTTTCGAGACGCGTGAGGTCACGGCCAGCAGCGGCAGATTTTTGTATCGGGAGTATTTGCGGATTTCGCTGGCGAGCGTATATCCGTCCATCTGCGGCATTTCGATATCGATCAGTACCGCATCGAAGCTGGTTTCACCCGATTTGATCAGGTTGAGTGCCTCTACGCCGTTGACCGCTTCGCTCAGTGTCACGCCGAGCGGCTGGAGCGCTTTTTTCATGATAGAGCGATCCGTTTTGCTGTCGTCGACGATGAGGATATTGTACTCTTCGGGACGGCTCTTCTGCTGCGCTTCGGCACCGATCTGCTGTGTCAGATCGACATTGATCTCTTTGGCCAGTTTCATCAACGCCGCGACATCGGTGATGAGTGTCACGCCGCCGTCACCCCGGATCGTCGCACCGGCGATACCTTCGATGCCCTGCAGGTAGTCGCCCATCGATTTGATGACGATCTCCTCCTGTCCGACCAGCCCGTCTACGATGATACCCAGCTTGCTCTCCGCCAGTCCGATGATGACGACATAGACATGCTCGCTGCTCTCGAAGACCTGCTCGACGCCGAACATATCGGAGAGTCGTACCAGCGAGAGGATCTCGTTTCGGATACGCAGGACATTTTTGCCCTCGATGGTGTAGATTTCGTCGATCGAGATGCGTACGGTCTCCAGTACCGATGCCAGCGGAATCGCAAAGAACTCCTCCTGTACCGAGACCAGCAGAGACTGCATGATCGCCAGCGTGAGGGGGATTTTGAGTTTGAATACCGAACCTTTGCCCAGTTCGCTGTCGATATCGATGATGCCGTTGAGTTTTTCGATATTGGTCTTAACCACATCCATACCGACACCGCGCCCGGAGATGCCGGTCACTTTGGCGGCGGTGGAGAAGCCCGGTCTGAAGATCAGGGCGTAGGCCTCTTTGTCGCTGAGCTGATCCGCCTCTCTTTCGGTGATGATGCCCTTTTCGATCGCTTTGGCTTTGAGAAAGTCCGGATCCATCCCCGCACCGTCATCTTCGATGGCGATGACGATCTGGTTCCCTTCGTTGTAGGCTTTGAGCTTGACGGTGCCTTTGGCCGGTTTGCCTTTGGCGATGCGCTCCTCCGCCGACTCGATACCATGATCGCATGAGTTTCGGATCATGTGTACCAGCGGATCGCCGATCTCTTCGACGATCGATTTGTCCAGTTCGGTATCTTCGCCGCTGGTGACGAGCTCGATCTCTTTGCCCAGCTCTCTGGAGAGGTCGCGTACGAGTCGCGGGAATTTGTTGAAGACTTTGGAGACCGGCAGCATTCTGGTCTTCATGACTGCGATCTGCAGATCGGTGGTCACGAGAGATACGGCCGATACGACCTGATTGAGCTCTTCGAGAAACTTCTCACCCTCGTAGCGCTCTTCGACATCGTCGTAGATCTTCAGCAGACGGTTTTTGCCCAGCACCAGCTCTCCGATGAGGTTCATCAGATGGTCGAGCCGTTTGACCTCTACGCGGATCGTCTGTTCGGGGGCCGAAGGCGTTTTTCTGGGGGTATTGGCGACTGGCTGTGCTGCGCTCTCTGTTTTGGCGGGCGCCTCTTTTTTGGGGAGCTCCTGCGGTTTGTTTTTCGCTTTCTGCGCCTTTTTGGCCTCTTTCTCCTTCTGTTTCTCCTGCAGCAGGCGCTCGATCTCCGCTTCGACCTCTTCAGGGCTCATGCTGGAGTAGTCGGGCTCCTCTTCGACCTCTTTCTGGGCCTCGGCGGTATCCTGTGCCTTCTCTTCGGCTGCCTGTGCTTCATGCGCTTCGGCCGCTTCGGCGATCTCTTCGGCGCTTTTGCCCTGGGAGATCAGATCGAACTGATTGCAGATCGCGTCGATTTCGATGCCGCAGTCGGTATCGGTACCGCTCGCTTTGATCCCCTCGAGCAGCCCTTTCATCATGTCGACCGATTCGAGAATCACATCCATGATCTCGGGTGTGATCTTCAGCTCTTCGCGTCGGGCCTTGTTGAGGACATCCTCCATATGGTGCGTCAATCGGGTGAGAATATCGAAGTTGAGAAACGAGCTCGAACCTTTGACGGTATGGGCGACACGGAAGATGCGGTTGAGCAGCTCCAGATTTTCCGGGTCGTGTTCGAGTTCGACGAGATCCTGATCGATCTGCTCCACCAGCTCGAACGCTTCAATCAAAAAGTCTTCTAAAATATCTTGCAAATCATCCATTGTTTTTCCCCTTTATACCGTTACTGTCAGATTTTTGTCGCCGGAGTGGATTGCCTGAGCAATCTCGCGATAAAATGTCTCTGCGTTGAATTTGGTCAGATAGGCTTCCGCACCTGCCTCTTTGCCGCGGATATCGCTGAAGTGGTCACTGATCGACGAGTTGAAGACGAGCGGAATCGATTTGAGCAGATCGTTCTTTTTGACTTGCGAAGCGAAGTGAAAACCGTCCATCTGCGGCATCTCTACATCCGAAACGATGATTTTGAGCTCCTGTGCGATATTGTCGCCGAAGATATTGAGCATCTCCTGCAGTTTGGCGAGCCCCTCTTTGCCGTCCTGCGCTTCGACGACATTGAATCCCATCTTCTCCAGCGCCTCCTTGACGATGCGTCTGGCAGTGGTGCTGTCGTCGAGTACCATCGCGGTACCGCTGAAGTGCTCTATCTCGCCGCTGATCTCCGTGGTCGGGGTGTAGAGACCTATCTCTTCGATGATGCTCTCCAGATCGAGAATCAGCAGTACTTCATCGTTTTCGATCTTGGTGACGCCGGTGATCTTGGTCTGATTGAATGCACCACTGTCACCCGATGTGAAGGAGGCCGATTCGATATCGCCCCAGCTGACGCGTCGGATCCGTCTGGCTTCATGCACGGCGAAGCCGATGAGGATATTGTTGAATTCGGTGATGATGACGCGCCTGTGCTGTTTGGACTCTTCGGGTTCGGCTGCATTCATCCATCTGGCGAGGTTGATGACCGGTATCACGATACCGCGCAGGTCGAAGATGCCGTCGATATATTCGGGTGCGCCGGGCAGCTCGGTGAGTGTGGGCATTTTGATGATTTCGCGCACTTTGGCGACATTGACGCCGTAGACCCCTTCATACCGCTTGCCGTCCTCCTCTTTGATGAGGCGAAAATCCACGAGCTCCATTTCGTTGGAGCCCACTTTTAACACATTGTCGTCTTGCATGCTATCCCCTTAGGCAGAGTTCTTTGAAAACGACTTTGTCCTCGAAGGTAATACGGTAGTAACACTTCTCACATGCGAACGAAGCGAAATTTTTGTAGGTGGTCCCTGCAAAACGGTATTCGACGTTCTGGTGATAGTGCCCTTCGCAGACAAAATCAATTTTACTTATCCCTATATCGTACTTTTCGATTTTTTGTTTAATATATGCATAGAAGTCGGGGATTTTGCGGCAGATATATTTGTGTTGCTGCTTTTTGAGGATAGATTTGCTGATGCGGTTGCCGCGCATGCGGTCTATGAGGTCGAGCAGCCGCAGCAGCAGAGGATTGCGGATGATGGCGGCGTAGAGGCGGTATCTGGGGCCTTCGCACCAGTCTCCGTGGGAGAGGAGGATTTTTTTGCCGTGGAATGTGCAGCGGATCGGCTGGCGCGCGATAGGGTAGCGGCGGAGATGGGGGAAGAGTGACCCGAGATTGAAGTCGTGGTTGCCTTCGATGTAGTGGATTTCGATTTTTCGGGAGAGGCGGTCGAGACGCTCGATGCTCTTGCGGTAGTGGCGGTGGGTGTAGGCGACCTCTCCGATGAGCAGATCGAACATATCGCCCATCAGAAAGAGCTGGGTCGTCTCGATCTCTCCCTCGTCGATCGCGCAGAGAAAGCGATAGAACGCCTCTCTGGTGACATTGTCATGCGCATCGGAGATGAAGAGCGCCCCCTCATGAATATCGATCATGGGACATAGGCGATCGTCGGGATACCGAGCCCCTCTTCGAATCCGCACATCAGGTTGGCGTTGACGACCGCCTGCGAGGAGGCACCGCGGAGGATATTGTCGATGGCGGAGTTGATGTAGAGTTTGCGATCGACGCATTTGGCGTAGATATCGCAGAAGTTGGTGCCGGAGGGGGATTTGATATCGACGGGCCGGTCGAAAATCCGCACGAAGGGTGCATCTTTGTAGTAGGCTTCGAGTATGGCGATCGGATCGATCTCCTCTTTGAGCAGGCAGTAGGTATCGATCATCTCACCGCGTGTCAGCGGCAGCAGATGGGGGACGAAGTTGATATCGAACGATTTGCCGCTCTGCAGATGCAGCTTCTCTCCGATCTCGGGCTGGTGACGGTGCATGAGCGGATTGTAGGGAAAGATATTTTCGTTGATCGTCACGAAGTGGGTGTTGTGGGTGCACTTCTTGCCCGCTCCCGAGACGCCGCTCTTGGCATCGATGAAGATCGGGAATCTCTCATCGATGTAGCGGGTGAAGGGCAGCAGACCCAGCAGTGTAGCGGTCGGATAGCATCCGGGATTGGCGACGAGTCTGCTCCCTGCGATCTCGTCGCGGTAGAGCTCGGGGAGTCCGTAGACGGCCTCTGCGATATGCGCCTTGTCCTCATGCGGGCAGTAGTGCGCTTCGTAGGTCTCCAGCGCCAGCCGATAGTCGGCGGAGAGATCGACGACCCGGACCCCTTTTTCGAGCAGCTGTCCGGCAAATCCCATCGACGCCTTGTGCGGCAGGGCGAGAAAGGCGAGCTGCGCTTTTTGTGCGATCTCGTCCGCATCGGCTTTGGCGACGGGCATGTCGATGATTCCCGTCAGCGCGGGGTGCATGCCGGCAAGCGAAGGCGCCCCCTCGCTGGTGGCGACACAGGTGATGTTGAATCCGGGGTGCTGCAGGAGTATCTTGATCAGCTCCAGGCCGGTATAGCCGCTCGCACCGACGATCGCGACATCGATCATAGTTCGATATCCCGATAGGTGATTTCGACGATTTCGTATGTCTTCTCTCCGCCGGGGAGTGTGACGGTGACCTCTTCCTCCTCCTCTTTGCCGATGAGCTGGCGTGCGAGGGGGGAGACGATCGAGATGAGCCCTTTGTCGGGATTGCTCTCGTAAGTACCGACGATCGTGTAGGTCGCCTCTTCGCCGCTGTCGAGATCTTCGAGGGTGACGGTCGATCCGAACATCACCTTGTCATGCGGCAGTCTGGAGGGGTCGACCTCCTGAGAGTTGTCGTAGAGGTCGCCCAGCTCCGCGATGCGTGCTTCGATGAAGCGCAGCTTTTCGCGGGCGGCGTGGTATTCGGCATTCTCTTTGAGGTCGCCGTGGCTTCTGGCGATGTCGATCTCTTCGACGGTCTGCGGGCGCTGGACCATCTTGAGGTCGTGCAGCTCCTGACCGAGTCGGATGCGCCCCTCTTTGGTGATTGGTTGCTTTTGCATGGAACTCCTTTTGCGATACTTTACTATTTATTATAACAAATTAACGATATTTTTCACACTGCCGTGTCCCAGTATCTCCCTGAGTGCTCCGGCATGCGCTGCGAATGCCGTTTTGTCGAAGTCCCGGTAGGCGGCGAGGAGATTCTCCGCAGTGGCGGCATCCTGCAAAAACTCCTGATGCACCGGCGCTTTGCCTTCGAAATCCATGATAATGTTGGCCAGGCCGATATGGCGGAGCTTGACCAGACGCGATCCGATGAAGTAGTCGAGCGCTTTGGCTTTGTAGGCGAGGAGAAAGGGGGTGCCGATCAGTGCCGCTTCGAGTGTGGCGGTACCGGAGCAGACAAAGGCGAAATCACTCTGCGCGACACTGCGCTGCATGTCGTAGGAGATCTCGAATCCGTCGAGCGCTCCGTAGATCGCCTCCAGATCCGCTCCCTGAAAAAAGGAGGGGACGACCACTACCTTTTCGCCTTCGATTTGGCCCGCGATTTCGCGAAAGAGGGGCATCAGCTTTCGGATCTCGCCTCTGCGGCTGCCGGGCAGGAACGCAGTCCTGCCGTATGTGACGGAGGGATCATGCGAGACCTTTATCTCATCGAGCAGCGGATTGCCGACATAGCGGGCATGCGGATAGAAGGCCTTTTCGAAGGGGAAGATCGATGCCTGCAGATCGACATAGGCTTCGACCTTTTTGACGCGTCTGCGATTCCATGCCCACACTTTGGGAAGGATGTAGTAGACGATCTTTTTGTCGGGATATCGGGCTTTGATCGCTTTGGCCAGCGGCAGGTTGAAGGCGGGAGAGTCTATCAGCAGGACGCTGTCGGCCTCCCGTGCGAGAAAAACCATCTCGCGGATCGCCTCTCTGGCCTGGAAGATTTTGGGGATGATATCGAGAAACCCCATCACCGAGAAGCGGCTCGAAGGGTAGAGCGGATCACCGAAACGCGCATCGAAGATACCGCTGATCTCAGCCTGCGGCAGCGCTTCGAGAATCGGTGCGAGATGGAGATTGGCCGAGGGCTCGAGCGCGGAGACGAGGAGCTTCATC
>CAYLLC010000044.1:8483-13381 GCA_964384355.1 uncultured Sulfurospirillum sp. | reverse complement strand
GGGATCGTCGGCGCGGTAGATCGGGCGTCCGACGACGATGAAATCGACTTGCTCTTTTTGGGCTGTCTGCAGATCGGCGACGCGCTGCTGGTCTCCCGCCGCTTCGCCGAAGGGGCGGATGCCGGGGGTGAGGGTGAGGAACGCATCGGAGGTGTGTGCCTTGATCATGCGGCTCTCGTGTGCGGAGCAGACGACGCCGTCGATACCGCTGGCATGTGCGTCGGCGGCGAACTGCAGTGCTTTGGTCTCGATGTCGCTGCCGTAGATGGCGCGAAAGCTCTCATCGTCGAAGCTGGTGAGTGCGGTGACGGCGAGCACGAGCGGGCGATCGGGGTATTGCGCAAGCCGCTGCATCACGGCTTGCATCGCTTCGGTGCCGCTGGAGGCGTGGACATTGAACATCTCCACCCCGAGCTTCGCGATCTCTTCGGCGGCGTCGGCCATCGTGTTGGGGATGTCGTAGAGTTTGAGATCGAGGAAGATCTTGAAGTCGGGGTTGATCGCTTTGAGCGCTTCGATCAGCGCTTTGCCGTCTCGGATATAGCTGCGAAATCCGACCTTGAGCCAGATGTCGAACGCTTTGAGCGATTCGGCGAGGGCGAGGTTGGCGGCGGTGTCGGGGTGATCGAGTGCGACGCAGAGCTTCATGCGTGCTCTCTGGCGACGGCATCGAGGACACCGTTGATAAACCGCGGCGCGGTATCGGAGGCGAGATCTTTGGCCAGCTCGATCGCTTCGTTGATCACGACGGCGTTGTCGAGGTCGCTTTTGAGGATTTCGTAGGTGCCCATGCGCAGGATCGCCCGCTCGATATGGCCGAGTTCATGGATCTTGTACTCTTTGAGGTGTTTGTTGATCTCCCGGTCGATCTCTTCGAGGTTGTCGCTGATCCCTTCGAAGAGGGTGCGTGCGAATTCACGCTGTTTGTTGCGGATCTTTTTGTCTTCGAGCATCTCGTCGACAAATTTCTCGATCTTGTCGTTGCCGACATCTTTGGCGTAGAGCAGGGAGATGACGCTCTCTCTGGATTGGTGTCTGGTGGCCATCGATGCGCTCTATAGGTTTTTGTAGAGGCTGATCAGCTCGATGAGTCCGGTCATCGCTTCGAAGCCTTTGTTTCCGGCTTTGGAGCCGGCTCTCTCGATCGCCTGTTCGATATTGTCCGTGGTCAGTACGCCGAAGGTGACCGGTTTGTCGTATTTGAGCGTGACATTGGCGATCCCTTTGGTCGCTTCCGCCGAGACATAGTCGAAGTGGGGCGTCCCGCCGCGGATCACCGCGCCCACGCAGCAGACCGCATCGTATCTGCCGCTTGCGAGCGCACGCTCGAGTGCGAAGGGGAGCTCGAACGCACCGGGAACCAGGATCAGGTCGAGATGCTCGTCGTTGCCGCCGTGTCGCAAAAAGGCGTCGCGCGCCCCTTCGACCAGGCGATCGGTGATGATGTGGTTGAATCTCGCGTTGATGATGGCGACTTTTTCGTCGCCGCTGAGTGAAAGTTTTCCCTCGATGATATTCATGGATTTCCTTGTTTTTTCTGACATTTGGGCTATTTTATCGAAAATTTCTCTAAAGTTAGGAGTGCATCTTTGTAGATCGGCTCGTCGATGAATCCGTAGCGCTCGTCCATGAAGCCGGTGACATTTTCGGCGCGCATCGCTTCGAAGCGCGCTTTGATATATTCGGCGCGCGCTTTCGCCTCGGCGTCGGGCGCGAAGATTTCGTTGGCGATCGCGACCTGTGCGGGGCCCAGACAGCTCTTGGCGGTGTAGCCCATCTCCCGCTCCAGCAGGCACCACCGGCGAAAGGTATCGGTATCGCGGTACTCCTGATAGGTGAAGCCGATAGGGTACATGCCCGCGATCCTGCAATCGACCAGAAAACGGCTCAGGAGATAGCGCAGGGTAGGGTTGTCGGGTGTGAGCAGTGTATGCGGCAGCCCCAGAGCATGAAGCATATCCATCACGCCCAGCGAAGCGCACTCGACTCTGCCGTCGACATTGAGCCTCGGGAGGTGCTCCAGCGCCTCTGCGGTCTCGATCGAGAGGTGCAGCATGATCTCGGGATCGATCAGCTTCAGTGCGCGCGCGACATCTTCGGGGGTGCGGATCTTGGCGACGCGGATCGAGTCGGGTCTGACGCGGTTGAGCAGACGGATCTCCTCCGCCCCGCCTTCGTCGATCGGATTGACCCGCACGATGATGCGCGAGCGGCTCTCTTCGAGGTGCGAGAGAAAGAGCGCCGCCAGCAGCAGGGCGCGCCGCTTCATCGCGGGGGCGACGCCGTCTTCGAGGTTGATCACGACGATGTCGGCGTCCAGATCGTCGATGCGGTTGAGATGGTGGAGCTTGAGGGGATTGAGCATCATCGCGCTGCGGGGCCGGGTGATCACTTTTCTGCGGCGTCTGGGTACGGTGATCCGGGCGGCCAGTGCGTCGTCGGAGAGATTTTCGAAGCGGGTCGGATCGTCAAATATCATGCTAACCTTTTTTTGCTACAATAGTACCATAAAGGATGAAAATTGGAAAGAGTATTTGAGAGTATCGATGCCTATCTGAAAGATCTGGAGAGAGAGATGTTGCGTATCGTAGACGATCAGACGATTCCGCTGGCGGAGAAAAACCGCCTGATGGAGCCGATCGCCGATACCAAGAAAGTACTGGTCCAGACCAAAGCGGCACTGCATGAGATACGAAACAAAGAGTATGTCGCAGGGTGCGGCATGAGCAAAATGCGTCAGAACGAGGAGCAGTCGTGAAACCCGAAGAGATGGTCAGGGAGATGTTCGTCCTGCAGCAGAAGCTCAACGACGAGACCAACGGTGAAGGCTGGGAGAAGGGCTACACGAAGCAGGGGCGCATCATCAACTGGCGCCGCTGTATCTATATGGAGTGTGCAGAGCTGATCGACAGCTTCAACTGGAAGCACTGGAAAGATATCGACATGCCGCCCGACTGGGACAATGTGACGATCGAGCTGGTCGATATCTGGCACTTCGTGATGAGCCTGGGGCTGGAGTACTACGCCAATGAAAAGCTGGGCAGTATCGACGACATCGTCGCGGAGATCGTCGATTCGAACTATTTCGACGCCTTTTGCCTCGAGCCGGACAGACCCGACGATCATGACGGCATGCTGATCGTCAGCGTGATCGAACACTTCATGAAGGATGCGCTCGATGAGAAGCCCTTCTACAAGCTGAGCGACGATTTTCTCGAGACGGCGCTGCAGTGCGGGCTCGATATCGATACCCTCTACAAATACTATGTCGCCAAAAATGTCCTCAACAAATTCCGTCAGGATCACGGCTACAAAGAGGGGACCTACCGCAAGCAGTGGAACGGCAAAGAGGACAATGTCTTTCTCGGTGAGCTGCTCGAAAAGGGGCCGATGGGTATCGAAGCGATCTATCTCGCACTCGAAGCGGAGTATCGGCAGCACGCATGACGATCACGCAGATTCTCAAAAAGAGCCTCTCCGATTTCAAATCTCCCTATTTTCTGGGGCTTTCGCTGCTGCCGTTCGTGGTGGTGGCGCTGCTGTTCGGGTATGGGTGGTTTGGCTTCGGGGGTGATCTGCTGGCGCAGGCGCAGGCGTCGCTGGCTGCAGGGCAGGTGCCCTTTCTGGATGCGGGAAGCCATCCGTGGCTGACGGCAGTGCTGACCTTCGCACCGGTGCAGTGGCTTTTCACGCTCTTTTTCTATCTGGTGGGGATCGTCGCGGTGGTGTTGCTGTCGGTGGTGGTCGCCGCGATCGTCATCGGGTTTTTCACGCCGGTGATCGTCAAAAAGATTCAGAAAAAACACTACCCCGATTTTCGCTTCACCAATCAGGATTTCACCCTCGCCGCCTCGATCCCCTACTATATCAAAATCGTCGCGATCTTTGTGGTGCTGGGGCTTGTCGCGCTCCCTTTTATGTTCATCCCCGCGGTCAACTTCATCGCGATCAATATTCCCTTCTACTATCTCTTTCACAACTTCATGCTGCTGGATGTGGGATCGAATATCGTCGGCAAAGAGGAGTTTCGCAAGCTGGTCAAGAAGCACAAAGCGCTCTTTCGCAGTACGACGGCGACGCTATACGGTATCTCGCTCGTACCGCTGCTGGGGCTCTTCCTGCAGGTCTTTTATGTGATCGTGCTCGCGCATGAATTCTTCGAAAAGGCGGCAGAGGAGCGGGCATGACACGGGTGCTGCTGCTGGGCTGCATGCTGCTCGCTACGCTGCATGCGGGAGGGCTGGACTTCCGTCAGATACTGACGCTCAAGACGGTCAAAAATGTCGCCCTCCGGTACCCTAACAAAAAGGGGCAGACGCTCGAAGATACCGCGATGGCGATCTGTCTGGCGGAGACGAGCGGCGGCAAGGTGAAGTGGGGAGACAAACAGCTGCTGCGCAAGGGGATCAAAAAAGCATCTTACGGCATCATGCAGGTGCGGCTGGCGACGGCGCGATTCGTCGCGAAGCGCTACAATCTGCTCGATGTCCGGATGATGAGCGATACGCAGCTGATCACCCGTATGATGCACGATCCGGTCTTCAATGCCCGAATCGCCGTGCTCTATCTGGTCTATCTGAGCGACACTTCGGGCAGCTACTTCGAGGCGATCAGCCGCTACAACGGCGGACGCGTCAACCACCCCTACTACAACAAAGTGCAGCGCTGCCTGCGTATCATCCGCCGGCACAATCTCTAAGCCGCGCCTTTGATCTCCAGCAGCAGGAGATTCTGACACATCGTGATATACTCCATGATGATATTCTGCGCTTCGAGTGAAGGGTAGATGTTGAGTACGATCTGGTTTCCGAAGATTTTGTAGATCATCGCTTTCATCTCCAGATTGCGCATCTGGTTCTCCATATCTTCGATGTGAAACTTGAGCATGAAGGTTTTGG
>CAYLLC010000044.1:0-8383 GCA_964384355.1 uncultured Sulfurospirillum sp. | reverse complement strand
TCATAAAGGGCAGATACTCTTTGGAAGAGCGCACTTTCGCATAGCCCATCTTGCTCTCGATCACTTCGACTTTGTTGGAGAGCGGAATCTCTTTGTAGAAGCCGTAGACATTGAGTGTCGGCGACTGGGTGAAGATGTGGCTGAGATTTTCGAAGTCACCGTTGTGGCTGTAGTCGAAATAGCGGGTACCGTAGTAGATGGTGTTCGTTTTGGAGAGTTTGGATTTGAGCATAAAGCGATGCACACGCTCGAGCAGTGAGGAGGCGTCGTCCTCTTTTTCGTCGTAGTTGGTCACGCCGACCGTATCGATGGAGATCTGGAACTTGATCTTGATACTGGTGAACATATTCTTGAGTGTGCTGACGACGGTGTGGATCTTGCTCTCGTGGATGAAGAGCAGATAGCTGTTGCCGCCCTCGTAGATGATCGGGGTGAAGTTGAGATAGGAGTAGATGAAGCTGAATATCTCCTGGTACTTCTCGCCCTCCCTGGGATCGAACTTCAGCTCGAATTTGACCGCACACAGCGGTGTGGTGAAATCTCTGGAGCGCTGCAGCTGTGACTGGATAAAGGCCTGATTGACGACATTGTTGACGATGATACTCTGATTGGTCATACTCTCTCTTTTCTGAAACTGATTATTTAGATATAATTTCGGCATTTTGAAGAATTTATTTAGGGGATAGAGTGATGAAAGCACAATTTTACGATGATTTACGCGAGGTCTATCGGCTGATCAAAGCCAAACAGGAGGGATTGCATCGCTATTACGATGTGCTCAAGGCGGATGCCGAAGATGAGAAGAGGCGCTTCATCGATGATTTTCTGACCGGAATCGGGCTGGAGATCACGCCCGAAAACGAGATGGCGCTGATCAGCCGACTCGTCTCGCTGCGTGAGGATGCACTGCTGCAGGCGCTGAAAAAGGCGGGATTTTCGGAAGAGGAGGTGATCCGCAAAAAAGAGGAAGCCTATCTCTGGGTGGCCGATTTCCATCTGGGTCTGCATGCGTCACTGGTGGAAGAGATCGAGCGTCAGGGGCTTCTGACGCCGTTTTATCGGGAGATTTTCAGAGGGGTGCATCGTGTCGGAGAGGCGTTCAGCAGCTGGCAGTCGAGCTGGACGGCGCATATCATCGACGGTGTCAATCGCGACCTCTATCGCCTCTTCAACGGCGACGAAGAGAAGATCTTCGAGATGCTGCATGAAAAGGATCTGCTCGAGAGAGGACACGGCGGAGAGATCGGGGATCGCTCCTACTCGGTGCTGGTGGAGCAGGAGGACGGGAGCTTTCGATCGGTGCCCTATGCCGAAGCCTTCGCGCAGGAGGTGACGGCGGCGCTGCTGGCACTGGCGGAGTTCAAAAACAACCTGCTGGGACTCGAAGATGAGGTCTTCGGTCAGAAGCAGGTGCATGTCGACTATCTGCAGGCGATCATCGAAGCGCTGGCGGAGAAGGATCGCGACAAACTGATTCCGCGCTGGGCGGAGGTGGACCGACGCTGGATGAAGGTCACTGCACCGCTGCAGATCGGCCATCCGCTGGAGTACTACGAAGACCACTACAAAAAGGCGGTCGCCCTCGAGTGGGATCTGCGCATCGTCAATCCCGAAAACAGCGCCGGCGATGTGAAGGAGAGGATCGCGAAGATGTATGCGGATATCTTTGCGGAGGTGGCCGATGCGGTGGAGGGGAGTGAGCGGATCTACGAGAGCTCACGCCGCAGTGCCGACAAGGTACAGCTCTATCTGGGGCGCCCCGCACTCTACTACGGTGCGGAGTTTTGCGGGCTCTTTTCGGCGCAGGTGGTGCCCAACGACGAAGTGGTCACCAAAGAGGCGGGCAAGAAGATCTTCGCTTTCGCGGACAATGTCCTCGAGAGCAGCCGTGCCAGACCCTTTATGCAGATTCAGCGGGAGGTTTTCCCTGCGGAGTTTCTCGATCAGACGCGCGAAATCCTCTTCAAAAAGCCCGATATCTGGTACGAGATCTACAACATCACGACGATCGGGCATGAGTATGGCCATATCCTCTGGATCGACGACGATACCGAGAGTGTCATGAACAAGACGGGTAATTTCAAAAATATCGAAGAGTTCAAGGCGACGACGGGCGGGTTGTGCGCCTTTTTTCACGATGAGCGCCCCGAGCTGCGTCGGCATGTCCTCGCCGACACGATCAAACGCGCCGTCGGCCTGATCGCCTGGAAGGAGACGCCCGAAGTGGAGCCCTACTACTGCGAAGGGCTGATTCATCTCAGCGGCCTCTTCGAGACGGGTGTGCTGCACTTTGGCAAAAAGCTGGAGATCGATATGGGTGACGCAGCCTATGCGCGCATCCGCACATGGTATCTGGAGACCTACAAATCACTGGGGCTGCACTATCTGCACAAACGCGACGCCACGGCGTTCCTGAGCCGCTACGCCCGAAAAGAGGGCAAACACTTCGTGCCCGTCGAGGAGAGGGTGCGCTATTTTGTCAACTACTACTGGAATCTCCATCAGGAGATCGGTCAGGTGATCGACGAGGAGCAGACGCCTCAGATGTGGCTCTCCTGAGCGGCACCGAAGCAATAAAATCCCCCAGCAGCGGGTCGCTTCGCAGCGTGGAGGCATCCCCGACACAGATCAGCTTGCGTCTGGCACGGGTGATGGCGACATTGAGTCTGCGGGCATCTCTGAGAAATCCTATCTCGCCTTTGGGATTGGAGCGGACGAAGGAGATGAGGATCACCTCCCTCTCCTGCCCCTGAAACCCGTCGACCGTTCTCGTCTCGATAGAGAGGTCGCGCGCTTCGAGCCTGCGTTTGATCGCCTTGATCTGTGCGGCGTAGGGTGTGATGATCCCGATATGGTGCGGTTTCAGACCCATCTGCAGCAGTGCTTCGGCGAACTCCGCGACCATCTCCGCTTCGGTCTCGTTGTAGTAGCTGGTGGAGCGCTCGCTGCGCGCTTCGGCGGCACCGCTGCCGGAGGTGTCGACAAAGATGAGGGGCGGCGTCGGCGATAGTATCTCGGGGTATCGGTCGCTTGTTCGGATGCCCAGATCCGCCAGCGTGTGGTGTGCCACGCTCTCGTCGGCGATCAGTCTCCCGTCGTAGAAGTGGCGGTTCGAAAAGTCCATGATCGATGCATGCATGCGGTACTGGACGGTGAGCATGCGGGAGAGTTCGGGGTGGCGCCCGATCAGCGCGCCAAAGAGCGTCTCTTTGAGCCTCTCGTCGTTGCTCAGTACGGTGGGCGGGAGCTGCTTGTGGTCTCCGGCGATGACGAAGCGATCGGCTGCAGCGATCGGAATGAGCGTGGAGGGGATCATCTGCTGACTCCCCTCGTCGATGATCGCCACATCGAAACGGTGTTCGCGCAGCATGTCGGAGCGGAGCATCGAGTTGGTCGCGAGGAGGACATCGGCATTTTGGATGATCGTGCGGTAGATCTCCGCTTCCCGCTCCTGCAGCGATTTGACTTTGCGGTCGATCTTTTCGTTCATCTTGATCCATGATGCCATCGACTGCATCGTCTCTTTGGAGATACCGCGCTGGGTCTTGCCCTTGTGCACGAGCGAGAGGATACGATCGCTGCTCATGCCGCGGCTGCGCGCTGCGGTGGGCTTGGCATGTCGGTCGCGCCGGGCGGCCATCTCGCTGATCTCCTGCCACCCCTCTTTGATGGAGAGGGTATCGACATGCTGTTCGTAGAGGAAGTGGATCGAATATCTCTGCAGCTCCTCCGCGATACGCACCGGGTGGCCGATACGGACGATATCGAGGCCCAGTCCGGCGAGGCGCTCGAGCATGTTGTCCACGGCGGTGTTGGAGTCGGCGGTCGCGACGATCTTGCGGCCGCGCCTGCTCTCCTGCCAGATCAGCTCGATGAGGGTGCTGGTCTTGCCCGTACCCGGCGGGCCATGAATCAAAAAGAGATCTTCACTCCCCAGTGCCGCGGCGATCGCTTCGCGCTGCGAGGCGTTGAGGCGGGTGTCATGCGGGGTGAAAGCGCACGGTGCGCAGGGGCGCGGGGGTTGCAGCTGCAGCAGGATATTGCGCAGCTCGCGTCTGCGGCCGCTCGCATGCAGCAGCTCCAGCAGATTCTCCTCCATACGCTTGAAGGTGATGTCGTTGATATAGAGATCGATGCGGATATGGTCTCTGAGCGCCCATTTGGGCGGAGCGTTTTCGAAGGCTACGGTGATGAAGTGGGGCTTGATCTCGTAGACGGTGCCGGTCAGGTCGCTGCTGAGCGGATCGCCGTAGCTGACGAGCACGATGTCGCCGTTTGCGATCTCTGTCTCGATGCGCCGGTCTCTGGAGAAGCGCACCAGATGGAAATAGAACTGCGACCCCAGATAGCGCCCCCGCAGCCCCAGAATCGCACGGCCGAAGATCTCCCGCTCCCTGCCGCTGATCTTTTTGATCTCTCCGATTTGTGCTTCGATCTCCGCGAGGCGCTCGCGCTCGATCAGGTATCGGTACTCCCCGACGAAGCGCTCCACCACGAGGATCTCATGCTCCATGTTTCTGGAAGGGATGCGCGATTTGGGCGGGCGGTTTTTGACCCGTTTCTTGAGGTAGACGAGGGTCTGGTTGTCGGCGTAGTGGACCGATTTGATGTCGCTGTTTTTGAGTTTGAGGCGTCTGAGTGCGAGGGTGAGGTCGCGATCCTTCTGTATGCCGGGGAGGATGATCGGCGGCGTCATCGGGCGACTTGCATCGTGGAGCAGTGTATCGATCCGCCCTCTTCGATGAGGCGCAGCGATTTGATCGGGATGATTTCCCGCGTCGGAAAGAGGCTTTTGAAAAGCGCGACCATCTCTTTGTCTCGCGGGTCGTCGTAGGTGGGGAGCAGCACGACATGGTTGGCGATCAGGAAGTTGGCGTAGGTGGCGGGCAATCTTCTGCCCTCTTTATATTTGGGAGCGGGGAGCGGGAGGGGGATGAGACGGTAGGGGCTGCCCTGCAGGGTGCGAAACGATTTGAGCTCCTCCTCCATCGCCTGCAGCGGTGCGTAGTGGGGGTCCTCCGGATCGCTGCATGTGACATAGGCGATCGTCTCGGGGTCGATGAAGCGCGCGAGGGTATCGATATGGGCGTCGGTGTCGTCTCCGATCAGTTCGCCATGCGAGAGCCAGAGGATGCGTTTCAGGCCGAAGAGCCCTGTCAGTTTTGCTTCGATCTCGGATCGGTTCATGCGGGGATTGCGGTTGGGGTTGAGGAGGCACTTCGTAGTCGTCATGAGTGTGCCCTGGCCGTCGGACTCGATCGAGCCGCCCTCCAGCACCATCTCCTCATGCAGCAGCGGGGAGAGTCCGAAGTGCCAGTTTTTGTGCAGATGGGCGGTGACGGCGTCGTCTCTGTCTGCAGGGAACTTTCCGCCCCAGCCGTTGAAGGTGAAATCGATCAGTTTGCGTTCATCCCCGTCATAGATCGTGATCGGGCCGAAATCCCTGAACCATGTATCGTCGGTCTCGAGCTCGACGAAGGAGATCTTGTCGTGGTAGCAGAACATCTCCCGCACCCGCGCTTTGTCGTCGCAGACGAGAATCAGCTTCTGCTTGAAGCAGATCGAGCTGGCGATACGCAAAAAGACCGATTCGGCGCTCTTGAGGTCGTCGGCCCAGTCGCTTCGGGCATGCGGAAAGGCCATCAGAATGCTATCCTGATCCTCCCACTCGGCGGGTAGTCGTCTCATGATTCGTGCAGCTCCATCGTGATGTCGATCAGCGAAAAGATATCTCTGATCCGCTCTCCGCTGTAGAGCAGTACTTCATGCTCTCTGGAGATCGATTCGTGAAACGCTGCGATGGTCTCTGCGTCGGGGCAGCGGTTGGCGCCGCCGTAGCTCATACATGCATAGACCGCCCAGCTTCTGGCGAGGTTCATCGCCTCTTTGAAGTCGTCGGGTGTGATGTGCGCCTTGCCGTGCAGCGCACTGACCATCCCGGCACAAAAGGCATCCCCGGCACCGGTCGAATCGACGAAGCGTGCACCCAGATCGACGGGACGCGCCATAAAGAGCGTCTCATGATGGCCTCTGAGGATACCGATCGCACCGAATTTGTCGAGCGTAATAATCGCGGAGATGTCGAGATCGCGCAGCATGGAGACGATCTTTTCGAGAGAGGGGGATTGGCCCTCTTCGGCGAAGAGGCGTTTGATCTCGTTGATATTGAGCTGGAGAATGTCGATAGCGGGGAGGTAAGCGCGCCAGAAATCGTATCCATGCGCGATCTGCGATGCGCCGAAGTTGGCGTAGATCAGGGCGGCCTGGTCCCGCAGGCGCTCGATGGCGAAAATCGTGCTCAGATCTTCGGCGTGCTCGTTGTGCCCGGGTTTGTCGCTGTGGATATGCCCGATGATGAGGGAGCCGACATCTTCGGTCCGGTCGATGCGTCTTGGCAGGTGGCTGCGGAAGCGGTTGTGGCGGTTGCGATCCTGTGTGAGAATCGTCCTGCGCGATCCTTCGATGATGATCGTCGATCGGGGTGTCACGGCATGCGGTACGAAGAAATCCGGACTCTCGATAAATGCGCGGATATCGGGATCGTCCGCAGCCGATGCGGAGAGGATAGCATCTCGGATCTGATTGCCGGCATGGTCGTCTCCGGCGAGCAGAATCGGATAGACACGCGCACCCGCATGCAGCAGCCGGAGCGTGTAGTTGACGCCGCTGCCGCCGTAGAGCTCTTCGATCTCGACGCTGTTTTTGCCGCCATATTCGATCGGGCGGTCGCTCTTGATGATATATTCGAGATTGGCGCCGCCGATGACGACGATCGTGTCTCTTTTCGACTCACTTTGCATAGGTTCATTATACCGCCCGGCCTCTTAAGAGAATATCGCCGGGATTGTGCTAAAATTTCGGAATATTAAAAATATAGGAGCGCGAATGGAAGCGAAGATCTTTTTCGGTGATGTGGAGGTTGGCAAGACGGAGTGGCTGGAGATCAGGAGCCCCTACAGCGGAGAAGTGGTCTCGAAGTATCCCCTCTGCGACGCGGCGGATGCCCGGGAAGCGCTGCGGATCGCGCGGGAGGCGTTTCGCAAAAATCGCGACATTCCGCTCTCGCAGAGAGTGCAGTGGCTCGAAGATGTCATCGCCGCACTCGAGGATGAGAAGGAGGATATGGCACGCACGATCATGCAGGAGGTGGGCAAGCCGATCCATTTCGCGCGTATCGAGGTGGAGCGCTGCATCGAGACGCTGAAGCTCTCCGTCGCTGCCGGAATCGAGTCGCACGGCGAGACCTTCAACTCCGATGCGATGCCGAGCGGTCGCAAGAGTATCAGCTACTACACACGCGTGCCGGTCGGTGTGGCTGCGCTGATCACGCCTTTCAACTTTCCGCTCAACCTCATCGCGCACAAGCTCGGTCCGGCGCTCATCGCCGGAAACAGCGTCGTGCTCAAGCCGACACCCGAAGCGCCGCTGACAGCCTACAAATTCGCCAGACTCTTCATCCGGAGTCCTCACCGCGCACCCAATGCGCTGAGCCTCGTCTACGGCGATGCGGAGGTGGGCGGCACGCTGGTCAGGAGCGACATCCCCAGAGCGATCAGTTTCACGGGCAGCGTCCCGGTGGGCAGGATCATCATGCGAGAGGCAGGTATCAAAAAGGTCTCTCTGGAGCTGGGAGGCAATGCCGCGACTTTCATCGACGAGAGTGCCGATCTGGAGAGTGCGGCGAAGAAGTGTGCATTCGGCTCCTTCTACAACTCCGGACAGGTCTGTATCTCGCTGCAGCGTATCTATGTGCATGAGAAGGTTGCCGACCGGTTCGCTTCGCTGATGGCGCAGGAGGCAGCGATGCTGAAGGTCGGCGATCCGTCCGACGAAGAGACTTTTCTGGGGCCGCTGATCAGCGAGGAGGCGGCCGAACGCGCCGAAAAGTGGGTACAAAGCGCGATCGAAGAGGGCGCCGAGGCACTCTGCGGCGGCAAACGGGAGGGCAAGATCTTTCCGCCTACGGTCATGAATCGGGTCACGGATGATATGAACATCGTCTGCGAAGAGGTATTTGCACCGATCGTGAGTATCGTCAGCGTGGCGGATTTCGACGAAGCGCTGCGCAAAATCAACGACTCGCCGTATGGGCTGCAATACTCCATCTTCACCAACGATCTGGCAAATACGAGACGGGCGATCGCGGAGTTCGAGTGCGGCGGTGTCGTGGTCAACGACATCCCGACCGTACGCTTCGACATCCAGCCCTACGGCGGCAGCAAACTGAGCGGTATCGGCAAAGAGGGCCCCAAATATGCCCTGGAAGAGTTCACGGAGATCAAGAGCATCGTGATCTTCTGAACACTTCCGTCTTGCCAAGGGCAAAGCTTCAGTGACTGAGCGGCTCCCGGACTCGGTTCGGGTGACGCGAGAATAGAGATAG
>CAYLLC010000043.1:0-13770 GCA_964384355.1 uncultured Sulfurospirillum sp. | reverse complement strand
TGACGATCCAGATGAGAAGGTAGGCGGCATAGAGCAGCTTGTGGGATTTTGGCATGACGGCTCCTTTATCCTGACTGTTTCGCTTTATAGACGAAGGCGAGTACTTCGGCGACGGCTTGGTAGAAGTTTTCGGGGATGATTTCGTCCAGGTCGCATTTGGCGTAGAGTTCGCGGGCGAGCGGCGGGTTTTCGATGATCTGTATCGCATGCTCGCGTCCGATCTCTTTGATTTTGAGCGCCATGTTGTCGATCCCTTTGGCGATGACGCGCGGGGCGTTTTCGCGGGCTTTGTCGTAGCGCAGTGCGACGGCGTAGTGGGTGGGGTTGGTGATGATCACATCGGCGGTCGGGATCTCCGCCATCATCCGCTTCTGTGCCATCTCCATCTGGATCTTCTTGATCCGCGCCTTGACCTGCGGATCACCCTCCATCTGTTTGTATTCGTCTTTGACCTCCTGCTTGCTCATCCTGAGATCTTTGAAGTACTGCATGCGGACGATCATCAGATCGACCATCGCCAGCACGAAGAGTACCATCAGCATGATCGCCACGAGCATCAGAATCTTCTCGACCAGCCAGCCGATCTGATGCTCCAGCGAGAAGTGGATGACGGTCGGCAGTTCGTCGATATCCTGCAGCAGAAAGTAGAAGGCGACGGCGAAGACGATCGCCACTTTGGCGGTGATCTTGATCGCTTCGATCAGCTTCTTCATCGAGAAGAGTTTGCCCAGCCCCTTAATCGGATCGATCTTCTTGAGGTCGGGGGTGAGCGGCTTGGTCGTGAATACGAAGCCAAACTGCGCGACCGAGGCGAGCACGCCCGCCAGTGCGACGACCGCGGCGATCGGGATGACCATCAGGACCAGCTCTCTGAGGGTGTTGAGCCCGATCTCGTAGGCGGTGCGGGGAGTGATCTCGATACCAATAAATGCGCTGTAGTAGCGGTAGAGGTGCTCGATGCGCGAAGTGAGAAAGGAGGTGGCGAAGTAGACCACCACGACGGCGACGATCAGTGTGATAAAGGCACTGGTATCCTGACTGCGGGGGACATTACCC
Source organism: uncultured Sulfurospirillum sp. (assembly GCA_964384355.1). Lineage (GTDB taxonomy): Bacteria > Campylobacterota > Campylobacteria > Campylobacterales > QNZT01 > QNZT01. Next base: position 12,714 of record CAYLLC010000043.1, on the reverse strand, counting down.
TCTTTCTTGGCATCTTCGAGTTTCTTCGCCGAGGGCTCTTCGGTCTTTTCCGCGTCATCCGCCATCGCTGCTCCTTACTGCCGCATGCATTCACTATTCAGGTGTATTGACCATCCATGTCGAGAAGGTGTTGAGATAATCCCAGAACGAGCTCACCGCCGCTTCGCTCGCTTCGACATCCTGCAGCGCGATGAGGTACATCTCCAGCCAGATGCGTCTGGCGTAGGGTGTGATGCGAAACGGGGCATGCCGGCCGACCATTCTCGGTGCGCCGCGCGACTGGTTGAAGTATTGCGGCCCGCCGCAAAACTGGATGAAAAAGTCGGCGGCATGCTTCTTGGCTGCAGCGAATTCTTCGGGATCTTCCGTGGGGAAGAGCGATTGGATCGGACTCTCCTTGAGCAGCTCGTAGTGTCTGTCGACCAGCGCTCTGATACCCGCTTCGCCGACGGTGGCGTAAAACTCCGGCAGCGGTCGCTTGACCTCCGCCCTCTGTCCGAAAGGCACCTCGATAATCGGTGCGAAATTGCTGAATTTCATGGTTTTCCCCTCTCCCTGTAAAATTAACGCTCGTCGATGCGCATCGAAAAGTCGAGCCAGACCGCTTTGTGTATCAGGCTGCCGCTGCTGATCGCATCGACGCCGGTTCCGGCGTAGTCGACGATATTCTCTTTGGTGATGTTGCCGCTCGCTTCGAGCAGGACATGCGGATGGTTGGCGTCACGATAGCGTACCACCGATTCGATATCGGCGATCTGCATGTTGTCGCACATGATCAGGTCGGCGCCGCTGCTCATCGCTTCCTGTGCCGCTTCGACGCTTTCGCATTCGATTTCGATTTTGGCGGTGTAGGGGATCCGTTTGCGCGCCTGTCTGATGAAGAGATGCAGATCGTCGATCGCTGCGAGGTGGGTATCTTTGAGCATGAGGCAGTCGTCGAGCCCCAGTCGGTGGTTGGTGCCGCCGCCGCAGCGCACGGCATACTTCTCCATCACACGCAGTCCCGGCCGTGTCTTGCGGGTATCGAGCAGCTTGACATCGTACCCTTTGACCAGTTCGACGAACCGGGCGGTATTGGTGCTGATGCCGCTGCAGTGCTGCATGATATTGAGGATGACCCGCTCGTACATCAGGACGCGGTTCACTTCGCCGCGTACATAGCAGATGATGTCGCCCTTCTCGATGCGGTTGCCGTCATAGACGAGAAATTCGATATCCAGATGCTCCATCTCGCCCAGCTCTTTGATGTAGAGTTTGCCGGAGAAGATACCGTCCTCTTTGGCGATGACGCGCGCTTCGACGAGGCGCCGGTCACTCACCAGCGAAAAGAGATCGCCCCGTCCGACATCTTCGAGGATCGCTTCGCGTACGACTTCCCGGACTCTCATATCTCGAACATCCTCTCGAGCGCCACTTTCGCCCATTTGCGCACTTCGGGATCGACATGGATCTCGTTGAGGATACGATTCTCCTTGATCGAGAGGAGGGTATCGTGCAGATCCTGCAGGGTCGTCTCGTTCATCGTCGGGCATTCGGGCTTGGTGGAGGAGAGGACATAGGTGTTTTTCTTGCGCAGGCGGTTGACGAGGTTGAACTCGGTACCGACGGCGACCTTCTGCTCGGGATCGAGATTTTTGATGTAGTTGATGATCTGGCTGGTGGAGCCGACGAAGTCGCATGCATCGCACACTTCGGGTTTGCACTCGGGGTGCGCGATCACTTTGATGCCGGGATATCGGCTGCGGTAGAACTCCACATCCTCGACTTCGAAGAGCTGGTGTACGGAGCAGAAGCCGTTGTAGCAGATGATATCGGCCTCTTTGGGATCGGTTCCGTCGTCGACGACACAAGATTTGAGCCCCATCTGGTTGGCGATATTCTGTCCGAGGCACTGATCGGGCACGAAGAGGATCTTTTTGCCGCTGTCGAGCCCTTTGGTGATGATCTTTTTGGCGTTGGAGCTGGTGCAGACCATGCCGCCCATCTCGCCGACGCGTGCTTTGACTTCGGCGGAGGAGTTGATGTAGGTGATCGGGAGGATATCCTCTTTTCTGATGCCTGCCGCTTCGAGAATCCTGACATTTTTGTCGTAGTGGAGGCCGTCGATCATCTTGGCCATCGCGCAGCATGCGATCTTGGGCATCAGGACCCGCTTTTCGGGGGAGAGGATCTTGACGCTCTCACCCATGAATCCCACGCCGCAGAAGATCAGGAAGGGGTTCTCGTCCTCCATCGCCATCTGTGCCAGCTGGAGGCTGTCGCCGCTGAAGTCGGCCAGCTCGAAGACTTCGTCTTTCTGATAGTAGTGCGCCACGATCGTGACATTGAGCTCCTCTTTGAGTTGCAGAATCTCCTCTCTGAGGGTTTCGTTGCTAACGGTGATATCTTCCACTACAGCATCCTTACATCTGAATTTCTTTATCGATACTATACCTAAACTCTATATAAAAAAAATTAAGTTATAATCTTTCTTTTTACGAAAAAGCTATCTCTGTCACCGTTTGTGCGGTGGAATATAGCCTTCATATAAAGGTACCTATTACACATGTTATCGTTTCTGTCCAACACCAATATCCAGTTCTATCTGCTCGCCTATCTGGTGGGAAGCATCCCTTTCGGCCTGATTCTCGCCAGACTCTTCGCCGGTGTCGACATCAAAAAAGAGGGCAGCGGCAATATCGGGGCGACCAATGTCCTGCGCGTGCTCAAAGAGAAGAATCCGAAACTGGCCAAAAAGCTCTCCATCGCCACGCTGCTGCTCGATGCGTTCAAGGGTGTGTTCGTACTGGCGCTCGGCTATGCGGCGGGTGTGCCGCAGGAGACGCTCTGGGCGATCGCGGTCTTCGCCGTCATCGGGCACTGCTTCAGTATCTTTCTGTGGGGCGAAGGGGGCAAAGGGGTCGCGACCGGTCTGGGTGTGCTGGCGGTACTGCTGCCGATCTGCACGATCGTCGGGGTCGTCGTCTGGGCGATCAGCGCCAAAACGATCAGAATCTCCTCGCTCTCTTCGCTGCTGGGCGTCGTCGCGGTCGGTATCTGCTCCTTCGTGCTGCATCCCGACATGGTGCATGTGCCGGTGATGATCATCATACTGGTGATTCTCTACAAACATACCGACAATATCATTCGTCTGCTCAAAGGGCAGGAGAAGCGCATCGCATAGGCCTCTGCGGATGTACACGATAGCCATCAGAGATCTGACATGCGAAGCGATCATCGGGATACTGCCGCAGGAGCGTGAGCATCCCCAGCGGGTCGTGGCGACATGCGAGATCGCCTATCGGCGGTCGGGAGAGGCGTTCGTGGATTATGCGGAGGTCTCGGCACTGATTACCGCGATGCTGCAGGAGGAGCGCTACGGCTTGATCGAAGATGCGCTCGAGGCGATTATCGCTGCGATCAAAGCGGGCTGGCCGGTCGTCGAATCGGTGCGGCTGCAGCTCTGCAAGCCGGAAATTTTGTCAAATTGCACGGTCTGCGTCGAAAAAATGTCAACATATTAAATTTTTTTTAATATGTCTTTATATTTAGCTGAAATTATGATATACTTTTGTCAAATTTTTTTAAGAAAGGAAAATAATGAGAGTTCTCATTGTTGAAGATGAAATTACATTGAACAAGACCCTGGTCGAGGGTTTGCAGGAGTACGGTTATCAGGCGGACAGTTCCGAAAACTTCAAAGATGCGGAGTACTACATCGGTATACGCAACTACGATCTGGTCCTGACGGATTGGATGCTTCCCGACGGTGACGGTGTCGATCTGGTGACGATGATCAAGCAGAAGACCCCGCGTACGGCATGCGTCGTCCTCTCTGCCAAAGATGACAAAGAGAGCGAGATCAAAGCGCTCAAAGCGGGTGCGGACGACTATATCAAAAAGCCTTTCGATTTTGATATTCTGGTGGCGCGTATCGAAGCGAGACTGCGATTCGGCGGTACCAATGTGATCAAGATAGACGAGCTGGTGATCGATCCGGACGAAGAGAAGATCACCTACAAAAATATCGACATCGAGCTGAAGGGCAAGCCTTTCGAAGTCCTGACACACCTCGCCAGACACAGCGATCAGATCGTCTCCAAAGAGCAGCTCCTCGATGCCATCTGGGAAGAGCCTGAACTCGTCACGCCGAATGTCATCGAAGTCGCGATCAACCAGATCAGACAGAAGATGGACAAACCTCTGAACATCTCCACGATTGAAACGGTCAGAAGACGGGGTTACAGGTTTTGTTTTCCGAAAAAAGCATAAAGCGTAAATTTCTTATCCAGTTGGTCGCCGGTTCATCGGTGCTGATTGCGATATTTTCGATCATTCTGTACTACTATATCAAGATACAGATCTACGACGACCTCTCCACCAATCTGAAGCAGGAGGCGGTCGCCTATATCGAGAACTCCAGAGCGAAGCTTCCTTTCGCGGCGGGTCAGGGTCTGGCGGGCGGAGGCAAGGCGTTCGGATCGGACCGATTCAGCGTCGTGATCCGCGTCGACAAACCGGCCGTGCCCTTTTTCGAGCAGTACACCAAAGAGGGCAAACCCTACATCACGATCTTCTATCCCTACAACAAAGCGCGCTCCAGCTTCCTGAAGATCGAGCGTGATGTCAGCATGACGCAGGCGCTGCTGGCCAAGATCAAGCACAGTATCATCTTCCTGACGGTGCTGATGTTTCTGCTGATCTGGGGGTATGCGATGTTCCTCTCCGAGCTCATGCTGCGTCCGGTCAAGTCGATCAACCGCCGCCTCGCCCGACTCAACGAAAACTTTCTCGAAAAGATCGATACCGGCCATCTGCCCGACGAGTACCGCTCCCTGGCGGAGAGCGTCAACAAGCTGATCGAGCGTATCCAGAATTTCGTCAAGTATCAGAAAGAGCTCTTCATCGGTACGGCACACGAGCTCAAGACGCCGCTGGCGGTCATGAAGACCAAAAACGAAGTGACGCTGATCAAAGACCGGGATATCGAGAAGTACAAAGATACCCTGCGCGTCAACAACAAGACGATCGACGAGATGAATGCCATGATCGGCTCGATTCTCGATGTCGGACGGCAGGAGGGGGCGCAGTTCGACAAGCCGGTGGAGGTCGATCTGGTGCAGTTCATCAAGGACAAGGCAAAAGATTTCGAGCTGATCGCCAAAAACAGAGGCAAATCGGTCAAAGTCGATCTGGAGCCCGATCAGTACTGCATCATCACACAGCCTTCGCTGCTGACGCACATCCTGCAGAACTTCGTCCAGAATGCGCTCAAATTCACCCCCGACGGCGGCACCGTGACGATCAAGACACGGCTTATCGGCGACGATTTCAAGATCGAAGTGATCGACGAGGGGCCGGGTATCGACGAGAGCATCGATCTCTTCGCACCCTTCAAGCGGCAGGGTGACAAGAGCGGTGCGGGGCTGGGGCTCTTTCTGGCGAAGGGTGCCGCCGATGCGATCGGTGCCAAACTCAGCCTCAAAAACAGAAAAGACGGCAAGAGCGGTACGGTTGCGACGGCGATCATCAGCTCGCGCAACTACTGTCCGATGGGTGAATCTCCCGATCAGAAACGACGCGGTATCTTCGGGGTGCTGCGCAAGGAGAGCACCCTCTAGATGGCACTGAAGATTATCGATGCATGCATCGCATGCGATGCGTGTGTGGAGGTGTGCCCGAGCGGTGCGATCGCCTGTGCGGATCCGATCTATGTGATCGATGCGGCGCTCTGTACGGAGTGTGTCGGATATCTGGATGAAGCGACCCCCTCGTGCATACCCGTCTGTCCCGTCGAGGCGATCGTCTACGATCCCGTGCATGAAGAGACACCGGCACAGCTGCTGGAAAAATATAAGAGAAACAACACCTGATGGCCAAAAGAACGACAATTATCGATATCGGTTCCAACTCGATGACGCTGGTCATCTACGAAAAGAGCTCACGCTTCGCCTTTCACCTGATCGAGAAGGTCCGCAGCAGCGTGCGCATCGGCGAGCATGCCTACGAAGAGGGCGGCAGGCTGACGCCCGAAGCGATGGATCGCGCCTTCTACACACTGGAGGATTTCGTACAGATCGCCAGAAGCTACAAATCTCAGAAGATCTTCTGCGTGGCGACATCGGCGCTGCGGGACGCCCCCAACAGGTCCGATTTTCTCGCACGCGTACGCCGGAAGCTGAAGCTCAATATCCGGGTGATCGACGGCAACAAAGAGGCCTATTTCGGTGCTCTGGCAGCGCTGAATCTGCTGCCGCCCTTTCGGGAAGCGGTGACGGTCGATATCGGCGGCGGTTCGACGGAGCTGGCCAAAATCGTCGACGGCCGTATCGTCGATACGATTTCGCTGCCGATCGGTACGGTACGCCTCAAAGAGCTCTTTTTCGACAAAAAGCGGGGATTCAAAGAGGCGGGTGCCTATGTGGAGGAGGTGCTGGAGGATCTGCCCGATCGGTTCCGCTCGGAGATGGTGATCGGTATCGGCGGGACGATTCGTGCGCTCTCCAAGGCGATTATGCGCTCGCAAGCCTATCCGATCGATACGCTGCATGCCTTCGCCTACGACTATCCCGAATATGAGAAGTTTATCAAGAAGGTAGCCAAAGCGTCGGTGCTGGAGCTGAAAGATTTTCCGATTTCGTCGAGCCGATACGACACGATCCGCGAGGGCAGTACGATCTTTTACCGGATCAACAAGCGCTTCCAAACCCGACAGGTGCTCACCTCCAAAGCGGGTGTACGCGAGGGTGTCTATCTGCATGATATCCTCAGAAACAGCAACTTCCGCTTTCCGCACAACTTCAATGTCAGTATCAAAAGCCTGCTCGATCGCTATGCGCTGCTGCCGCGTCACTGCAGCCATTCTCAGCGCATCTGCAAGACGATCTATCAGGCAGTGCATGCGCAGTTCGACAGCGATCGGGCTTACCTTGCGCCGCTGCTGATGGCGGCGAAACTGCTGCTGATCTTCAACCGCCTCAACATCTACTCCAACAGTGATTACAGCTTCTTTTTTCTGCTGGAGAATCTCAACTTCACCCTCTCCCACAGAGAGAAACTGCTGATCGCGGTGCTGCTGCGCTACTCGCAGAAGGGGAAGGTCGACAACGGCATCTACAAGCGCTACGCCGCGCTGCTGCCGCCGCTGGAGGATCTGAAGTGGCTCACCTTCATCCTCTCCGTGACCGAAGCGCTGATACGCAACAAAATGCTCTGCAGCGTCGAAGCGACATTCGACGGCAAAGTACTCGCCATCGAGAGTGCCAGAGAGCTTTTCCTGGCCAAAGAGGCGATCAAAAAGGTCAAAAAACCGGAGCCTTTTGCCGTGATACTAGAGAAGAACGGCGATAGCGAAGGAGGGTGTCATGCGTAGCATATGGCTGATACTGGCAGTGCTGCTGACGGGTGCGACGCTGCATGCCGATCAAACCAGGCCCTCATGCGAAGCTGCCGTACCCGGCATCAACGAAAAGGTCAAAGAGTCGATCGTCAAGATCTACACCGTCGCGAAGCTGCCCGATTTCACCAGACCGTGGAACAGTGCGATCCGCCGTATGAGCGGATCCGGTGCGGTGATCGCGGGCAACCGAATCCTCACCAACGCCCATGTCGTCGCCAACCATACCTTCATCGAAGTGCGCCGCTACGGCGAGACGAAGCGCTATCAGGCCAAAGTGCTTTTCGTCTCGCATCAGGCCGATCTGGCGCTGATCACCGTCGAGGACAAAAGCTTTTTCGAGGGGATCACGCCGCTCGATTTCGGAGATCTGCCGCAGATCGAGCAGAAGGTGGCGGTATTCGGATATCCCACAGGGGGCAATACCCTCAGTATCACGACCGGCGTCGTTTCGCGGATCGAGCACCACCGCTATGTGCACAGCAACGAAAAGTTTCTGGCGATTCAGGTCGATGCCGCGATCAATCCCGGCAACAGCGGCGGGCCCGCGATCAGCGACGGCGAGATCGTCGGTGTCGTCATGCAGAGTCGCAGCCGTGCGCAGAATATCGGCTATCTGGTGCCTACCGTCGTGATCGAGCACTTTCTCAACGATATCGCAGACGGTGTCTACGACGGATTCGCGCATACGGGGCTGACGATCGAAAAGATGGAAAACCCCACACTCAGGAAGCTCTACCGCCTCGATGAGAACACGACCGGAGAGCTGGTCGTCGACTGGGTCTACAATTCGCCCGCCAGAGAGGTGTTTCAAAAAGAGGATATCATCACCGCGATCGACGGCCACAGCATCGAAAACGACGGTACGGTGGAGTTTCGCTATCACGAATATACCTCATGGAAATATTATGTCGATCTGCATCAGATGGGCGAATCGGTGGAATTTACCGTCATCCGCAAGGGCAAGAAGATGGAGGTGGCGCTGCCTCTGACGCGCCGCGTGGATGATATGCTGCTGGTCAAGACCAAACGCTACGATACGATGCCCAGCTACTTCATCTACGGCGGCTATGTCTTTACGAAGCTCAGCTCCAATCTCCTCTCCTCGCTGGGGAGCGGTGCACTCGAGCTGCGCTATCTCTCTACCCAGCTGCCCAGCGCCAAACGCAAAGAGGTGGTGATCCTGCTCAAAGTCCTCGCTTCGAAGCTGAGTGTGGGCAACTACGGCGTCGGGCTCTGGGTGATCGACAAACTCGACGGCAAAAGCTTCCCCGACCTCAAAACCTTCTATCAGCGGCTCACGCATGCCGCCGATCCTATCGCGGTACTGGAGGACAAGGACGGTGTCAAACTCGCGATCGACAGAGAGATGGCGAAACGCCTGAATGCGGAGATTCTCAAACGCTACGCGATTGCCAGAGCCAAATCGGAAGATCTGTAGGCGCTATCCCTTTCTGGCCCATTTGAGAAAGCGTGCGGCAGGGAGCAGGCGATCTTCGATCGCTGCTCCCGAGAGGATCGCCTGTGTGATGCATGCGGCGTTGTAGGGGGCGAAGACGAAGCCCCGTGATCCCAGTGCCGTATGGAGATAGAGATCGGGATAGTAGTCAAACCGCTCTGCCGGCACCCTCGCACCGCTTCTGAGATAGGGGAACCGCTCCAGCGTCGCACTCGCATCGACTGCCGGACCGACGATCGGAAAGTAGTCGAAGCTGTAGCTGCGGTATCCGTGGTAGCGGGCGAGCACGGTGCGGCCGGGCATCGGGACGATCGCTTCGGCACGCGCCAGCAGCCCGGCACTGTCCAGCTGCGCCTGAGACGCCAGATCGTCGGCGTTTCGGATATGGGAAGCCCCGACGACGATGCGGTCGGGATGGTGCAGGGCGGTGGAGACGGAGATATCTCTGTGGATGTTGTATGCCAGCGCTTCCGCCCCCTCGAACCAGATGTCGTAGCGATAACCCCCGATCTTTTTGCGTCGCAGATAGGGCAGCGGGAGGAGATCCGCTTCGCTGCCGGTGGCGAGTACCAGATAGCGCGCGCGGTAGGTGTCGTCGACGATCCACTCCGATGCCTCACGGCGTATGGTGCGAGCGGGAGTGTGCGTATAGAGGGGGATATCCTGCAGGAGTGCACGGCAGAGCGGCTCCGTCTCGACGATACCGGCCTCGGGAAAAAAGTAGCCCTCTTCACGCTTCTGCCACGGGAAATCGATGTAGGGTTCGTAGCTGCGGCAGCGCACGGCATCCTCCGCATCGAGGGGGAGCTTCAGCAGTCCGTCGGCATGGAGCAGATCGGGGAAGTACCTGCGGTAGAAGTCGAGGGTATAGCCCAGAGCGCGGTTGAGATAGGTCGCGTAGGGGGAGGGTTTGGAGATTTTGGGCGAGAGAAAGGCGCCGGCGGCATGCGAACCGCCGCTGCAGATCTCACCGCTTTCGAGGACGACGACATGCAGGCCTGCGCGGTTGAGATGCCATGCCGTCGCGGCACCGGCGATACCGGCACCGATGACGATCACATCACTCAAAAGTAGGGGTTGGGGCGTTTTTCGGGGAAGCTGTTGACCGTGAGCTTGGAGAAGGCTTCGACATAGTTCCAGAAGTCGAGTTTGAGCGCTTCATCCATATCGAACTTTTCCAGTGCCTCACGCATGCAGCCCAGCCACTCGACGCGCGCCTTTTCGGGAATCGAGAAGTCGTCGTGTACATGGATCATGAATTCGTTCAGATCGACACCGCCGCTCTCTTCGTCGTAGACTTTCGGGCCGCCGCAGCGCTGGATGAAAAATTTGGTGTTCTTCTCTTTGACTTTGTCGAACGCTTCGCGATCCTGCGGGAAGAAGTTGTGGATATCGCTCTCGTAGATCAGGTCGTAGAAGCTGTACATGAGCTTGCGCATGCCCTCTTCGCCGCCGACCGCTTCGTAGAACTCGGGACTTGGATTTTTAAAAGTTACCTTTTCACCCTCTACGGTGGGTGTGATTTTGAATTGCATCGCTCTCTTCCTTATCTTTTATTACAGAATTTTATCGAGAAAATTTTAAAATTTATATCTGAAACCTACTTTGGTCACTTTGGCGGGCTTGAAGTAGAGGGAGAGGCCGTTTCCGCTGTCAAACAGCGTCGCGAGCGGGATATCGGTATCCATCGCTTCGAGCAGCGTCTGGGTAAAGTGTGCAAAGGCTTTGTCGCTGCGCTTCTTCTTCGGGGTGCTTTTGGGGATTTCCGCGGCGATGCGGTCGGTCGGGGTGAGCGAGCGTATCTGTTTGCGCTCTTTGCTGTATTTCTGATAATCGAACGCGAAAGATTTCTGCGCGAAGAGAAAACAGCTGCAGAGGATACATACCGGAAAGAGGGTGCGCGATTTGAAAAGGGTCATGCCTGCTCCTGAAAAATTCTGACTTTACCTATAATCGACCATAGTCAATATAAGTTTACTAAATAAAACGGATTTATACAATATTTCGCCTCATGCAGCCGGAAAAAATGCGAGAATGTTTACTTTTGTAAATAAATGTATAAAATTAAGAATATAAAAAGAATAGAAGGGGCTCATACGCTTTTCCATAAGCCTGTGCTATAATTTTTGGATATAAACATATAGGTGGGAAAATGAACAAAACGACATGTCCGCTGGATTGCTACGATGCATGCAGCGTGGAGTACAGGGACGGGAAGCTCTATGGGGATAAGAGCCATCCGACGACGCAGGGCTTTCTCTGCCCCAATCTCAATCACTATCTGCATGAGCCGAGGATTCTCAAGCCGCGGTTCAAGGGTAAAGAGATCGAGATGGAGGAGGCGATCGGGATTCTGACGACGATGCTGAGGGAATCGCAGGATCTGGAGACCCTCTACTTCAAAGGAGCGGGCAATTTCGGCAGGCTGCAGAAGAGTCCGGCGCACTTCTTCGCACCCTATGGCGCGACATTCACCAAAGGATCGCTCTGCGACGGTGCGGGAGAGGCGGGGGTGATCGCAGGGAGGGGAGAGAGCCTCAGCATGCCGCACGAAGAGATCGCGAAGAGCCGCATCGTCGTCGTCTGGGGACGCAACATCTCCGTGACCAATTCGCACTTTATGGAGCTGCTCAAAGAGAAAATCCTCATCGTCATCGATCCGGTCAAAACCGAACTGGCCAAAAAAGCGGCCGTCCATCTGCAGATCCGTCCGCGGTCGGATATGTGGCTGGCGATCTTTCTGGCACGCTTCGTCTATATCGAGCAGATGGAGAATTATGACTTTATCGAGCGCTATACCAACGACTTCGACTATTTTGTGGAGTTTATCCGCTCCTTCCCGATCAAGGAGCTGACGGACCGTATCGGCCTGGAGATGGAGGATATGCTGACCGCACTCATGCTGATGCGCGAAGAGCGGGTGGCGATGCTGGTGGGCGTGGGCGTACAGAAGTATGCGCATGGCAGCAGCGTGCTGCGTGCGATCGACTCGTTTGCCGCGATGCTGGGACTCTTCGGCAAAGAGGGGTGCGGCGTCAGCTATCTGGGCAACAGCGGGCTCGGTTTCAAAGAGATATTTCCCGTCGGCAAGAAGCGGGTACCGATCGCGACGGTCGATTTCGGGAGATACGATCTCGCATTCATCCAGGGGAGCAACCCCGCCAATCAGCTGCCCGATACCGCCAGAGTGATCGACGGATTGAACAAGTGCAGGTTTTCGGTCTATTTCGGCCTGTGGGAGAACGAGACCTCCAGGCTGTGCGATCTGGTGATACCCGCCAGAAACTTTCTGGAGAAGGAGGATATCCGATTCAGCTACGGTACCGACTATATCGGGCGGATGCCGAGATTGCACGAGAGTGAGACCGGCATCGGTGAAGTGGAGCTGACCAATCGGCTCTGCGATGCATTCGGGATGGAGAGGTTGCCGGAGGAGAAGCAGATGATCGAAGCGATCGTCGGCAACAATGTGCGGGAAGAGGGCGGCTATCTGCGAAACCGGGAGTATCTGGAGACCCCCTACGCCAACGGATTCTATACAGACGACGAGAAGTTTCAGTTTATGGATGAGTATGAGGATGCGGTCTGTGAGGCGGAGGGGTTCTATCTGATCACATGCAAGCACAAATATTCGCTCAACAGCCAGTTCAGACGCGACCGCTGTATCTATCTGCCGCCGGTGTGCGACTATCGTGACGGAGATCGCGTGCGCGCCGTCTCCCCCTACGGCAGTGCGGAGTTCGAGGTGAAGATCGACGAAGATCTACGGGAGGATTGCGTCAAGATCTACTCCGGCACGCCCGGCGTCAACTATCTCACCCCCGCCGAGCTCTCCATAGAAGGGGAGAGTGCAATCTATCAGGAGACGCGCATCGTGCTG
>CAYLLC010000042.1:0-14972 GCA_964384355.1 uncultured Sulfurospirillum sp. | reverse complement strand
GATACTCCTCAGCTTCGAATGGATAGGTACCGTTTTGCAGCGGCAGGGTCATCGTGACGGAGCCGAGCCGCTCGTTGCCGCCCAGCAGGAGCTCGTGGATGCCGTATTTGATCGCATCATCTAGCTCGTATCCCTCCAGCGTGATATCGAGGGAGTGCTCGGAGGGGAGGACGAAGTCGTCGTAGATCGTCTGGGAGAGGAGTCGGGTTTCGCCCGCTTTGGTGTAGTGATGGACGGGGAGGGTGCCGCCGGTGAGCGTGCGTCGGCAGACGGGGTCGGAGATGCCAAACGATTTCAGCGCTTCGGGAGATACCACGCTGCTGGCGAAGACGATCTCCGATCTGGTCTTGTGCTGCAGCGGCATGCGTTTTTCGTGGAGATTGTCGACGGTGACCGCCTCGAGGGTGATGCGTACGCGTTTTTTGGATGTCAGGAAGTTGTAGATCGCCAGCCATGCCCCTCTGGCCTCCTTGATGCCGATATGCCCCCGGTGAAAGTAGCTGTGTGTGGGCGGGAGATCGTGATAGCGCGCCTGCGGCGATACCTCCTTGAAGTAGGTGTCGCGCACCACCTGATAGCCGTCGTTGGGTTTGTCCTTGAGCAGTGCACCGAAAGGCTTGCCCGATCGGGTGGAGCTGATTTCGCCGATCTGGATCCGCTTGTAAAAGGGTGCGTCGGCGACGCTTTTGGGATCGTGCAGATTGGTTTCGATCCAGCGGTAGGACATATGCTTCACATCGATCGGCTGCGGCTGGACGGCATTGACGAATTTTGCCAGATCGCTCTGGCTGCTGAGGTAGTTGCCGCGTATGACGCCGTTGATCGAGAGCCATTTGGCGATACGCCCCTCTGCGGCGAGATTTTCGAGATTTTTTTCGATCATCCATCGTGTCACGAGCGATCCCATGCTGCCGCTGATGAGCATGACATGCGCCGCGCCCGTGGCTGTGAGTGCGTGGCGGATGAATTTCGCGACGATCAGGGCATAGCGGGGAATACCGCCGCCGTAACGCTGCGTCACCGCATCGATCTGCGCGATATCGGCGTCGCTGTAGTAGGCGGGAGGGGTGTCGCCGTAATAGGTGGTCATCGCCACACCGTAGCGGAAATCGTGCTGATCGAGACTCTGCAGCGGTGTGAAGCTGCCGAATCGTGCGATCGCATCGGTCAGACTCTCCGATCGAAGCGCGCCGTAGACCTGATGCTTGTCGACACCTTTGGCGTTGTAGCCGTGGATATAGACGATCAGTTCGGGGAGGGGTTTGGCCTCGGTCGCGGGTGTGGTGCTCTGCGTCTGCAGACGGCTCTGCGAGAGATCGGCAGAAGAGGGGGTATCGCCGCATGCAGCCAGCAACAGTGCCAAGAGAAACCAGAGGGATAATCGTAATCTGTTCATGCGATCAGTATAACCAAAAAAGTTGAGACTTAAAAGAGGAAAAAAAAGTGAATTAGTAGAAATACTTAAAAATTACTTAAATTAAGTAGTGTTATAATTATATTAAATAAATAATAAGGAGTTGCTTATGAAACGCTATCTTTTATCAACGGTTACAATGGCTGTGCTGGTCGGTTTCGCCGGCTGCGGAGGCAGCTCATCGGGCAGCAGTGCCGATAACGGCGGAGGTGGCGACCATGGAAACGGGCAGGTCGTCATAGACAATACGCAAAAAGCGAAAAACAGTTTTGCCGTTGTGGGCAATGCATTTGAGGCGGGCGATGCCGTCAACAACATCGATCCCGCCGATTTCTCATCGACCAATCCGCTTGTCCGTGCTCTGACCGATGTCACCTCCGGTACGCGCAACTGTGCACTGGATGGCAATGTCACCTACAAAGTACAAAAGGATAGTGCTACAGTTCCGGAGACGACCAAAATCACACTAGACTTTTCGCAGTGCAGTCAGGAGGCCAACCAGGTCTACGACGGTACGATCACCTTTACCAGTCAGCTGAACAAAGAGATCAAACTCCATGGATTCGAGATACGGGAGGATAGCGATATCACCCGTTATCCGGATATGACGATTCTGGTGCATCAGCTGGGTGATAATGTCAAGATGAAATTGGACGGGGAGGTCACCAAGGCTAAAGCGAACACTGAGATGCAGCATCGCTTGACTCTGACGGATTTCGTCATCGACAAAGATGCTGCCAATACACTGGCGATCGACGGTCATATCACGCTGACGAGCAATCCGACGACATGCGCCGACGGTACCTACGATGTCAATACGACCGAGCGGCTGGTGCTGAGCAACGAAGATCCGATCGACGGTACGGTCATAATCAACGGTGTGGCGTATCAGTTCCAGAGTGACGGGAAGGTCACTGCCACGATCAACGGCCAACCCGTGACATTCGATCCCGATCAGGTCGACGATATCAACTGTTCCGCACTGCCACAGTAACACCCCGGACGAAGAGCGTTGCCGATCTGCGCAGCGCTCGGCAATCATTTAACTACTTCTGCTATAATCACTGCATGATAAAAAGATACCCGACAAAGAAGATTTATGTAGGTGATGTAGCGGTGGGCGGTGACGCTCCGATCTCGGTACAGTCGATGACATACAGCAAGACCGAAGATATCGAAAGCACGCTCGAGCAGATCCGCAGGCTCCATTTCGCGGGGTGCGATATCGTGCGTCTGGCGGTACCCGACGAAGCGGCTGCACACGCGCTCAAGACGATCCGGGCCGAGAGCTCCCTGCCGATCGTGGCGGATATACACTTCAACTACCGCCTGGCCCTGATCGCGGCGGAGAGTGTGGACTGTATCCGTATCAATCCCGGCAACATCGGCTCCAAAGAGCGTATCAAAGCGGTCGTCGATGCATGCAAAGAGCACGACATTCCGATCCGCATCGGCGTCAACAGCGGCAGTCTGGAGGAGCAGTTCGAGAACCGCTACGGGCAGACGCCGGAGGGGATGGTCGCCTCCGCGCTCTACAATATCAAGCTGCTCGAGGATTTCGGCTTCACCGATATCAAAGTCTCTCTCAAAGCGAGCGATGTGCAGCGGACGGTGCAGGCCTATCGTGATCTGCGTCCGCAGGTACCCTATCCCTTTCATCTGGGCGTGACGGAGGCTGGGACGCTCTTTCATTCCACGGTCAAATCCTCCATCGCACTGGGAACGCTGCTGCTGGAGGGGATCGGCGATACGCTGCGCGTCTCGATCACCGGCGAGCTGGAGAAGGAGATCGAAGTGGGCAGGGCGATTCTCAAGGACAGCGGCGTGGTCAACGAAGGGCTCAATATCATCTCATGCCCCACATGCGGACGGATCGAAGTCGATCTGGTCAAAGCGGTGGCCGAGGTGGAGGCACGCACCAAACATATCAAAGCGCCGCTCGATGTCTCGGTGATGGGGTGTGTCGTCAATGCGATCGGCGAGGCGAAGAGTGCCGATGTGGCGATCGCCTACGGCAAAGGGAGCGGTCTGGTGATGGTCAAAGGAGAAGTGGTGGCGAAACTGCAGGAGGATCAGCTGGTCGATAAATTCCTCGAAGAGGTCGAAAAGGCGGCAAAAGCGTACGAATGACACAGAACCAACTGCACAATCTCAACATCGAACGCGCCATCCTCAGTGCCATCATCTTCGAGCCGACGCTCTACGAAGATGTCGCATCCAAGCTCTCTGCCGAAGATTTCTATCTGCCCGATCATCAGGTGATCTTTCAGTGTATGGAGGAGCTCGATCGCGAAGAGCAGCCGATCGACGAAGAGTTTCTCAAAAAGAAGCTGCTGCAGAAGAAGCGCTACAACGAAGATGTCTTCATCGAGATCATCTCCGCCAACCCTATCTCCAATGTCACTGCCTATGTCGAAGAGATCAAAGAGAAGGCGATCAAGCGCGAACTGGTCAAACTCACCTCCAAAATCCGTGAAGTGACGGTCGAAGAGGATATGCCCAGCGACGATATCCTCAATATCGTACAAAAAGAGCTCTACGAAATCTCTCTCGATGCGACGACCAAAGAGTTCCGGGAAGCGCCGGAGATGGTCGTCTCGACGATCGAGCACATCCATGAGATGAAAAAGCGCGGCAACAACGGCGTCACCGGCGTCGATACCGGCTTTCGCGAACTCAACGAACTGACGGCGGGATTCTCGGAGGGGCAGCTGATCATCATCGCGGCGAGGCCGGCCATGGGAAAATGTCTGGCAAAAGGGACGAAGGTCCTGATGTATGACGGTACGCTCAAAGCGGTGGAAAAGATCAAACCCGGAGATCTGCTGATGGGTGACGACTCTACGCCGCGCAGAGTGCTGTCGACGACACAGGGCAGGGAGAAGATGTACTGGATCCGTCAGAACAAAGGCATCGACTACCGGGTCAACGAATCGCATATCCTCTCTCTCCGGCGTAGCCGAAACGAAGGCAAACACAAGCATGGTGATCTGCTCAATATCAGCGTCAGAGAGTACCTGAAAAAGTCCGATAAATTCAAATCCAACTACAAAGGCTATAAAGTGGCGGTACGCTTTATGGAGCAAGAGGTACCGATAGAGCCCTATTTTCTGGGATTGTGGCTGGGAGACGGCAGAAAATCGGATGTGCGCATCGCGACCGAAGATGCCGAAGTAGTCGCCTATCTCAAAGATTTTGCCAGACGGCTCGGTCTGAAACTGGTCAAATCGAAAGAGGACGGCAAATGTCCGATGTACGGCATCACCAATGCGAAGCAGGGCGGCAAGAAGGATCGTTTTTCGCTGCAGGCGCTGCTGCGTGAGATGGGAGTGATCGAAAACAAACATATTCCGCAAGCCTATCTTGTCAATTCGACGCAGAAACGGCTGGAGTTGCTGGCGGGACTGATCGACAGTGACGGACACTACGACAAACAGTGCAACGGATACGAAATCACCCAAAAGAGCGCTTCTCTGGCGAAGCAGATCAAGTTTCTCGCAGATACGCTCGGCTTTCGCACCTCTTTGAAAAAGAAGAGAGCAACGATCAAAAAAATCGGTTTTGTCGGCGATGTCTATCGTGTGCGGATATTCGGTGACGTCGATCGCATCCCCGTTCGTATCGGGCGGAAGCGGGCGAAGCCGTGGTTTGGCAAACGCAGCTGGAATCAGACAGGTATCAGCGTGGAGTTTGACAAAGTGGACGACTTCTACGGATTCGAGATCGACGGCAACCGTCTCTTTCTGCTGGAGGATATGACCGTGACGCACAATACCGCATTTACGCTCAATCTCGCCCAGAAAGCGATCGACGACGGGCGCGGTGTGGCGGTCTTTTCGCTGGAGATGCCGGCGGAGGAGCTGATGCTGCGGATGCTCAGCGCCAAGACCTCCATCCCCCTGCAGAATCTGAAGGTAGGGGATCTGACCGACGAGGAGTGGTCACATCTGAGCCGTGCGAGTGACGAGATGAGCCAGAAGAAGCTCTTCGTCGATGACGACGGTCTGCTCAATATCAACCAGCTGCGCTCCAAACTGCGCAAGATCAAGACCCAGAATCCCGAAATTTCGCTGGCGATCATCGATTATCTCCAGCTGATGAGCGGCACGGGCGGCAAGGACCGCCATCTGGAGGTGAGTGAGATTTCGCGCGGTCTGAAACTGCTGGCAAGAGAGCTTCAGATCCCGATCATCGCGCTCTCCCAGCTCAACCGCGGTCTGGAGAGCCGCCATGACAAACGCCCGATGCTCAGCGATATCCGCGAATCGGGTTCGATCGAGCAGGATGCCGATATCATCATGTTCGTCTATCGCGACGATGTCTACAAGATGCGCGAAGAGAAGGAGAAAGAGAAGCGCGCCAAAGCGGAGGGCAAAGAGTACAAGAGCGAATTCGTCGCCAGAGCGGAAGAGGAGGCGGAGATCATCATCGGCAAAAACAGAAGCGGCCCGATCGGGACGGCGCATCTGGTCTTTCAGAAGCGCTTCACCCGTTTTGTCGACAAGGGCAATGTCCCGGTCGAAATCGTCTTTGAAAATGCCGAAGAGAACGCCAGAAATTCCAAAATCGAGCTGCCTCCGATCTAGTGGAGAAGATCGACCTTTTCGCCCGCAGAAGAGAGATACTCTATTTTGTGCTGGCTATGGCGGTGCTGTTCGGTCTGCATCTGGGGTGGCGTTACCACAGCTACCGGGCATTCACGCAGCATAAATTCCACCATATCGATGCGACGGTACTCAACCACTACCAGAAACGAAAACCCTCCGGCAAGCGCTATCAGGTACTCAAGCTCAAGAGTGACGACGGGGCGGTTTTCTACACGACCAACTACGAGGATCTGATCGATCTGAGAGGGCGACGCATCCGGCTGGGCGTCATCACCGATCGCGTCACCTTCCCCGACTATCTGCATACCTTCTATGCGCCGACCTACGACCTGCGGATCTTCGAGCGGGATGAGGGGATCGAAGAGAGGCTGCACCGATGGATCGTCGGTCAGCATGAGCGCAACACGACCAAAGCGCTCTTTACGGCGCTCTTTCTGGGCGAGCCGATCCCCAGGTCGCTGCGGCTGGATGTTTCGAAGCTGGGTATCTCGCACCTGATTGCGATCAGCGGATTTCATCTGGGTGTGCTGTTTGCAATCTTCTACTTTCTGCTGCGCTACCCCTACCGATATCTGCAGGATCGCTACTTTCCCTATCGCAATATCCGTTTCGATCTGACGATGGCTATTCTGCCGCTGCTGTTCGGATATCTCTGGATGCTTGACTTTATCCCTTCGCTGCTGCGCTCGTTCGTCATGCTGGCGTACAGCTTCTATCTGATGCACAGACATTTCCGGATACTCTCTTTCGAAGTGCTGTCGGTCACGGTAGCGGTGATTCTGGTGCTCTTCCCCTCCTTCCTCTTCTCGATCGGCTTCTGGTTCTCGGTGGCCGGTGTATTCTATATCTATCTCTTTTTGCACCACTTCTCGCACTGGAACCGCTGGGTGCTCATGATCGGGCTCAATCTCTGGGTATTCGTGCTGATGATACCGATCGTGCACACCTTTTTCGGTATCTTTACATGGCACCAGCTCTACTCGCCGCTGCTCTCTATGCTCTTTGTCCTCTTCTATCCTCTGGAGATCTTTTTGCATCTGATCGGGCAGGGGAGTCTGCTCGATCCGTGGCTGCTTTCGCTTCTGCATCAGAAGGCGCAGATCTACCACTTCAGGACGCCGCTGTGGTATCTGATCCTCTATATCCTCTTCTCGCTGGCCGCGATCTTCGATCGCAGAGTCGCATGGCTCCTGCCTCCGATGGCGATAGGTGTCTATATGATAGGCTAACCGCATGCTGATGATTCAAACGAATTTCAAAACATAAATATATCTTAAAGAATATATTAGCAGCACCGTGATATAATGAAAACTATTGATCAAACTACTATCATAAAAGAGTATCCCAACTTTTGAGAGAGGCATGCGCAGACACCTGACCGAACAGACCGCCATTTTTTTCAGTGTCTCCAAATGGGTCTTTCTCTCCTCTGTCGTCGGTATCGTCATCGGTGCGATCGTGACGCTCTTTCTCAATATCCTCCACTGGACGGAACATAGTCGGGGCATACTCCCGTTTCCCTACTACTATACACTCCCTTTCGCGCTGATGCTCTCGGTCTGGCTTATCAAGCGGTTCGCACCCAGTGCCGAGGGGCACGGCACCGAGAAGGTGATCGAAGCGGTACACAAGCGATACGGCAAAATCGATATCCTCGTCATACCCGTCAAACTGGTGACGACGGTCGTGACGATCTTCGCCGGAGGATCGGTGGGCAAGGAGGGACCGGCTGCCCAGATCGGTGCAGGTGCCGCATCGGGACTCTCCGATCTGCTCAAATTCAACCGTCATGATCGCAAAAACCTCGTCATCTGCGGTATCAGCGCCGGGTTTGCCGCGGTATTCGGCACGCCGATCGCCGGAGCCATCTTCGGTGTAGAGGTGCTGATTATCGGCGTCATCATGTATGATGTGCTGCTCCCCTCTTTTATCGCCGGGTTTGCTGCCTTCACGACGACGCAGTTTCTGGGGATCGAGTATACCTACTACGATGTGCGCTTTTACGAAAATATCGCGCTCGATCTGCCGCTCATATTCGAGGTGGTACTGGCGGGTATCTTTTTCGGTATCGTGACGGATATCTTCGTGACGATCACCTCCTGGAGCCACAGGAAGATCAAATCGATACCGCTCAATCCCTATGCCAAAGCGTTTGCCGGCGGGCTGGTGCTGATTGCGATCACGCTGATATTCGGAGACCGCTATCTGGGGCTTGGCATGGATACGATCAAGCTCCTGCTCAACCATGACGGCGATTTCGCCAAAGATATCCCCTGGTATGCATTTCTGATCAAAACCGTCACCACCTCCATCTCTCTGGGCGCCGGGGGCAGCGGCGGGATCATCACGCCGATCTTCTATGTCGGTGCTGCCAGCGGGCATCTGATCGGTACGCTGCTGCACGAGCACATCGCGCTCTTCGCGGCGCTCGGCTTCGTCAGTGTCGTCGCCGGTGCGACCAACGCTCCGATTGCCGCGACGATCATGGCCGTAGAGCTCTTCGGTCTGGAGATCGCGCACTATGCCGCGCTCAGTGCCGTGATCAGTTTTCTGATCACCGGGCACAGGAGTGTCTTCTCCTCGCAGATACTGGCGATGAAAAAATCGGAGATCCTGAGTGTCAAAATCGGCAAAGAGGTTGAAAATGCCGAAGTACAACTTGAAGAGAAGGAGATCGATCAGATCAACACCATTCGCGAACGGCTCCAGCAGAAGCGGCAGAAACTGCAGGCTGAGCGGCGCAGGAACAAGCAGGAAAAGAGCAACCGAAAAGAGCAGAACCGAGCCAAAAAATAGTGCAAGTGTCGCAGAAGCATTGACATTGGCGGCTTTGACAGTGTATAATTGACTCACCAGTTAATTAATTAGGAGCGCTCATGCCACCCAAAGTACAGAAACGCGATGCCGCCGCCTCCAGAGCTGCGATCGTCTCGCATGCGATTCAGCTCTTCTCCAAAAAGGGATATGCCGGTACATCGATGGAGGAGCTCGCTGCGCGCTGCGGACTCAACAAAGCGATGATTTTTTACTACTTCAAGAGCAAAAAAGGGCTCTACGAAGCGGTCATGCGTGAAATTCTGGTCGAAATCGAGAAGACGATCGCCGAAGAGAGCCGACACCACCATACGCCCGCCGACGAGCTTGCCGGATTTATCCGCACTTACGCGAAGTTCGCATGTAGCCATCCCTATCTGCCGGCACTCCTGCTCAAGGAGCTCAGCGACAGCGGAGCCGTCGTCCCCGATCTGCTTTTCGCTACGATGCGCAAGCTCTTCGCCCGATTCAGCGATATATTGCGCAGGGGAGAAGCGGAGGGGGTATTTGAGGATGCCGTGCCGATGATCGTCTACTTCATGGTACTGGGCACGCTCAACCTGATGGTCACGACCAAACCGCTGCGGATCAAAGCGGCGGAGATGGAAGACATCAGTGTCGACACATGTGCTGCGTGTGATATCGAAGCGATCGCGGAGTATGTGATAGCGAAGATTACGAAAATGCTTAGAAAAGGAGAAAAAATATGAAACCGACCCTGCTGCTCAGCGCTCTGCTGGCGATGTCGCTGCATGCCGCGTCGATCACGGAGCTCTTCGACGCACTGGCGCACAATCCGTCGGTGCGGCTCGATGCGCTCAGCGTCGCCAACGCGAAGATCGCTCAGGATATGGCCACCGCCGCGCTCTATCCCAAGATCGATGGGATGGTGGGATTCGACCACTACAACCACCCCACCAATCTGCTGCCGCTGCCGCCCAACAAGATTTTGCCGATGGTCAAGAACCCCGCCGTGCCACAACCCTTCTCCACGACGATCAAGCGGGCGGGCGTGACGGCGAGCATGCCGCTTTTCGTCAAATCGCTCTTCACCCTGCGCGCACGCACCCAGGCACTGCACCTCTCCGCCCAGAAGCGCAAAAAGCTGCAGTTTCTGCAAAAGGAGGCGATGCTGGTCGCCGCCGATGCCCAGTGGCTCTACCTGCGCCACGCTCTGGAGGCGCTGCAGACCAAAGAGCGCTCTTTGCGCACCAGCCTGAAGCATATCGCGCTGCAGGTCAAAAGCGGCCGCGCTCCCGAATCGGCCCGCTACAAGATCGAAGAGGCACTCAACGCCATCGCGATCTCCGAAAACGAGATGCGCATCAAGATCGAGCAGGCCAAAGCGACGATCTACGAGCTGACCGGCATCACGCTCACCGCACCCGTACCGCTGCGCCATGCGGGCAAGATGACGATGGCGCACCTCTTCGCGCTGGAGCCGCTGGAGGCCAAAGCACGGGCGGACGCTCTGGCGGTGCGCGCGCAGCGGGAGAAGCTCTACCCCTCCCTCGTCGCACGCGGAAGCTACTTCTACAACGACGCCGACGCCTACAACAACGACAAAGATATCGACGAGGAGTACGCCTCCTACGGGATCTATCTGAAGATGCCGCTCTTCGACAAGCAGCAGTACGCCCGCATCGAGCAGGCGAAGCTGCAGCGGCGCAAGGCAGAGGTCATGATCAAAAAGAGCACCCTCGAACTGCGGGCGCAGGCCCGTCGTCTGCAGGCGATGCTGCCGCTGCTCTCCCGCTCCGTCGAAGCCGCCAGAGCCTCCGCGCAAAACCGCGAAAAGCTGCTGCGTATCGCGAAGGTCTCCTTCGAAAACCGCCGTATGAGCGAAGAGGAGTATCTGCGCTATGAAGATGCCCGCGCCGAGGCGCAGGCACGCGTCCGGGCACTCGAAGCGACGCGGTGGCAGACCGTCGCACAGCTTGCCGTACTCTATGGAAACAATCTCAAAGGAATCGTCAAATGAAAAAAGCACTCAAAATTCTTATCATCCTTCTGATCGTCGCCGCCATCGTCGCACTCGCGATTCGGGCGATCAAGCACAAAAAGGCGGCCGAGGCGCAGATCCCTCCGGCCAAACAGTATGCACTCGTGGTCAAGACGATGCACCCGAGCGATACGAATGTCACCCTCACACTCCCCGCACTCGCCGAGAGCACCAACGAAGAGGATGTCACCCTCGCGGCCAAAATCGCCGGACGCGTGCTCAAGATCGTAAAAAGCGGCGCCAGAGTGCGCAAAGGGGATCTGCTGGTACGGCTGGACACGACCCAGGTCGATAGCCAGATACGGGGTGTAAACGACCAGATCGCCGCGGCGCGTATCGCCCTGCGCAATCTGCTGCAGACCCACAAACGCACCCAGGCGCTCTACGCCGTCAAAGGGGCGTCGATCGAGCAGCTCCAGCAGGAGGAGTCGAAGATCGCGCAGCTAAGGGCCCAGATTCAGGGGCTCGTCGCCAAACGCGAAGCGCTGCGCAACACCCTCACCTACGCGACGATCACCGCACCGGTAGGCGGCGTCGTCTCGCACACCTTCGCCTCCACGGGCAGCGTCGCGATGCCGGGCAAACCGCTGGTATCCGTCAGCGCGAAGCGGGGATTCAGCCTGATCGTACGCCTCCCGCGCGATATCCAGGCGCAGGCGATCCGCTACCGCGGCAAAACCTATCCGCTCGTCGCACTCGAGAGCAGCGCACACGGGCTTCGCGCCTACAAAGCCTACGTCGACAGTGACGATCTGAGCTCCGGCGACCGCGTCGGCGTCTCCGTGATCCTCTTTCATGGCCGGGGTATCCTGCTCCCCTTCACCGCGATCCTCGATCGGGAAGGCAAAAGCTTCGTCGTCGCGATCGAAAAGGGCAAAGCGACACCGCTGCCGATCCATCCGCTCCTGAGCGGCGAAGAGGGGATCCTCGTCTCGGATCGAACACTCGTAGGCAAACGCATCGCACTGGGGCAGCCCGATATGCTGCTGCGCCTGCTCAGCGGCGTCACCGTCAAGAGCGAGGAGTAACAGATGTTCGACTACTTCTACAGGCGCCCCTATATGCTCTACAGCATCATAGCGGCCTTTTTCATCATGGGGATCGTGGCACTCGTGCAGCTGCCCAAAAACCTCTTCCCCGACGCCAACCGCCCGCAGGTGATCGTGATCACGCAGATCCCGGGTGCGACCGCCAAGACCGCGGCCAATACCGTCTCCAAGCCGATCGAGCAGGAGATCGCGCGGCTGGGGCTGGTGCGGGATGTCAGCTCCGTCAGCGTCGCCAACTTTTCGATCGTCAAAGCGGAGTTCGAATACGCCAAAGGGCTCGATGCCGCGGCGGTCGATGTGGCCAACGCCCTCTCCATCGCCCGATCGAGGCTCCCCGAAAACGCCCACCCCGCGATCTACACCGCGGGCGACTTCACGCTGCCGGTCGATGTCCTCTCGCTCAGCCCCAAAAACGCTACCCTTTCGCTGGCGGAGATTCGCAAGATCGCCGACAGCTTCATCAAACCCTACCTCCTCGCCGACGAGCGGATCGGTAATGTCGAAGTCTTCGGCGGCTACCGCAGCGCGATCACGATCGAGGTCGATCCCTTCAAAGCCCAGAAATACGGCGTCTCGCTCGACAAGATCGTCGGCGCGCTCAAAGCGCTCAACCGCGACATGCCCGTGGGCTTCGTACAGAACAAAGAGGGCTTCTACACGATCAGCTACTACGGTGAGCGGGACAATGTGGCCAGACTCAGAGCGCTCCATATCCGCCCGAACGTGACGCTGGGAGAGATCGCGAAGGTCGCCTGGAGCTACAAAAAACGCAACGCCGGCTATCTGGGCAACGGCAAAGCGGCGATCGCGCTGGCGATCCAGCGCGCACCCGGCGGATCGGTCCTCGCCGTCTCCAAAGCGGCGCGCGAAGATATGGCGAAGCTGCAAAAACGCTATCCCAATATCGATTTTCAGATCTCCGACACCCAGCGCGACCTGATCGAGACCGCCAACACCAACATGCTCGAAGCGCTGCGCGACGCGATTATTTACACACTGATCGTGATCCTCTTCTTTCTGGGGAATTTCCGCGCGATCATCGCGGCGGGGCTTTCGATCCCGATGGTCTTCTTCGCGACGATGGCGATCATCTGGCTCACGGGCGGCGAGCTCAATATCGTGATCTACACCGCGATCATCCTCGCACTCGGTATGCTGACCGACGATGCGGTGGTGGTGCTGGAAAATATCGAACGCCACCTCAACGAAGAGCACGAAGATCTGCAGACGGCGATCTACAACGGCACCCGGGAGGTGATCAAACCGGTCTTCGCCGGTACGATCGCGACGATCGCGATCATGTTTCCGCTGATGTTCGTCGGGGATTTTCCGCAGCACATCTTCCGCCCGCTGATTTCCACGCTGATCATCGCGCTGCTGGTGAGCTACTTCCTCTCGGTCACCTTCATCCCCAAGCTCTCCGCATGGCTCTATAAAAACGGCACCGGCAAGACGAAGGTGGAGCGCTGGTTCGAGTGGCTCTACCAGCATACGATCGGCAAGCTGGTGGTCCCCTATGTCGGTATCCTGAAGTTCTCCAACGGCACATGGTGGGCGCTGCGACGCATGCTGCTGACCGCCGCGGTGGTGCTCACCCTCGTGCTCAGCCTCAAAAACATCATGCCCCTCATCGGCAAAGATGTGATGCCGCCGATGGATACGGGTATCATCAAAGCGCAGGTCGCCTTCAGTGCCAACGAGACGACCGAGAGCGCCGAGCGCAAACTCGCCCCCTTTCTGCAGTGGCTCCACCGACAGCCGTGGGTGCGCATGAGCTCCGTGGCGCTGGGTACGGAGCCCGGCGTACTGAGCATGGGCAGCGGCAACCTCCCCGCCGAAGCGACGATCACGATCAACGCCGTCAACCGCTTCGCCCGCTCCAAAACGATCTGGGAGCTGGAGAACATGATCCGCGACCGCCTCGCCACGCTGCCGGGCGTCAAACGCAACGATGTCTTCGATTTCGGTGCGACGGCGCTCTCGACGATCAAAGCGCCGCTGGATGTGCGCGTCAAGAGCCCGCGCGTCGAAGGGTTGCCGCACCTCTCCAAAGAGATCGCATCGGCGATCGGATCGATCAAGGGGCTCACCTCCGTCTCCCGCAGCTGGGACAAGGATTTTGCCGAGTACGAATTGATCGTCAACAAAAACCGCGCGCTCAGCTACGGCATCACGCCGATCCAGATCGCGATGCAGCTGCCGCTGAAGGGGCAGGTCGTTTCGCTGGCGAGCAATCTGGAGTCGATGAATACGCAGAAGGTACGCCTCTATCTGAAAGGCAAATTCGCCCGGAACATCCAGACGCTGCGGCTGATGCCGATCCACACCAAAGAGGGGGATGTGCCGCTGGAGACGCTCGCTACGCTCAAGCGCCACCTCACCTTCGCCAGAATCGAGCGCGACAAGATGCTCTACAGCGTCGATGTCAACGGCTACCGCGCCAAACGGCCGATCACCCACATCACCGACGATGCGATCGACGCCCTCAAACATGTGGACACCTCCGGCTATGTGATCAGCCAGGAGGGGGATATCGCCCAGCTGCATGACAGCTTCAAGCGGATGATCAAAGCGATCGGGCTGGGCGTGGTGATCCTGATCATGACGCTGATCGCGATCTACCAGTCGGTGCGGCTGGCGATCATCATGATCGTGGTGCTGCCGCTCTCGATGATCGGTGCGGCCTGGGGGATGCTGCTCTTCGACAAACCCAGCTGCATGCCCAGCATGGTCGGCGTGCTGCTGCTCTTTGGTATCATCATCAAAAACGCCGTCTTGCTGATCGACTTCTACAAAGAGTACGAGAGCGAAGGCAAACGCCCCTTCGATGCCGCGATCGAGAGCGTGCGGGTGCGCTTTCGCCCGGTGATGATGACCGCCTTCGGTACGATCGCGGGCATGATCCCGATCGCGCTGGAGCAGGCGGTCGGCCTGGAGCGCCTCTCGCCGCTGGCGGATGTGGCGGTGGGCGGCCTGCTCGTGGGTACGCTGCTGACATTGGTCTATGTACCGCTCTACGCCTACGCCACCGACCCGCGCAACAAAAAGAGCAATCCGATCGAAAAGATCGAAGAGGCGATAGAGGG
>CAYLLC010000041.1:3991-15192 GCA_964384355.1 uncultured Sulfurospirillum sp. | reverse complement strand
TGTGTTAGGAGTTTTTGTAGCGGCGGTGCGGCATGCCCCGGCGGGCAGCGCACCGTGAATCGATTAGTAGAGGCCGAATTTGTTGTCTTTGCGCTTGAAAAGCACGCGCGTCTTGTCATCTTTGTCGATAAAGATCAGGAACTGCTTGTTGCTCTCTTTGAGCAGCTGCAGCGCCTCCTCGATCTCCATCGGTTTGTAGAGATCCAGCTCCATCGGGACGATCTCGTCGACATCCTGCTCCGTGATATCGCTGTCGACGATCTCTTCGATGTTGACATTGGCGATCTCGGTGGGCTGCTTGACTCTGTGGTCCGTCATCTTGTCATGATGGCGTCTGAGGACTTTCTGTGCACGCTCGACCGCCAGATCGATCGCTGCGTAGACATCTTTGTCTTTCTGTTTGATGACGATGGTGTTTTTCTGCGGCAGATTGATGGTAAACTCCACCGTATACCCTTTTTTACCGTTTTTTTCGTCTGCAGAGATGACCGCTCTGGTAGAGATAATATCGAGATTGTACTTTTTGAGCGAATCTACCGCACTCTGGATGTGGGCTTTGATCGCATCGGTCAATTCAAACTGTCTTCCGACTACACTCATGTTCATGATTGTCTCCTTAAATGGAATAAATAACTCTGTTATTTTACAGGAAACTCAATTCGAGAGAGGTTAAATCTGCTCTTTATTTCAACTATTTAATCGAACCTTTCGCTTATACCCGATCGAACGCCCTCTGCTGCGATTATTCGTTGCGCAGTGTCGAGAGGACATCGATCTCGGTCGCTTTTTTGGCCGGATAGAAGGAGGAGAGCAGTACGATCAGGACCGCTCCTACGACGATCGATGCGAAATCGGCCATCGAGAGATCGAGCGGCAGTTTGCTCGTACCGTAGACATCCGCCGGCAGGGTCACGATATCGAAATGGCCCAGCAGGTAGAGCCCCGCCAACCCCAGCACGATACCAAATACTATCCCCGCACCGCCGATCACCGATCCCAGCCAGAAGAAGGCTTTTTTGATCTCATCCTTGCTCGCACCCAGCGAAAGCAGCAGCGCGATCTCACGCCGTCGGTTCATCACCGTCATCAGCAGCGAGCTGATGATATTGAGCGACGCGACGAGGATGATCAGCATCAGCACGATGAAGAGCGCATGCTTCTCCATCGCCATCGCGGAGAAGAGATTGCCGTTCTGCTGCCACCAGCCGACCGCGACCAGATAGTCGGGCAGAAAGGCCCGGATCGCTTTGATCTTCTCCATCGGATTCGCACAGCTGACATGGATCCCGTCGTAGTGCCCTTCCTTCACTTTCAGCACTCTCGAGAGGGCTCTGAGCGTCGTGTAGACATAGGCATTGTCGTACGCCTGCATGCCCGATTTGAAGCGCCCCTGATAGGTGAAACGCTTCATCACCGGCATCAGCGAAAAGCCGCCAGGCTGTGTCTGCGTGAAGATCAGCGTCAGTTTGTCTCCGGGATTGAGCATGAAGGTATCGGCGATACCCGATCCGGTGATCATATCGAATTTGGAGAGGCTTTTATCTCTGACCGCTTCGCCGACGATATGGTTGATCCGCGCCTCTCTGGCGAAATCGACGCCGAAGACCACCGCACCCTCCATGCGTTCACCCTCTTTCATGATCGCCTGTGTGTTGAGATAGGGGCTGAGAATCAGATCGGGGAACTTCTTCTCGAGCGCGTAGAGGGCATATTTGTCTATACCGCGGCTCTTGCGGGGGAGAATCGTGATGGGATAACTCATCGTCGAGATCTTCTCCTGGAACTCTTTGGAGGTGCCGTTCATGATCGCCATCGCGATGATCAGCACCATCAAGCCGATCGCCACCCCCAGAAAGGCCAGCAGCGCGCTGATCGTGATGAAGGGCTGACTCTTGTCGAATCGCAGATACTTTCTGACAAGATAGAATACCAGTTTGTTCGAATTCAAGTTATCCCTTGTTCCGGAGTTTGGCTATTTGGCCAGAATCCCTTTTTTGGGACCACTTTTACCACAACAGTGCTTATATTTCTTGCCGCTGCCGCAGGGGCATGGGTCGTTGCGCGCGACCTTCTTCTCGGGGATCGCTTCATGCTCGCTGTTTTGCGGCTCGAGTACGCTCTCTTTGTTCATGACCGCATCTTCGGCGGCCATCTCGAGCTCTTCGAGCATCTTCTGCATCGCTTCCTGACGCTCACGCTCTTCGTTTTCGTCGCGCAGCTGGATATTCTGGAGCATCTTGATCGAATCGAACTTGATGCGCTTGATCAGATCGACGAACATCTCGTAGCTCTCTTTTTTGTACTCGGTGAGGGGATCTTTCTGGTTGTATCCGCGCAGCCCGATACCGGTCTTGAGCGTATCCATCTGATAGAGATGCTCTCTCCAGAGGTTGTCGACCGTCTGCAGATAGATCAGTTTTTCGATATCCCTGCGCTGCCCGGCATCGACGACCGACATCTTCTGTTCGTACATGTCGGTCAGCACTTTCTCGATCTTTTCGGCGATCGCATCCGCTTCCAGCCCCTCGAAATCACGCTTCTCGAACTCGATCAGCACCTCCTCCTTGAGCAGTGCGATCAGACGATCCAGATCGTACTCATCTTCGGGCATACCCATATAGATCCCGGCCCGCTCCAGCAGATCCTCGACATACTCGGTGCGATTCTGGCGAATCTTCTCGTCGAGATCGTAGTCGGGGCTGAGGAGCTCGTTGCGGTAGGTGTAGATCACTTTGCGCTGCTCGTTGGCGACATCGTCATACTCGAGGATATGCTTGCGCGACTCATAGTGGAGGTTTTCGACCTTCTTCTGTGCATTCTCCACCGCGCGTGTCACCATACCCGACTCGATATGCTCGCCCTCCTCGATACCGAGGCGCTCCATGATGTTTTTGATCTTGTCGCTGCCGAAGATGCGCAGCAGATTGTCCTCCAGACTCAGGTAGAACTGACTCGCACCCGGGTCACCCTGTCGTCCGGATCGTCCTCTGAGCTGATTGTCGATACGGCGTGACTCATGCCGCTCCGTACCGATGATGTAGAGGCCGCCGAGATCACGCACTTCGTCGTCGATCTTGATATCGACACCGCGCCCTGCCATGTTTGTCGCGACGGTGACGGCACCCTTCTTGCCCGCATCGGCGATAATCAGCGCTTCGCTCTCGTGGTTTTTCGCATTGAGGACGGAGTGGGGGATCTTCTCGTTTTTGAGCATCTGGTGCAGCAGCTCACTCTTCTCGATCGAAGCGGTACCGATCAGCACCGGCTGCCCCTTCTGATGCAGCTCTTTGATCTTTTTGATCACCGCTTCGAACTTCTCGCGCTCGCTCTTGTAGATCAGATCGTTCATATCCCGGCGCGCTACGGGGACATTGGTAGGGATGGAGATGACATCGAGCTTGTAGATCTGTGCGAACTCGGTCGCCTCCGTCTGCGCCGTACCGGTCATACCGGCCAGTTTCTTGTACATACGGAAGTAGTTCTGGAAGGTGATATCCGCCAGCGTCTGGGACTCCTCCTGAATCACGACCCCCTCTTTCGCCTCGAGCGCCTGATGGAGCCCCTCGGAGTAGCGGCGTCCCTCGCTGAGACGACCGGTGAACTCGTCGACGATCACCACCTCGCCATCCTTGACGACATAGTCGACATCTTTTTCGAAGAGGTTGTGCGCTTTGAGCGCCTGATCGAGATGGTGGCTCAGTGCGGCATTTTCGAGGCTGTAGAGATTGTCCACTTCGAAGAGCTTCTCCGCCTTCTTGATCCCCTGCTCCGTCAGGATGACGGTGCGGTTCTTCTCATCCACGACGAAGTCGCCCGTCGTCTTTTTGTCGCCCCCTTTGAGTACGGTCTCTTCGCCCCGTTCGAGCTGTTTGGCGACCTGATTGGCTTTGTGGTAGTGCTCGAGGGTGCGGTTGGTCGGGCCCGAGATGATCAGCGGCGTCCGCGCTTCGTCGATCAGGATGGAATCGACCTCGTCGACGATGACATAGTTGTGTGCACGCTGCACCTTCTCGCTCAGATCGTACTTCATGTTGTCGCGCAGATAGTCGAACCCGAACTCGTTGTTGGTACCGTAGGTGATGTCGGCATCGTACTGTGCCTTGCGCTCGGCATCGTCGGTCAGATCGTTGGTGATCACGCCGACGCTGTAGCCGAGAAATTCGTAGATACGCCCCATATCGGCGGCATCCCTTTTGGCGAGGTAGTCGTTGACCGTCACCAGATGGACACCCTCTCCCGTCATGGCGTTGAGTGCGATCGCCAGCGATGCGACGAGCGTCTTACCCTCACCCGTCTTCATCTCCGCGATCTTGCCGTCATGCAGCACCATACCGCCGATCATCTGCACATCGTAGTGGCGCAGGCCGGTCGTGCGTTTGCTCGCTTCGCGCGTGATCGCGAAGGAGTCGTAGAGCACATCGTCGAGGCTCTTCTCTCCCGCTCTGACCGCGCTGCGCAGTGCATCGAACGCGGCTTTGAGCTCGTCGTCGCTCATCTTCTCATATTTGGGTTCCAGCGCATTGATCTGCGCCACTCTTTTGCGATACTGTTTGACGATTTTATCGTTTTTGGTGCCAAACACTTTGCTTACGACAGAGGATATCATCGTTAAAGGATCCTTTATTGGTAGTTATTTTTATTTTAACAGAAATTTAATGTTAATCTGCTAAAGTTTTTGATAGTTGTACTATACGCAGTATATCGACTTTTATAAATAATAAATTAATATCTCGAAGGAAAAAATTGAAAAAGAAAATATTTTTATTTCTCATTTCGGCGGGTACGCTCTTTGCCGTATCGGACATCCGGGATCTGCGCACCTTCTCCGCAGACTTCGAACAACAAGTCGTCAACGACCAGAAGAGCCGTATCACCTACCGGGGCAAGCTCTACGCCACGCAGCAGCAGAGCCGTGCGCTCTGGCGCTATACCAGCCCGATCGACAAGCGGATCTACTACGGCAACGGCAAGGTCGTGATCATAGAGCCGGAGCTGGAGCAGGCGATCTTCGCCAAGCTCGACAAAGTCCCCAACCTCATCACCCTGCTGTCAAAGGCGAAAAAGATCGGTGACCACACCTATCGGACTACATTCAACAATATCAAATATACGATTGTTTTTCAAAACGGGAAGCTGAGCGAGATCCGATACCGGGACGAGCTGCACAACAAAATCGTGATTCGCTTCTCGCATCAGAGCGTCAACCGACCGATCTCCGATGCGACATTCGCCTACCGTATCCCTGCAGATTACGATATTCTGGAGCAGAAGTAGGAGGGGTTACCCTCTTCTCCAGTATCTTTCCGGGCCGACATCGACATGGATGAAGCCCTTTTTCGGATAGTATCCGACGCCGCCTGCTTTGAGTGAGCGGGCGATGTTTCTCAGTTTGTGCAGTGCGACGCCCGGTACATAGATATCGACGGCCTGCCCTTTCATGTGGTAGCTGTGTTTCGCGACATTCTGCCCGCCCAGCTGGTGCCTGAGCCATGCATTGGTCTGCGGTGTGCGGTACCCCGACACGATATTGAACTTCTTGTCGAGCCCCACACGCAGATTGATCTCGTAGAGCAGATTGATCAGATCGATGTCGATGCGCGTGATCTCTCTGGCTCGGGTATCCATAAAGGCTTTGTTGATCTGAAAAAGGCCGCTGATTTTATAGCTGTCCTTTTCGAAAAATTCTGCGTAGTACTCTTTCCCCTGCTGGTGAACCGCACGCAGTTTGAGCGCTTTTTCCGCTTCCGTGCTACCGAAAAGCGCACTTTGGGAGATAATTGCACCGCCGCCTATGAGGGCCGCTTTTTTGAGAAAACCTCTTCTTGAACTCTCCATACTTTCAGCACTGTTCATAAACTCAGTATCCAAAAATACTCCTCTTTTGTCCTCCATTCCACTGTCGGACAGGTATTGTAAAGTCGGAAGTCTAACACAAAAAAGTAAACGATTCAATCAAAAAGTAAACTAAAGAGGGCTTCTAAGCTTCGTCAAACCCTTATAGCGCCCTCTATTTTCGCATGACAGCGCGCATGATTTTGTCGTAGCCGTAGATGTCGTCGCGGAAATTGACACCGTCGCCATTGACCCATGCCGTATAGTATCGGATATAGACCGGTATACGCTCCTGCATCTGCAGAGAGGTGTTTTCACTCTTTTTGAGCATCGCCTTGAGCTCTTTATAGGATTTGTCCATGTAGTTGTTCGCCACGAACTCCAGCATCTTCTGGGGATTCTGCAGTCTGATACAGCCATGGCTGTAGGCGCGTATCGGACGCTTGAAGAGTCCCTTCTCGTTGGTGTCATGCATATAGACGGCATACTTGTTGGGAAACATGAACTTCACTTTGCCCAGAGGGTTCCCTTTGCCGGGATCTTTGACGAAATTGAACGGCAGATCACTCTCGCCGTCATACTGATACCAGTCGACATCGAAGGGATCGATCGGCTTTCGGTTCTTCGACCATCCCTGATAAGCCTTGAAGTGGCGACTCGCCAGATAGTCCGGATCCTCCTGCAGCCGCTTGAGCATCTCCTTCTTGACGATCGACTGCGGTACGCTCCATGTCGGATTGAGGACGACATAGGACATATAGGATTTGAAGATCGGGGTAGGATTCTTTCTGCGCCCTACGACGACCCGCATCTGCAGCTGAATCTCTCCTTCGTTGATGAAATACATCATAAACGCCGGGATATTGACAAAGACACACGCGCAATCCATCGGATCCCTCTCCCAGCGCGCATGCTCGAGATTGAGTTTGATCTGCTCCAGCCGCACATGCGCGGGTACATTGAGCGCTTTGCGCGTCCGCTTGCCCAGCACACCCGAGGGCCAGATTCCCATCCGCTTCTGAAAGCGCTTCAGCGCCTGCTGCAGCGGCTTGTCGAATACCGTATACTCGTCGTCGTAAAAGTCGAGATCGTCGCTCTGAAAGAGACGGTGTGCCAGCGCACGGACCGCTTTGCCGCGCGAACCGAGCTTGAGCGTCACTCTGGGCACCTGTACAAAACCGCCGTCCGCGACGATGACCCGATAGCGTGTATAGGCATCGAGCAGGTTGTCGTAGATCAGATTCTGCGTCACCAGACTGTAGAGACGGTTTTCGATCTCGCCGCTGCTTTTGACCCGTTTGAGCAGTGCGATCAGATCGAGATGCTTCAGCGGCATATCCCAGACATATTTGATATCCCTCGCTTCCGCGAGCGCTCTGAGCCTGGCCTGAAAGGCATCGTAATCGATCAGCCCCTCATAGAGATCATGCGCCAGCGCCATGAAGGCATCGGTCAGCAGGATATCGAGCGTCACGACCGCGAGATTGCGCTCTCTGGGCGTGTCGAAATCCCCCTCCTCCACTTCGTCGTAGAGTGCGTCGATCTCGGCGAGATGGTAATCTTCGGGATCGAGCCCTTCGTTGACGGAGCGTTTGATCGCAGTGATCATATCGGAGATCAGCATGTCGGGCTCGTTGAAGGCGTTGTACCAGAAGGTACGGTAATCCCGCTGCGCATAAAACGCCTGAACCTCCGCCTCCATCACGATCTTGTCGACATGATAGACCCCGTAGGTCTGATGCATCAGCAATCCCTGCAGATAACTCTCTTTGACGGCATGCGAATCGCGCAGCTTCTCCATCGAAGCTACCCAGCCCCTCTGATCGGCATGCAGTATCGTGGACGAAAGGAGTGAAAGCAGGAGGCCCCAGCCAAAAATTATCTTTTTCATATATTCGTATCTTACATTGAAATTTTTATATTATTTTTAAATAGTTAGATATTCTAATCAAATTTTTGTAAATAGTTGCTGATTTCATGCACCCTCATGACAATAATAGATTCCGACCCCCTCCCGCAGCCCGTCATCGATCACCGTCATCTCTTCGAAACCGAAACAGCGCACCATCTCACGCAGCAGTTTCACCCCCGCGATGATCAGATCGTCCCGCCCCACGCCGACCCAGCGCTCCCGCTCCGATCGCTCCAGTGAGAGAAGCCGCGCCAGTGACGTATCCATCTGCTCCAGTGTCAGGCGATAGCCGTTGATCCTGCGATAGTCGTAGTGTGCATAGTCGATCCCCTGCAAAAAGGCGGCGATCGTCGTCGGCGTCCCCGAAGCCCCGACAAAGATCTCGGGCCGTTTTTCGAGCTTCTGTGCAAAGGCTGCGACGGGCCGGCAGCTCTCGGCGATCCCCCGCTCGATCTCCTCCAGGCCATACTTCTCCACCAGCGTCACGATCCCCACCGGAAAGCTCTCGCTGCGGATCGCATCCTCCGTCCTGACGACGATCTCGCTCGAGCCGCCGCCCAGATCGAGCAGCAGATAGCTTCGGGGCGCTATACCCAGTCTGTGCAGGCGGTTTTCGACCCCTATGCGGGTAAACTCCGCCTCTCTCTCCCCGTCGATGATCTCGAAGCGGATTCCGGTCCGCGCAAAGATCTCATCCGCCACTTCCCGGCCGTTTTTCGCGTATCGCAGCGCTGCGGTCGTCACCGCCACATAGCCGCTGCCAAAGTCGAAACACGCCTTGCACGCCTCTACCGCGGCAATCACCCGCTCGACCGCGGCAGGCGCGATGTTGCCGTCACGCTCTATCCCCTCGGCCGTCTTGACGATCTTTTCAAACTCCGTTCCCCGCTCCCCGCTCTCGCAGTCGATCTCGACGACACGGAGCGTATTTGAGCCCAAATCACATGCGATCATGCTATAATTTCCTCACCATTTTAATTTTTAAGGTTAACACAATGTTACTTGGAGTCAATATAGACCATATCGCCGTACTGCGGGAAGCCCGCAAGATCAACGACCCCGATCCGCTGCAGGCGATCTGGATCGCACAGCGGGCAGGTGCCGATCAGATCACGATCCATCTGCGCGAAGACCGCCGCCATATCCACGAAGAGGATGTACGCAAGATCATCGAAAACGCCCCGCTGCCCGTCAATCTGGAGTGCTCGGTCGATCCCGATATCGTGGAGATCGTCGCCGAACTCAAACCCCACCGCGCCACCTTCGTACCCGAAAAGCGCGAAGAGGTGACGACCGAAGGGGGTCTGGATATGAACGAGCCCAACTTCGCCAATCTCGACAAATCGATCCACTACCTCAAAGCCAGAGAGATCGAGACATCCGTCTTTATCGACCCGACCAAAGAGTCGATCCGCGGCGCCAAGACGCTGGGTACCGAATGGGTGGAGCTGCACACCGGCAGCTACGCCAATATCTATGCGATGCTCTACACCAACCTCGCCAGGACACACCATCGCATCGAAGCGCTCGATATCGAACGCAGCAAACTGAAAAAGATGCTCAAAAAGGCACTGGCCGAGCTGGAAGAGGCGACCGAATATGCCGACGATTTCGGCCTCAGAGTCGCAGCCGGACACGGGCTCAACTACCAGAATGTGACGGCGATCACGCAGATCGAGGGTATCGAAGAGCTCAATATCGGCCAGAGTATCGTCGCCAGAAGTATCTTTGCGGGGCTGGAGCGCGCGATTATCGATATGAAGCGGCTGATCGCATGAGAATCGCCGTCAGCGTCGGAGATCTCAACGGGATCGGCATCGAACTGGCACTCAGAAACCATACCGAGATCCGCCGGCACTGCCACCCGCACTACATGATCGACCGGTCGATGCTCGAACAGGCGGCTTCCCTGCTGCGACTGCCGATACCGGAGGATTTCGAGACGACAGAGACGGGGGAGGATTTCACGATCGAACCGGGAGCGATCTCCCCCCAAAGCGGCGCCTACGCCTACGCCTCCTTTCGCAAAGCGGTCGCACTCGCCGAATCGAAGGAGGCCATGGCGGTCACCACCCTCCCGATCCACAAGAAGGCCTGGGAGCTGGCGGACGTCCCCTACAAAGGACACACCGACGCCCTCGCCGACATCTTCGGCCGGGAAGCGATCATGATGATCGGCTGCGACAGGCTCTTTACCGCACTCTACACCCACCATATTCCGCTTCGGGAGGTCCCCGCACAGATCGATATCCACCGGCTGAGCCGCTTTCTGATCACCCTCTACGAAGAGATCAAAGAGGAGAAGATCGCAGTGCTCGGCCTCAACCCGCATGCCGGTGACAACGGGCTGCTCGGTGACGAGGAGCGCAAGATCGAAGCGGCGATCGAAATCGCCAACGACACCCTCCTCGAAGAGATATTCGTCGGCCCGCTCGTACCCGATACCGCCTTCACTCCCCACATGCGTGAGCGGTTTCGCTACTATGTCTGCATGTATCACGATCAGGGCCTCATCGCCGCCAAGGCACTCTACTTCGACGAGGGGATCAATGTCAGCCTCAACCTCCCGATCATCCGCACCTCCGTCGACCACGGCACCGCCTTCGACAAAGCCTACAAAAACGCCCCGCTCTCGCCGCTGAGCTACCGCAACGCAATCAAAGAAGCAGTGCGCCTCGCCACCAAAAAGCGCCGCTTCGCGATCTGAAGCCTCTGCCAGCCTCTTCGCATACAGCGCGCTTTGGCAAGCGTGTTAAAAATATTTTTTAATCGCTTCTAAAACTATTTTGGATAACATAATAAAAAATTATTATAATTTAGGAGTATACGATGAATTTACCTGCTTTTGACATACCGCTTCCCCCGCTGGGGTTCGACATTCCGCTGCTGGCGCACCCGCCGATCGTGCACTTCGCGATCGTACTGCCGATCTTTATCCTGATCCTCGAGATCATCAATCTCGTGATGAAGCGCCGCGCACTCACGGTGACGACGGTGATCTTCTATATCATACTGATCGTCGTCTTCTTCGCCGCGTACGCGACCGGCAAAACGGACGGCAGCGAAGCCTACGATCTGCTCACCCCTGCGGGACAGGCCGAGCTCAAAGAGCACAAACTGCTGGGAACCTATCTGCTGCTGGCGACTGCCGTGCTCTTCTTCCTCAAGCTCTTCGCCGTCGCACTCAGGACATGGTGGATGAAACTGCTCTACCTGCTGGCACTGGTCGGATTCGTCGGTGCAGTCATGCTGCAGGGCAAACATGGCGGTGAGCTCACCTTCAAATACGGTGCCAACAACGAGCAGGTCCTCGAGCTGAGCAACACGATCGACGATCTCAAAGATGAAATCGACGAGATGAAAGAGGAGCTGGGACAGAGCGACGAAGAGAGTGAAGCAGCGACGACGGAAGAGAAATCCGACGAAGCGGCCACGGAGGAGAAAGCTGCAGAGCCTG
>CAYLLC010000041.1:0-3891 GCA_964384355.1 uncultured Sulfurospirillum sp. | reverse complement strand
GAGTCCGAAGAGCCCAAATCCGAAACGGCAGCACCGCAGCAGGAGCAAGAGCCTGCAGAGGCCAATACGACCCAAAGCGGTGTCGAAAAGGCTACCGAAGCGGTCACCGAAAATGCGAAAGCGGCCGTAGAGAACACCAAAGAGGCAGCCAAAGCTGCCGCCGAAAGTGTCAAAGAGGCAGCCAAACCCGTCACCGACATGATCAAAAATGTCACCGATGCCGTCAAAGGCAAGTCGGAGTAATCTCCGAGCCGGAAGGGAGCCCTCCCTTCTGTGATTTTCTCCCGAAGTGTGCTACAATAGCGCTATGCAAAATTCCAAAGACCTACTCAACCCGCCCTCGACCGACTTCTGTATGCTCGACTACGAGTGTGCCTATCTGCCGGATCAGAAAGTACGCATGTACTACAAATATGTACACGACTCCTCCAAAGCCTTCAACAGCGCCGTCGTACAGCGGGGATGGCGTCGGTTCGGGAGATACTACTTTCATCCGATCTGTCAGGGGTGCGATGCATGCAAGAGCCTGCGTATCGATGTCGCGCGTTTCAAGCCCTCGAAATCGCAGCGCAGAGCGCAGAAACGCAACGCCGATACGAAAATCATCATCCAGAAACCCTCGATCAGCCAGATGCATCTGGATCTCTACAACAGATACCACCGCTTCAAATCCGAAAAGGACGGCTGGAGACAGAAGGGAATCAGTTTCCGTGAATATCGGGAGAATTTCGTCGAAGGGGCGTACGACTTCGGCAAGGAGGTGCTCTATATCCGGGACGACAAGCTGATCGGCGTCGACCTGATCGATATCATCGATGACGGCATCAGCGCGATCTACTTCTACTACGATCCCGACTATCAGCGCCTCTCACTCGGCACCTACTCCCTGCTCTACCAGATCGAGCTGGCGAAGATACTCGAGCTCAAATGGATCTATCTGGGATATTGGGTGGACGGATGCAAAGCCTTCGCCTACAAACCCGCCTTCAAGCCGCAGCAGATTCTCGACGGCTTTCCCGCCCCGGCCGAATCCTATCGCTGGGAGGAATGGGAAGGGCCGATCGAGACTAACGATAATCGCTGATATCGATATCGCTTTTGAGGACTTTGGCGGGGACGCCGCCTACGATCGTATTGTCCGGGACATCACGGATGACGACCGCATTGGCGCCTACGATGCAGTTTTTGCCGATTTTGACGGGGCCGATGACTTTGGCACCGGGCGCGATTTCACAGTTGTCTCCGATGACGGGCACTTCATACTTCTTGGAGGTGCCTCCGATGACGACACCCGGCCCGATCAGGACATTTTCGCCGATGACGGCACGGTCATGGATGACGGTGCCTACGCCGCCGTAGCCGATCTGGCTCCCTTTGCCGATTCTGGCACCGAGCGTGATCTGGCACCCGAAGAGCAACCGTACGAAGACGATATTGATCAGCTTCGGCAAAATCGGAATCTTCATCTCATGCAGCCTGAGCGCAAACCAGTAAATATAGAGCACGACTCTACTCATAAACGATCCTCATATTCTATTTAATCGAACTCTCTGAATCATATACCCGATCTCAAACGGCTTCACGGCGGGTCCCCCAAAATTTCTATGAAATTTTGACCCTTCCGTTGCAGAGGTTGTTCGATCAGATATATAAATCAGTGGGTTCGATTATCTCTCAGATCGACAGCTTCGGCGATTACTTTACCACTTTGCCGATCTTTGCCTCCACCGAGGCGATTTTCTGCCTGAGACGGTCGCTTTTGCCTTTGCGGATATCGAGCTTCAGCGAGGCGTAGACACGCTCACACTCCTCCAGACATGCGTAGGCATGCTCGACGATCTCCATCGCCTCTCTGACACTCTGCGCTTCGACGATCGTACCCATCGGCGTCAGCTGATAGGGCAAGCCGCTCTCGTCGACCATCTTCACCACTTTGCTCACCTGCTCGGATACACCGGCACCGTTACGACACTCGTCCGAGGTAGGAAACATCGCAAACTCCAGCAATACACTCACTTTTTCCATTTTGTCGTCACCATCCCAATATCAAAAAGAGCGAGGAGAGGAAATAGTCCATCACGAAGACCGTCACCGATCCCAGTACCACCGCATTGGTCGTCGCTTCACCGACCCCTTTGGCCCCGCCGCCTGCATTATATCCTATATAGGTACCGATCGAGCCGATCAGAAAACCGAAGATGAAGCCTTTGAGCACACCTG
The DNA here is from genome assembly GCA_964384355.1 of uncultured Sulfurospirillum sp. Taxonomy (GTDB): domain Bacteria; phylum Campylobacterota; class Campylobacteria; order Campylobacterales; family QNZT01; genus QNZT01. The sequence continues at coordinate 1,671 of CAYLLC010000041.1, read as the reverse complement.
TGAAGATATCGCTCAGATCGAGATACATGTTGATCGTATTGACGAATTCGGTCTTGTTAACTTCCAGCGCATAGACGCTGATCAGATAGGCGCTGATCGCACCGAGCGCATCGAAGAGGATGATCAGTATCGGCAGCGAGAGCGTCGTCGCGATGACGCGGGGAATGATCAGATACTTTTTGGAGTTGACCGCCAGGGTATCGAGGGCGTCGATCTGCTCGGTCACGCGCATCGTACCCAGCTCCGCCGCCATCGCACTGATCGCACGGGATGTGAGCATCAGGCCGGCAAAGACCGGGCCCAGCTCGCGGAAGATAGAGATATAGATAGGATACCCCATCAGATTTTCGGCACCGAACTCATGAAACCCCTGATAGAGCTGCACCGCTTCGACCATCCCGGTAAAGGTACCGGTCAGGACGATGACGCCGCTGGAGCCGATGCCGACGATCACCATCTGCTGCAGCGTCTCTTTGAGTCGATAGGGTTTGGTGACATACAGAGGCAGCAGACGGTACTGAAATATCGCGAATGCACCCAGCGCTTTTACAATATCCAGAAACCAGAAGTAGATTCCGCCAATATATGCAAAAAAATTTTCAATATATGTCATAGAAGCACAAACCTTTACTATTTGTGTAAAAAGAGAAAAATGAACTAACTTTTTGAAAAAAATATAAACTTTTCGCGAAACTGTACGATATTGCATATAACCAACACCGTGTTGTCGCATCGATGATAACACAAGAAAGGATAATCATGGCTGAAGCAACAGAGAATGCAGAAGTGGTAGAGAAGAAGCGCGGCGGGTCCAACATCCTGCTGATTGTCATCGCGGTGATGCTGGCACTCATGCTCATAGGCGGTGCGGTAGGGGCATACATGCTGCTCAACGAAGACGATGCGGTCATCGCCGACGCCAACAGTGCAAAACAGAGCCAGAGCGTCAAAGAGGCACCGGCAGCGGCAACACCCGCAGCAGCGGCCGGCAGCGTCCGCAAATCGGACTATACCCAGATCGGGCAGATGTATCCGCTCGATCAATTCATCGTCAACCTCTTCAGTGAAGACGGCAGCAGATATCTCAAGACGACGATGAATCTGGAGATGAGCGTACCCGAGCTGGCGACGGAGCTCGATGCCAAAAAGCCGCTGATCCGCGATATCATCATCAAAGCCCTCTCCGCCAAGTCGTACGAAGAGATCAGCACGATCGCAGGCAAGGAGAATCTCAAAGACGAGATCGTCTCCGACATCAACAAAGTGCTCAAAGACGGCAAGATCAACAATGTCTTTTTTACGGATTTTGTGATACAGTAGCGTATGCTCGGTATCGATATAGTCAGGATTGCACGAATAGAACAGCTGCTCCAGAGGCACCCCCGGCGTGCACTGGAGCGTTTCCTCTGCCCGGAGGAGATCGCACTCGCCCGGACAGCGCAGAGCATCGCCGGATTCTACGCCGCGAAAGAGGCGGTCTCCAAGGCGCTGGGGAGCGGTATCGGCCCGGAATGCGGCTTTCACGATATCCGTATCCACAAAGCGCCCGGCGGCGCACCCTACTTCACCCTCACCCGATCGATCGTCGAGCGCTACGAGATCACGGAGACCGCCCTCTCCATCACGCATGACGGCGCGTACGCCATCGCCGTAGCCACCATCATGACAACC
>CAYLLC010000040.1:0-15225 GCA_964384355.1 uncultured Sulfurospirillum sp. | reverse complement strand
ACCCCGCCGCCGCACGCGCCTCCCGTTCGTTGAGCACACGCACCTCATATCCCGGTACCTTTTCACCATACGCGAAAAAATCTTTCATAGACATAGATTGCCTTTTTGAAAATATTTATGTCGATTCGAACATACCTATGATTTCCTCTGAATACTCCATTCGATCTCAAACGGCTTCACGGTGGGTACCCCAAAATTTCTGCGAAATTTTGACCCTTCCGCTGCAGAGGTTGTTCGATCGAATAGAGTATTCAGAGGAGTCTATCACGCTTTTTTATCGCCGGATCTATCCTCCCGATCCCTGAGCGCATCGTAGAACTTCTCTCTTTTGCCCACTTTCAACACCAGTACCACCAGCCGCTCCTCTTCCACTTTGTACGCCAGCCGGAAACCGGAACTTCTCAATTTTATTTTATAGACCGAGGCATACCCTCTGAGCCTATCGGCTTCGATTTTTGGATTTTTCAGTCGTGAGCGCAATTTTTTCTTGAACTGCTCTTTGATCGGTTTGTCGAGCTTCTCCCACTCTTTCAGCGCCTTTGGCTTGAAATAGAGTTCATAAGTCACTCAGCTGCACCTTTACGGGCTCTTCACCATCTTCCAGCCTCTCTTCGACCTCTTTTGCCAGAAAGTAGTCATCCAGGAGATTAATCATCTCTTCGTAGAGGTCGCTGGGCAGAAGATAGGCGCTCGGTTTGTTGTGGTTCAAAATAGCGACGGCATGATTCCCCGCCTCTTCTATCACGGCAGAGGGGCTCTTCTTGAGCTCGGAGATACTCACGGTATAGTCGGCCAAAATCTGTGTCATATTCGATACCTTTTATTATACTATAAACAGCACCATTTTAACGTGTTCATGAGCGAATGTCAAGCCCCCTCACCGCCGCATCGCGAAGAAGAGCGCCAGCTTCTCCAGCAGGATGTTGTAGCGCTGGATCTTCTGCTCCAGATGCTGGATCTGCAGGGCGTTTTTGAGCGAAGCGACGTCGTAGTCGGTTTTGGTGCCGGCGCGAAACTCCGCTCTGGTGAAGCGGTAGAGCTCGTCGTAGCGGGCGATCATGCGTTTGGCGACGGCGATCTTTTTCCTGAGCGCTTCGATCGTCGCGATGCGGGTGTCGTACTCGCGTTCGAGCTCTTTTTTGCGATCTTCGCGGGCGATTCTGCTCTCCATCCACGCCAGTTTGTTCGCTTCGATATCTTTGCGGCTGTTGTAGTCCAGCGGCGCGGAGAGGCGGATGCCGTAGCCGTACTCGTCCCCTTCGTAGTTCTGGAACCCGCCGCGAAATTTGCTGTAGCCGTAGTTGGCGTTGACGCTCAGTTTGGGCAGGTAGGAGGAGCGGATCGTCTTGTATTTGGCCAGGTCGCTTGCGATCTGTTTGCGGTAGCGGAGCAGTTCGAGGTTGCGCGTGAGGTAGTCTTCGCGATCGACCAGCGGGATTTCGGGCAGCGTGAGCGTCCCGAGGCTGCGCGCACCGAAGAGTTTCCTGAGCTCCTGTTTCTGGGTGAAAAGCGCGTTTTCGAGGGTGATCACCTGCTTTTCGGCTTCGTCCACCTGCAGCATCACGCGGCTGAGCTCGCTGATATCCGCTTCGCCCGCTTTGTAGCGCTCCTTGACCACGGAGGCGTCGATTTCACGGTTTTTGCGCGTCAGCTTCGCCTGCTGCAGCTTCAGCGTGTCGCGTTCGAGCTGGATCTTGAGGGTGTAGAGGCGCTGCAGCTGCTTCGCCTCCTCGATGTCGATCCCCAGCGCCTGCGCTTCGCCCAGCGCTTTGGCGTAGTCCACCGCGTACCAGATCCCCCCGCTGCGGAAGATATCCTGATCGAGCCGGATGGCCGCGGAGGTGGTGGTCCCGTCGAAATTTCCGGCGTTGACATTGCGCTGCCACGAAGCCGAGAGGCGCAGCGGCGAAATCCAGCTGTTTTTGAGCTTGGCGCTCTCGACGGCGGTTTTGTGGCGTTTGAGATCCAGCAGTTTCGCCTTTTCCGGCGACAGAGGCGAATCGGCCAGCAGCAGCGATGCACTCACCAGCAGCAGCCAAACGCTTCTCATTTCACACCTCCGATCTCTACGCGCACCACCTTGCCGAAGGGCGCTTTGCCCGGGCGCACCAGCTCCACGCGGTAGGAGGAGAGGTATTTCGCATCGGTCGTCTCGGCCGCTTTGTCGATCGTGTAGCCGTGCGTGGCGTTGCCGTCGATCGTGATCTTTTTATGCATGATATCCTTCCGATCCGCGGCATCGAGATAGAGGACGATGCGGCTGCCGCCGAGATCCTCCACATCCATCAGCTTCATCCCCGGACTCACGAACGCCCCTTTGCGCACATAGAGCTTCTTGAGGTAGCGGTGATGCAGCGCGATCTCCTTTTTGGCGATCGTATCCTCCAGCTGGGCGATACGGTTTTTGAGATCTTCGCGCTGGAGTTTGAGGGCGAGCAGTTCGTTCAGATAGCGCTCCTTGGTGAAGAGGCTCTGGCCTTTGAGGTTTTTGATGCGATCGTACTGCCGCTGCTTGATCGCGATCTGGCGGTCGATCAATCGCAGTTTCGCACGGTCGTTGGCGAGCTCTTCGGATTCGAGGGCATGGTCGATCACCAGCACGGTGCCGTCGATCTCTTTGAGTTCGTCATGCTGATCGAGTTGCACGATGCGCCCGGCTTTCTCGGCTGCGATCGTGACCGATTCGATCGGCTCTATTTTGGCTTTGTAGCTGCCTGCGATCAGCGGCAGGCTGCAGAGGAGTATCCAGAGAAGTTTCATCACGCTTGGCTCCTTTCGGGTTTGATTTTGTTGACGACGGCGTAGAGGGCGGGGAGATAGATGAGGTTGAGCACCGTGCCCCACAGCAGGCCGAATCCCAGCGAGATGGCGATCGGCTGGAGGATCACCGCCTGCCCCGTCGCGTAGAAGATGAGGGTGAAGAGGCCCAGAAAGGTGGTGATCGACGTGATCAGAATCGGCCTGAGTCTCAGCTTGGCCCGCTCGTAGAAGGTCTCCGCCTCACGCGTGCCGTGGAGGAAGTCGAGCATGATGATGCCGTCGTTGATCACGACGCCGGAGAGTCCCAGCAGTCCGATGACGGAGGGCATCGAGAGGTTCACGCCCAGCAGTTTGTGGCCGACCAGCGCCCCGACGATCGAGAGCGGGATCACCGACATCACCATCAGCACATAGCGGATACGCGGGAAGATGAAGAGCAGCGTGATCAGAATCAGAAAGAGCGCGATCACGACCGCCCGCTGCATATCCTGCTTGAGCTGCTGGTTCTTCTCGTTTTCGCCCAGCAGATCGACGCTGATCCCCTCCTTGCGTATCCGCTTCAGCACCGGTGCGATCTTTTTGAGGGCGTCGGAGGCGGTGAGGATCCGCTTGTCGAGGTTCGCGAAGACCGTCTTGACCGTCTTGCCGTCGCGCTTTTCGATCTTTTCGTACTCGCGGTTTTTGAGGATATCGACGACATCGGTCAGCTTCACCATCGCACCCGTCGGGGTCAGCAGACGAAAGTCAAGCAGCGTCTTTTCGGCATCCTTTTGCAGAGCACGGGTCTTGATCTCCATCACCCCTTCGCTGTTGAAGGTCATCGCCCGGCGGTTGTCGAGGAAGTATCCCGCCAGCGTGCGCGCCACCAGTCCCTCCGTCAGGCCGAGCCGCTCGCCGTAGTCGTTGACGCGGAGTCTGTACTCCATCTTGCCCAGCTGGGCGTTGTCGCTGACATCTTTGACCCCCGGCAGGCGGCTGAGGTTCTGCTCCAGCAGCTTGATCGCGGAGAGGATTTTATGGTTGTCCTTGCCGCTGAGGTTGATCTGGATATCGCTCTTGATCAGCCCCGGCTTATCCTCGCGCACCCCCAGCTCCTCCAGATGGAAGCGCTTTTTAAACGGCATGATCTCCTGCGAGAGGCGCTTGGCCATGTCGTAGGTGTGCTCCTCCCTGATCTTGGTCGGGTCGTTGAAATCGAAGCTGAAGTTGAGGATCGGATTGATCCAGGCGTTCAGAAAACTCTGCGGCTTCATGTCGTAGAGCTCCAGCGTGATGTAGAGCATGTTTTCGCCCTTTTCGTTCTCGCCCGAGAGCGAGCGGCGCGATCCGATCACGGTGGAGGTCGCCTTGAGTGCGAGCTCTTTTTTATGATCGAGCACATAGCGCTGGATCTCTCTGGCGATCTGTGCACTCTCTTCGATCGTCGTATCGACGGGGGCTTTGGCGGTGATGTAGAGGTAGTTGCCGTCGAAGCTGGGGAAGAAGTTGAAGTGCAGCGACTTGAGCGTCACGACCGTCAGGATCGGCACCCCCACCAGGAAGGTGGCCAGAAAGAGGTACTTGTAGCGGATCATCCTGTGCAGCAGCGCTTCGTAGAGATCCTGCAGCTTCGTCCAGTCGAAGAAGTTCTTCTGCTTTTTGAGCAGCTCCTGCGCATGCAGCGGCAGGAAGACGAAGCTCTCGATCAAGGATCCGATCAGGATCATGATCACCGCGATCGGGATGAGGATGATGAAGTTCTTGATCTCACCGCTCATCATGAAGAGCGGCAAAAAGGCGGCGATCGTCGTCAGTGTCGCCAGCGAGACCGGCAGCAGCATCTCTTTGGTCCCCTGCAGCACCGCTTCGTGCTTGGCCATCCCCTGATTGATGTAGCGCTGGATATTCTCCGCCACGACGATCGCGTCGTCCACGACGATACCGATGACGATCAGACCGCCCAGCAGCGAGATGATGTTGATCGAGTAGCCGCTGTAGTAGATGAAGATCAGCCCCACCGCGAACGCCACGGGGATCCCCATCGTCACGATCGCCGCGATGCGCAGATTGATCAGCAGCGCCATCGAGAGAAAGACCAGCACCAGCCCGAACATCAGGTTGGAGACGACGGTGTTGAGGCGGTCTTTGACCGGCTTGGAGGTATCCTGATAGAAGTCGAAATAGATATCGGGATACTCCCTGGCGAGCTTCTCCTTGGCGTAGGTGCGCAGCTCTTTGGAGAGTTCGATCGCGTTGCCCGCGGCCCCTTTGGAGATCACGAGGGTGACATTGGGGCGGCCGTTGTAGGTGGAGAGGGTTTTGCGCTGCGGATAGGTGATCTGCACCTGTGCGATATCGCCCAGGCGCAGCGCCTTGCCGTCGATGTGCAGCAGCGTCGACTCCCACCCGGGGACACTCTTTTTGCCGTGGACGGTGGAGAGAAAGATATAGTTGCCGCTCTGCTGGATATCGCCGATCGGATAGATATAGGAGAGCGACGAGATCGTATCGGCCACGCGTGCGGGATCGAGCCCGTAGGCGCGGATCGCTTCGGTATCGAGCCGGACCGAGACCTCCTGATCGGCGTCTCCGTAGATCTTCACTTCGCTGATGTAGGGGTTGCGGGCGATTTTGGATTTGATCTCTTTGGCCGCTTCGATCAGCTCCCCTCTGCTGAGCTTGTCGCTGGAGAGGGAGAGGGAGATCAGGGGGCGGTTGTGGATCATCAGCTGCGCCACCGGCTCGATCATGTCGGGCGGCAGATACTGGCGTACGCCGGCGATCGCATCTTTGGCTTTGTTGAGGGCGTCGTTCTTGTCCGCCTGCGGGGTGAGCGAGACGACGATCGTGAAGGTCCCCGGGCGGATCACCGTCTCGATGCGGTCGATCCCGCTGATATCCCCCAGCGCATCTTCGATGTCGCGCACCGCCATCTTGTCCAGATTCTCCGCACTCGTGCCGGGATAGCCGCCGGTGATCATGATCTTGTCGAGCGCGATATCGGGAAAGAGCTCTTTGGGGATGTCGCGATAGGCGATATAGCCCATCAGCAGCACGAAGATCAGCAGCACATGGTTGAGCCGCCGGTTCTGGATGAAGTACTCGATCAGGCGCATCATGCGGCACGCTCCAGTACCGAGAGCAGCATGCTATGCAGCGTGCGGGCGTAGGTCTCGGTGTCGTATTCGGGACAGGTATGTGTGCCCGCTTGCGGTCTGTTCTCCAGGAATTTCTGCCGCAGCGGCGCACCGATGATGTAGTTGTTGGTCGCGCCGATGAGGACATTGAGGATCATGAAGGGGTCCACCTGCACGAAACGCCCCTCCTCCATACCGCGGCGGATGATCCCCACCAGGATATCGGCGAGACGGCGCATCAGATCGAAGGCGTCTTTGGGGATGTTGCGCCCGCCGCCCAGCAGCTCACGGCTCATCAGCTCCACCTGCACCCTTTTTCGCTCCAGCATCACTTCGATATAGCCCAGCAGCTGCATCGCGGGATCCTGCTCCGCTTCGACGCGTTTTTGCAGCTTTTCGATCAGCGCCGAGAAGTTGTAGCGCAGCACCGCTTCGAAGAGCGCCTTCTTGCCGCGGTAGTGGTAGTAGAGGGTCGCCTTGTTGATATCGGCCGCCTTGACGATCGTATCGACACTCACCCCCTCGTAGCCGTGGCGGGCAAACAGCGGTATCGCACGCTCGATGATACGAACCTGCGTCGGACTCTGCGGCATGTACGCTCCTTGGTGCCCCGAACGATGCGGGAAAAAGATGGCGCATTATACCAACTGTTTGGTCGGGATGTCAAGAGGATGCTGCAGCGCATGCGTCGTTTATGACTGCAGCGTATCGGTCACCGATTCGAAAGCGTTGGTTTCGGGGTTGAAGTATTCGATTTCGCCGCTCTGGATATGGTAGTACCACCCCTGCAGCGTCAGATTGCCTTCGAGGGCGCGCCGCTGAATCGCGGGATAGCTGAAGAGATTGAAGAGCTGCTCGATGATATTGAACTTCTCGGTCATGCGATAGCGGATCTCGTCATCCTCGGCATGCAGCTGCAGGACATGCGCTTTGACCGGTTCGGCGATTTCGAGCCACTTTTTGACATGGATCAGCTCCGGGTCGTCGGGTATGGCATGGTAGAGGTGCTCGCATGCACCGCAGTGGGTATGGCCGCAGACGATCACATTCTCCACCTTCAGCACCGAGACGGCATACTCGATCGCTGCAGCGGTACCGTGATAGTCGGAATCGGGCCGAAACGGCGGTACGAAATTGCCGACATTCCGGATGACGAAGAGTTCTCCGGGATCGGTGCTGGTGATCAGATTGGGGACGACCCTCGAATCGCTGCATCCGATGAAGAGCGATTTGGGGCTCTGTCCCTTTTCGACCAGTTCACGGAACATGTCGTAATATTTCTTGTGGTACTTCTCTTTGAATTTCTGATGACTTTCGACCAGCTTTTTCAGGCTCATAGAGTGCTCCTTTCTGCGACCTGCGCTTCTCTTTTCTATGTACGCATGATAGCACAACCGCTATGAAAAAGCACCTCGTGTCGCTCAGATGCGTTCATATTCGATCATATACTCCGATCCTCTGAAACTCTCGAAGATCCGGCAACTCCGCTCCTCGTAGCCGTGGATCAGGAAACGGTCCAGCTCTCTCTTTCGCACGGGGTGCGGCGGTCCCGGGGGATTGGGCGTGTTGGAGAGATTGGCGAGTGCCATCACCAGCAGACGCCCTCCGGGTCGCAGCAGCGATGCGGTCGCGTCGATCGCGGCGGCACGGCTGGCGTTGGGCAGCGACTGCAGGGTATAGGCTTCGACGACCAGATCGAAGGACTCCAGCATCTGCGGATCGAGCGCGAAGAGATCCGCATGCCGATAGCCCACACGCGAATCGGGAAAGCGCCGCTTCGCCGCTTCGATCGCTTCGGCGGAGATATCGAACGCCACCGTCGCAAAGCCGATCTTCTGCAAAAACTCCGCATCGTCTCCCAGCCCGCAGCCGACTACCGCCGCCCGCATGTGAGGCATCGGCCCTCTGCGGCGCGCCCACTCCACCAGCTCCGCATGCGGCTCCAGTCTGGCCCACGGTACGCGGCTGTAATCCTCGCCCGCCGCTTTGTACATCGATTCGAAATAGTCACCGTAGTGTTGCATCGTAAACCTCCTCTATTGTTTTTGGTTCAGTTCGGGGTGATCTTCGTGTGCACGCGCCGCACGGCGCAGCGCGATCCTCAGCAGCCAGTACCCGACGATCCCCGAGATCAGCGAGCCGCCCAGGATACCCAGCCGCTCGTCGAAGATCTGATTGACACCCGATTTGTCGAATGCCAGCGACGCGATGAAGAGACTCATCGTAAAGCCGATACCGCCCAGCACCGACGCGCCGTAGAGGATACGCCAATCCATCCCGTAGGGCAGCGACGCCCACCCCAGCCGCACCCCGAGCCAGCTGAAGAGGAAGATCCCCAGCTGCTTGCCGACGAAGAGCCCCAGCGCGATTCCCAGCGGCACCGGATGGATCAGCGCGTCCCAACCCATCCCCGTGAAGCTGATGCCGGCATTGGCGAAAGCGAACAGCGGCAGAATCAGATAGGTCACCGATCGGTCCAGATCATGCTCGAGCGAACGCAGCGGAGACCAGACCGCACCCTCCGCATCGCGCCCCTCCATCGGAATGAAAAAGGCCACCACCACGCCCGCCAGCGTCGCATGTACGCCCGATTTGAGCACCGCGACCCAGAGCAGCAGGCCGACCAATCCATACGTCGTCAGAGCCGTGACACCGCGACGGTTGAGCAGATAGAGCAGGAGTATCAGCGCGGCGGCGGCAGCGAGTGCGATCAGGGAGAGGTCATGCGTGTAGAAGAGCGCGATGATGACAATCGCACCGATATCGTCGAAGATCGCCAGCGTCGCGAGAAAGAGTTTGAGCCCGATCGGCACCCGCTTGCCCAGCAGCGTCAGAATCCCCAGCGCAAAAGCGATATCGGTCGCACTGGGGATCGCCCACCCCTGCAGCGCCACCGGATCGGAATAGTTCAGCGCCACATAGATCAGCGCCGGCAGGAGCATACCGCCGATCGCACCCATCAGCGGCAGCGCGATTTTGCCGGGGCGGGAGAGCTCGCCCGTGACGATTTCGCGCTTGAGCTCGAGCCCTACCGCCAGAAAGAAGAGCGCCATCAAGCCGTCGTTGATCCAGAGCAGCAGCGGCTTGGCGATCTCGAAGCTTCCGATACGCACCGCTACCGGCAGATCGATCAGCATGTCGTAGTAGCGCACCAGCGGGGTATTTGCCACGACCATCGCCAGCAGCGCCGCGAAGATCAGCAGCACACCGCCGGCAGACTCATCGTCGAAAAACTGATAACGCCTGATCTTTTCATTTCTCATCTCTGCACACCTCTTCCGACATGATAGCAGATGAGGGTAAATAAGCGGAAGTTATCTATCCGAACATATCGATATAGCAGGCTTTCGCCCAGCCGTAGATGTTTTTGGCGTTGTCGAGCCCCTCTCGCCCCTGCCACACCTCATCGGTCACCGGCGTCGCGAAGTGAAATCGCTTCGTATGGAAGTCGAAAGCGTACTCGGAGTGGATGAAGATCCCACGCTCGGGAAAGGCGGAAACCGCAGAGATGCAGAGCGTGACCGGCGACTGCCACGGGATCTTTCGTTTGTGGATCTTCGCGGCGATCAGTTTGGCGACATACTGCGCTTCGGTATTGGAGGTGTTGCCCGATTTGGAGAATCCCATCGGCCGTGCATCGCCGCTGACATAGATATCGGGATGGCCGTGCACTTCGTAAGTGATCGGGTCGATATCCCCTTCGAGGCGGTTGTAGACCGTATCCTTCGCGACGCCGCACACCTCCAGCAGCTTCCCGCCGCGCACATGCGGATAGAAAGAGGCATCGTCGAAATGAAATGTGTCGAACTCCGTCGTGACCACCTTGCGGTCGAGATCGATCGATTCGATCCTGGCGTTGGGCTCCCACTGGATATAGTCGGCATAGAGCTCCTCGAATGCGGTATGGAAGCCATGCTCTTTGATCGTGATGTCGTTGTTTTCATCCAGCAGCAGCACTTTGCCCCGTATGCCGTTGTGCTTGAAGTAGTCGGCGATCAGACATGCACGCTCGTAGGGAGCGGGCAGGCAGCGGTAGTTGCCGCCGGGCACCGTCATCAGGAAGGTGCCCCCTTTGAAGTTGCGGATCTTCTGCTTGAGCGTCATATGCTCGCTCCCCGGCCGAAACGCCGCGGGGTACTCCTGCTGCAGTCTGCTGTGCAGCTGCGGATCGTCGCTCCAGCATGTGTAGTCGTAGTCGATACCGGGTGCGAGCACCAGATAGTCATAGGCCAGATCCCCTTCGGTCGTATGGAGGATTTTACGCTTTTTGTCCACACCGGTCGCGGCGGCATGCAGATAGGTGTATCCGTGATTGCGCGCAGCCTGGAGATAGTCATGCACCAGAAAATCGAGCGCTACCTTGTCCATCATCCAGAGATTGCTGACCGGGCACGAGATGAAAACATCTCTCTGTTCGACCAGAATCACCTCCGTCTCGGGTGCGAATCGTCTGGTATATTTGGCGACACAGAGCCCGGACCAGCCTCCGCCCACGACGACGACGCGGGGCGCTCTGCCCTTGCGGGGCAGCGGGGATCGGATCGCGGCGGGCTGTGCGGGTTTGGGCGCGCGCTTTTGTGTCTCATCGGATGCCAGCAGTGAGGCACTTGCCAGCAGCGACAGTTTGATAGCGGCTCTTCGGGATAGTTTCAAATGGTACTCCTTCACAATAGTTATTATCTTTAGTTATCAATATTATTATATTATGAATAGTTAACAGTTTCCTTTCGGCTTGTGGACGGCAGTGCTCAACTATTCCGCCGAAAAACCGATATTACCGACAGACCATATCGCTATCAAAGAGGAACTATGCCCCAGGATCCAAACCACGAAATCAAACGCAAACTGCTGATCGTCCCGACACTCGCCATCGCGGCAGTCTCGGTCACGACGGCGATCACCGCTGCAATGATCGCCGCTGCCTACACCGATACGCCCCTTCCCGGCGGCGCTTATCTCTCTATCGCCGCAGCGACAGTGACGATCGTAGCGCTCTTCTCGTTTCTGATCGTTTCGGTGATGCGCAGGACCTTCATCTCCCGCCTCGACAAGCTCCAGAGCGGGCTTTTCGCCTTTTTCGACTATCTGGCCGGCAAGAGGGAGGAAGTGCACTACATCGACGAGGATACCGGAGGTATCTCCAGAGCGATCAACAGCAGAATCGCCGAACTCGAAAAGGGACTCGTCGCCGACAGAGCTTTTCTGCATGAGCTGGTGCAGACGGTCGACGCCGTCAAGCAGGGCGATTTCACACGGCGTATCGCCGGCAGACCCGACCATGCCATGCTGCGCAAAGCCTACGAAAATATCGATGCGATGCTGGAGAGTCTGGAGCACAACATCGGCAGAGATCTCAAAAAGATCCTCGCCGTGATCGAAAACTACGCCAGAGAAGATTACCGCGAAAAGATCGAGCACCCCGCGGGCGCCATCGAAGTGGCGATCGACAAGCTCGGTGCAGAGATCGCCGCCATGCTGCACACGGAGCGGGCGAACAGTCTGGGATTTCGGGAGAAGGCATCCTTCGTCAACCGGAATATCCAGAGCGCCTACGACAATATCGACAGCGATCTCAACAGCGAACTCAAGACGATCGAAGAGACCGTCGGGCATGTGACCCACCATATCCTCGAAAATGTCCAGAGCGCCTCCTTTATCAGCTCCTACTCCCAGTCGGTCACCGACGCTGCGCAGGAGGGGCAGTCTCTCGCACAGCATACGGCCGAAGCGATCTCGCAGATCAACGAACAGATCGCCACCATCGAAGATGCGATCACCGTCATCGACAAAATCACGATGCAGACCAATATCCTCTCCCTCAACGCCGCTGTCGAAGCCTCCACGGCGGGTGAAGCGGGCAAAGGATTCGCAGTCGTCGCACAGGAGGTACGCCGACTCGCCGCCCAGACCGCCAAAGCCTCCAGAGAGATCAAATCGGTCGTCACCGCGGCCCGCGCCAAAGCGGCACAGGGCAACGAGATCTCCGCCAATATGATCGAGGGCTACAATCACCTCGTGACACAGGTCTCCAAGACGATGGATCTGGTCTACAAAATCACCCAGACCTCCAATCAGCAGGAGGATCGCATCCAGCAGATCCATACCCTCGTCTCCAGCATGCAGCACCATATCGCGCAGGCACTGCATGAGCTGGAGGATGCCCGACAATATTCGCGTGAAAATGTCGATCGGGCCGAAGAGATCGTCGCCGGCATCGAAGAGAAGCGTTTTTAGGGCATTGCAAACATCTTTATGGTAAACTTACGATAAAAAATTAGACAGGAGAAGTTGACCACCATGCAGCAGAGAATCGGAAAATACCAAAACAGCATCGCAGCGCTCAAACTCAACGAGCGCACCCTGACGGAAAATACGCTCATTCTGGGTGAAACCGGTGCAGGCAAGACCCATCTGGCCAACAAAATCAGAAAATATGTGATCGACAGCGGCGTGCCGACGATCTATTTCGACTTTCTCAATCCCGATCTCGACAAAGTGGAGGATCGCTTCAAAGAGGGCGGCCATTTCCACTTCATGCAGTTCGACGAGAGCGAAGCGTTCGAAAAGGAGCTGGACGAAGCGATCCAGGCACGCAAAGATATCTATATGGCGGTCGATCCAAAATATTTCTCACGCAAGAAAGAGATCACGAGCCAGCTCTCCAAAATCATCCAGAAAGAGGCGCTGCTGCAGAACTACTACTACTTCATGCAGATCATCGCCGACACCGAGGGATTCTTCATGCAGTTCGAGGACTTTTTCTTCTATATCCTCGATATCATCAACCGCAAGAAGTTCGGCCTCACCTTCGTCAGCCAACCCGATGAGATTTTCGAAAATACCAAAATCAAGCTGCTCTTCTCGTTCCTCTATCTGGGACGCTGCTCCAACGCCTACTACTACAATACGATCGTCCTCAGAAGCCTGGAGCCGCACCACTTTCTCTATCAGGAGCGCCAGAACTACAAGACACTGCTCTTCAGCCCCATCCATACGGACATCGTCTGCATCGATACCGATACGCAGAAAGCGACGGGAGAGATCTGCTAAAAAAAGCTCCCGTCGAGATAGAGCCATACTCCGTCCACCCTGCGAAAACGGCTCTTCTCCCGCATCTCGCCGCTGCCGAGTGTGGCGACGAAGGTGACGAAAGCCTCCTCCCCCGCTTCGCCGGAGCTCAGAATCTCCAGCTTTTCGAACCGCTCCTCTTTGAGATACGCATCGATCTCTCTTTTCCATGCTGTGCGATCGGTACGGTAGTCGGGATTTTGCGGGTGGGTCGTGCGGATGATATAGCCGCTCTCTCCGGCGGCATAGGCGCTGTAGCGCGACCGCATCAGGGTGCGGGCATCTTTGGGCCGCGCCCCCTTGTGATAGGGCGCACAGCACTTTTTGTATTTATGGCCGCTGCCGCAGGGACAGGGTGCGTTGGGCGAGAGACGCGCCATCAGATCGCATCGGGTATCGGAAAGTTTTCGACCACATAGTCGATATCCTTGTCCCCTCTTCCGCTCAGATTGACCAGAATCGACTCTTTGGGGTTTTCGCGCGCCAGCTTCATCGCGAAGGCGATCGCATGCGAACTCTCGAGTGCGGGGATAATCCCTTCGAGTCGGGAGATCTTGTAGAAGGCATCGATCGTCTCTTCATCCGTCGCTGTTGCGACGATCGTCCTGCCGACCGTCTTGAGGTACGCCTGCTCCGGCCCTACCGACGGATAATCGAGCCCGCTGGCGACACTGTGCACGGGTGCCGGCTCCCCCTCTTCGGTCTGGAGCATGATCGAGTTGAACCCGTGCATGATGCCCTCTTTGCCGTAGCTCAGAGATGCGGCATGTTCACCCAGCCTGGTCCCTTTTCCCAGCGGTTCCACACCGTAGAGTTTGACCGGATCGTCGACGAAACCGCTGAAAATCCCCATCGCGTTGCTGCCGCCGCCCACGCATGCGACGACCGAATCGGGCAGCTGCCCGCCCGTCATCTCCGCGAACTGCTCTTTGGCTTCGAAGCCGACGATACTCTGAAAATCACGCACCATCTTCGGGAAGGGGTGCGGCCCCACGACCGAACCGATCGCATAAAGCGCCGTATCCGCCTGCGCGACATAGGCTTCGAAGCAGCTGTCCACCGCCTCTTTGAGGGTCCTGAGCCCATGCTTCACCGGTACGACCTTCGCGCCGAGAATCTGCATGCGGATCACATTGGGGCGCTCCTTCTCGATATCGACCTCTCCCATGTGAATCTCACACTCCAGCCCGAAATAGGCCGCCGCCGTCGCCAGCGCCACGCCATGCTGCCCCGCGCCGGTCTCCGCCATGATCTTCTTCTTGCCCAGATACTTCGCCAGCAGCGCCTCGGCCATGCAGTGGTTGAGCTTGTGCGCGCCGGTGTGGTTGAGGTCTTCGCGTTTGAAGTAGATACGCCCGCCGCCGCAGTATTCGCTCATGTTTTTGGCGTAGTAGACCGGCGTGGGGCGTCCCTGGTAGTGTTTGCGGATGCGGCGCAGCTCATCCAGAAAGTCGTAGGATTTGGAGAGTTTGTCGTACGCTTCGTTGATCTCGGCAAACGCCGCCTCCAGCTGCGGCGGGATGTAGGCGCCGCCGTATTTGCCGAAAAAGCCCTTTTCGTCGGGATGGGATGTGAGATATGATTTTTCCATCATCGTGCCTCCTGTATAAGATAACCGAATTATATAATCTTTTCGTTTCAATCCAGATCGAACCGCCCGAAAGCTATAATGGAAAGCATGAAAAAGTTATCCCTTCCGATCCTGCTTGTCGCAGCCGCACTGCTCTTTTACCATTTCCGTCTCTACAGAATCGACGGCACCAGCATGAACTACGGTCTGATCGAGGGCGATCTCGTCCTCACGCAGCGCCGCTTCGGCACGATCCACAGAGGCGACCTGCTCGTCTTCCAAAACCCCCTCGTGCATGACGACACACTCTATATCAAACGCTGCGTCGCCCTGCCCGGGGATCGCTTTTTCGAGCGCGACCGATCCTTCTATCTCCAGATAGAGTCCAACAGCACCAAAACCGCCCGACTGGCACAGACCTGTGACCTCGAAGCGGTACGCACCCGGCACGGCATCTTTCTCAAAGACCCATACCTGAAATATTACGGCGTCGTGCACAACCGCAGGCTCACCGTCCCCCGGGTACTGACCGAACTGCCGCCGACCACCCTCCCCGCCGACACATACTACATGCTCGGCGATTACAGAGACAACTCCGCAGACAGCAGATTTTTCGGCCCCGTACCGAGACGCATGATCTATTCGAAAGTGATCCGGATTATGAAAAAAGCGCACAGCTGGCATGACTTGACAGCGATTGAAGAGGCGGAT
>CAYLLC010000039.1:7846-15373 GCA_964384355.1 uncultured Sulfurospirillum sp. | reverse complement strand
TAGTAGATCAATTATAGCGTATTACCCTAAACCTATATTCATCCAGGTCGTATGGATCGTTCTGTTCTGTGAGGGGTCGTAGCGGTTTTCGAGCAGGATGTCGACATAGTAGTCGTCGATCGGCCGGACTTTGAGCGTCACGGTAGTGTTGGAGATCTTGAAGAGCCCGGCAGAGGGGTTGCGGTCGGCGTACCCCTCCATCGGATAGAGGGTGGAGAAGGTGAGCCTGCCGAGATAGTCGCTGTAGAGCGTACCGCTGTAGTCGTAGCGGTAGTGCAGCGTGTCGCGCTGCATCCTGAAATCGAGGACGATATTGTAGAGCCGCTGCGATGCGTAGCTGCCGCGACGGATATCGAGGGTATCGGAGGAGAGTATCAGATGATGCATGCGCGTATCGAAATCCTCGTCGTAATGCAGACCGATGCGTCCGTCGAACCATGCACCGCCCGTTGGGGTATCGAGCCATGTATCGGCATAGGAGAGTGTGACATCGTAGAGTCGCTCGTGGCTGTCGGAGAGGCTCTGATGGTAGGTCAGCGCGACGGGGCCGTCGAGATAGCTCTCATGCGCATAGAGCGGATCACAGAGGCACTGATGGTAATCCAGCTGCACGATATCTCCGGCAGAGAGTGAGAGTTGCAATCCGTCGACTCCCAGCTCCAGCGTCAGATAGCCGCCCGAGAGACAGTCGTAGCGATTGCCCTCGCCGTAACGGTCGCCGTCGAAAATGGTCTCGGTCGATCGGGCGCTGATCATGGCGGCACGACTCAGACTCTGTTGCGTCAGAAAGACGGTACGGACGATCTTTTTGGCTTCGTAGTCGCTGAGATCATGGCGGTAGTCGAGGCCGTCGTCGACGATGACGCACCCGCCGATGCCGATCAGTGTCAAAAGCAGTACGACGGCAGCTGTAATTCTTCTTCGCATCTGCGGCTCCTTCTTCTGTTTGGAACCACTGTAGCCAAGAATCGTGGAGGGATCGTGAGGGGTTACTGTGCGATCGAGACGCCGGCTCCGTAGTCGTATACGAGCTGGATACCGAGTACCCACTGGTAGACCAGCAGCAGGATCATAAAGAAGAAGAGGGTGCCGAAGAGGTAGCGCACGGCATCTTTTTTGACGAGCATCGAGATACTCTTGACCACAAGCAGTATCAGAAAACCGAAAAGCAGAAAGGTACCGAGCGTCGCATGCGAATGGTAGGTGGCCTGTCCCAGCTTCGGAAGCATGTCGAAGATCTCACGGCTCTGCCCCAGTCCGGTCAGATAGGCGAATATGATCGCGACGAAGCTCCCGAAAAAGAGGAGATTCGCAGCGACCTGGAGGCCTCTGTTGCTCTGTTCGGCACCTGCGGTCAGAATCGCGACGAAATGAAAGAAGAGCGCGAGCAGCGGCAGAACAACCGCAAAATCGACGATATAGGGGTGAAAAAATCCGAGATCGAATGTAGAGTTTTGTAGCATCTGATAGAGTTTGCTCTCGATACCGTCGATATTCATGAGACGCTCCTTAAAGTATGATGCAAATAGTATGTCAAAGGCTCTTAAAAGGCTAACAAAAATAGGTATTAATTCTTTTTTTTATATAATGTTTAACAAAAAAAGGATGGATTTGAGAGCATTAATCAGTGTCAGTGACAAAAGCGGTGTTGTAGCGTTTGCCAAAGCTCTGGAGGCGTTGGGATTCGAGATCGTATCGACGGGAGGAACCTATCGGCTTCTGAAAGCGGAGGGCGTCAAAGCGATCGAGATCAGTGAGGTGACGCAGTTTCCGGAGATGTTCGACGGGCGTGTCAAAACACTCAACCCCTATATCCACGGAGGTATCCTGCACAGACGCGATCTGCCCGAGCATGTCGAGACGGCAAAAGCGCATGGCATCGTCGGGATCGATCTGGTCTGCGTCAACCTCTACCCCTTCAAAGAGACGATCGAAAAGACCGAAGATTTCGATGAGATTATCGAAAATATCGATATCGGAGGTCCTGCGATGGTGCGCAGTGCCGCCAAAAATTTCGCCGATGTCATGATCGTCACCGACACGGCCGATTTCGATGAGGTGATCAGACGGCTCAAGTCGGGTGAGAATACGCTTGAATTCCGAAGAAGCCTGATGATCAAAGCCTTCGAGCATACCGCAGCCTACGATGCGATGATCGCCAACTACATGAACCGCCGCTTCAATGCAGGATTCGGTGCGAAGCAGTTCATCGTCGGATCGAAGGTCTTCGATACGCGCTATGGCGAGAATCCGCACCAGAAGGGGGCACTCTACGAGTTCGAAAACTTCTTCTCCCGACACTTCAAAGCGCTCAAAGGAGAAGCGAGCTTCAACAACATGACCGATATCAACGGTGCGATCAAAATCGCCGCCTCCTTCGGCGAAGCGCCTGCGGTCTCGATCATCAAGCATGCCAATCCCTGCGGCTTCGCGATCAAAGAGAGCCTCTACGAGAGTTATGTCGAAGCGCTCAGATGCGATCCGGTCTCGGCATTCGGCGGTGTCGTCGCGATCAACGGCAGACTCGACAGAAAACTGGCCGAGAAGATCAACGAAATCTTCACCGAAGTGATCATCGCCGCGAGCGTCGACGAAGAGGCCCTCGAAATCTTCGCCGCCAAAAAACGGATCAAAATCTTCACACAGGAGTCAGAGTATCTGACACTCTCGGGTGACCCGTACGATTTCAAGCATGTCGACGGCGGATTCGTCTATCAGGATAGCGACAGCGTGGACGATACGGAGGTACGCCATGCAAAACAGGTCTCCGAAAAAGCGGCCTCTGCGCGTGAAATGCAGGATCTCGAGATCGCATGGAAAGTGGCGGCACTGACCAAATCCAACTGTGTCGTCTATGTCAAAGAGGGGGCGATGGTCGCGATCGGCATGGGTATGACGAGCCGTGTCGACGCCGCCAGATGCGCATTGCAGAAAGCAAAAGAGAGCGGGCTGGATGTCACCGGCGCGGCATTGGCGAGCGAAGCTTTCTTCCCGTTTCGCGATTCGATCGATGCCGCAGCGGAGGCGGGCGTCTCCGCCGTCATCGAGCCGGGCGGCAGTATCCGTGACGACGAAGTGATCGAAGCGGCGAACGCGCATGGCATGAGCCTCTACTTTACGGGCAAGAGACACTTCCTGCACTAATGCATCACACATGTACGACGATATAGAAAGAAAAGGATAATCATGATTGCAAAAGTGCTGGTAGGCAGATTCGGGGGGATATTCGGTGTCAAAGAGCGGGCCAACCGCAGCAGCGGTCCGGCGCGGAAATTTTTCACGACGCTCTACTATATGTATCAGTATGAAAACGGCAGCAGCGTCAATGTCGTCACGGAGTTCGCCGGCCGCCCATGCCTGCCGCATGATCTCAAGGCGATCTTCATCTCGGGGCCTGCGAAGATCGGCAAGGATTGCGTCATCTTCCACAATGTGACGATCAATGCGATCAACCAGATCGACCATCCGCATTTCGGCGCTCCCGTCATCGGCGACGGCTGCTACATCTCACCCGCCGTGACGATCATGGGCGGGTGCCGTATCGGAGACAATGTCTACATCAACGCCAACGCCACCATCACCGAAGATATCCCGGACAACTCCGTCGTGGAGGTACTGCAGGACGGTACCCAAAAGATCACGACCTATCCCGAATCGCAGCCGGTCGATACGAAATACTACTCCCACAACGGCCGCAGATGGATCTGCAACGACGGCGGCGGCTGGCAGGATGTCACCGATGAGCGGAAGCTGAAGCGACTCTTCGAGACCTACGGCAAGTAGCGCCTGGGCGCACTCAGATCGTCAGAAAAAATTTGCGAAAGAGCATCATCGCCGTGATCGTGGCGCCGACACTGAGGAAGAGGTTGAGCGCCATGTTGAGAAAGGCTTTCATGTAGGCGCTCTGTTCGATCAGCATCGTCGTCTCGTAGCTGAAGGTGGAGAATGTGGTCAGCGCCCCCAGAAAGCCCGTGATGAAAAATGCGCGGTACTCCGGTGCGACGATCTGTTCGAACCAGAGTGCGGCGATGCCGATGATGAAGCTGCCGATGAGATTGACGCTGAGCGTACCGACCGGGAAAAATCCGCCGAAAAGCTTCTGCACGCCGCCGGCGATCAGAAAGCGCGAAATCGCCCCGAAAAAGCCTCCCAGACCGATGTAGAGCAGGGTGATGTTGATCATTGCCCGGCCGCCTTGTGTTTGTACTGAATCACTTCGACATCGCTGAGCGTCACCAGGCCCTCTTCGAGAATCGCATCGAGCGTCGTCACAAACGCGGCGATCTTCTCTTCGGAATCGATCATCTCGATGACCAGCGGCAGCGACTGGGAGAGTGCGACGAGATGGTAGCTTTTGAATTCACTGTGTATCCCCATGCCTGCGACGCTTTTGTAGACGGTGGCGCCGCTGAGGCCGCTCTCTCTGGCCTTTTTGAGAATCACTTCCCAGAGCGGGTCGCCCGCATGCTTGTCGTCGCTGTCGATATAGATCTTCAGCAGCCTCTTTTTACCCAGCAGTCGTTTCATCTTCGCTCCTTGCAGCAAAAAACGCTTTATTCGATTTCCAGATCGATATTATAGTACTTTTTCACTACATGTCGGAAACTCTGCAGCAGCGTGTCGGCAGATTTTCCGTCGTCGGGGTAGGTGACGACGGAGTCGCGGAAGCTCTGCCCCAGAAACTCCTGCAATCCGTTCAGCAGCTCCATCGCGCCGTTCCAGTCGGTTTTGGGGAGGAGGATGATGTAGTTTTCGCCATATTCGAAGATGATGTCGCTGTCGCGGAATACGATCTGGATACTCTTCTTGATTTCGATGTTGTGAAAGTCGTCGAGCTTGAGAAAGAGCAGCGAAAATTCAGCCAGCTGCGGCTCTTCAAAACGCTCGATCAGTGCGATATGGTGCGCGACGAGTGCTTTGAAAGAGGCGATCGGGAAAAATGCGTTGGCCATGGCTGAACTTCCTTTCTCTTATGGGTCTATATTTTTCATATAATCGGCATGATGTCGACAAACTTGAATATATTATAGCCGTTTTTGTACTCGTATGCGAGTCTCATCTTGTGGGCGCGGACGATATTGTCGACGATATAGAGTCCCAGGCCGAAGCTTTTGTTGCTTTTGTTGGTATTGCCCTGGGTGAAGGGCTCGATATAGTAGGCGAGGTCATGCTCGAGTCTGGGCCCTTTGCTCAGAAACTCGATCCCATCCTCCTCGACGAAGATATGCACTTTGTTGTCGACGGAGTATTTGATGCCGTTGTCGATCATGTTCTTGATCGCGATCGAGAAGAGCTTGAAGTCGACTTTGAGCTGCATCTCCTCCTGCAGCGTCATCTCGATATTGTTGCGGTCCGCCATCGAGATATCGATCGCTTCGTCGATGATATCGATGACGCGGTAGACCCTTTTGTTGAGATAGCTGCCGTCGACGGTGATCTGCTCGATCGCGATGAATTCGTTGAGGAGGCTCTCCAGCCGCTGAAAGACCGAAATCAGCCGCTCCTTCTGTTTCCCCTGCGGGAGCATCTCCGCGGAGAGGCGCCCTTTGGTGATCGGGGTCTTGAGCTCATGCATGATATTGCGCAAAAAGAGCTTTCTGGAGGTGTTGAGCTTTTTGATCTCGTCGACGGCGTTGTTGAAGGCGTTGGCCACTTCGGAGATCTCGTCGCCGCGATCCATCCTGCAGTCGATGTCGAGATCCCCTTTGGCGAATTTGTCGATCTCATGTTTGAGTTTTTTGATCGGATTGAGTCGGGAGATGGTCCAGAGGTAGGCGAGAAAGAGGACGATCAGAATCCCTCCGAAGATCAGCTTGATGTAGAGAATCTGCGTGCGGTAGGGGCGAAACGCCTTGTCGTAGAGCAGGATCGCTTTGTTGTTGATCGATTCGATCAGCAGAAAGTTGTTTTTGTTGTAGTAGTAGATGGCGCTGCTGCCGACCTTGGCTTTGAGCTTCTGCAGCACTTCGCCCTTCTGGAGCACCTTTTTGATCAGGTCGGGATTTTTGATCAGCTTCATCTTGTAGACGGCCAGCTCCTTCTGGAAAGCGGCGTTGATCGGCTGGTTCAGGAGGCGGTAGAGCGTGGCTCTGGCGACGATCGAGTAGCGTTCGTTGAGCTCCTGCGTATACTTCTGCTTGTCATATTTGAGCATGTAGAGGTAGGCGACGCCGACGGCCATCGCCGCGACGATGAAGATAAAGGTGATGTTGTAGAAGATCGATTTTTTCATACCGTCGGCGTCACTGGGTGAACTTGTACCCTACGCCTCGGACGGAGTGGATGTAGCGGGGATTTTTGGGTGTCTCTCCCAGCTTCTGCCGGATACGCCCGACGATCACATCGATGCTCTTGTTGGAGCTCTCTTCGCTGATCGCTTCGACATTGTAGATCAGCTCTTCGCGGGAGACGACGCCTCCCTCCTTCTCGATCAGATATTTGAGGATGCCGTACTCCGCCTTGGTCAGCTGCAGCTCTTCTCCCCTGAATTTGATCGACTGGCTTTTGAGATCGACGACGAGGTCTTTGGGTTTTTGTGTCTGCTTTTCGCTGCTGGAGAAGGCGTTGTTCTTGCGGCGGAGCAGACTCTTGATACGCGCTTCGAGTTCACGGGGATTGTAGGGTTTGGGGAGATAGTCGTCCGCGCCGCGCTCCAGCGCTTCGACCTTGTCGGTGATATCGTGTCGTGCTGAGGAGATGATGATCGGTATGTCGTGCCACTTGCGGATATCGCTGCAGACCTCCAGCCCGTCGAGCCCGGGAAGCGTGAGATCGAGAATGACCAGATCGAATTTCTGCGTATTGAGTGTCGAAAGCCCCAGAAACGGGTCTTCGATATTGGTCACTTCCATATCGAACTGCGCGAGGTATTCGCTCAGTATCTCCGCCAGTTCGGCATCATCTTCTATCATGAGTATCTTTATCATCGGCCATCCGTCGTCTAAGTGGTTTCTGCGCTAAATATAGTATAAAGCGCACTATATTTACCTTAAAAATGTATAATAAAGAGAGGATTAAGCTTCAAGGAGGATCGATGCTGGAGAAGATAGCCAGGCGGCTCGAAACACACAGGGAGACGGTCGAAGCGGTCGAAGAGAGGCTGCAGAACTATATCTACATGGCGGCACTCCTCAGCTACGAAGCGGCACTGCGCGGCGATCGGCTCTATATCTACGGCGAGGGGAGGAGCTATCTGCTGGCACTCTATTTCGCACAGCGCCTGCGCAGCCGCTTTCCCGATCTGGAGTGTATGGCGATGCGCAATCGTGATGACGACACCGCACTCTTCCGTACCCATCTCAAAAAGGGTGATCTCTTCATGGCGATCTCGACACAAACAGAGAGTGCGGCGCTGCCCGATCTGATCGAGCTGTGTCGCGACAGAGAGGCCAAGAGCGTGGGGCTCTGTGCCAGAGAGAACAGCGAAGCGATGCGCAGATGCGATGTCGCCGTGACGATCGCCTCCTACGATGTCTGGCATGTCGATGAGATGCATCTGCTTGTCTGCAATATCATAGCCGATGCGAT
>CAYLLC010000039.1:0-7746 GCA_964384355.1 uncultured Sulfurospirillum sp. | reverse complement strand
AAATCGCGACAAAGGAAACGCCTCTATGGTAGATTACTTTTGGCACACTTTCGACAAAAACAACTTCCGTCTGGTCATGACGATTCTGGTCAAGAACGAAGCCGACATCATCGCCGCCAATATCCGCACGCATGCCGCTTTGGGTGTCGATGCGTTCGTCGTGATGGACAACGACTCCGACGACGGTACCCGGGAAATTCTGGCAGATCTGCAAAAATCGTACGAAATCAAAATCATCGACGAGAAGGGCGACTACAAGCAGGCCCGCTGGATGCGCCGGCTTGCGGGCGTAGCCAAAAGGGAGATGGGGGCCGACTGGGTCATCAACAACGATGCGGATGAGTTCTGGCTGCCGCAGAACGACAAAAACCTCAAAGAGAATCTCGCCTTCCGAGGCTCCGTGCTGACGGTCCAGCGCTACAACATGGTCCCCGACGAACACTCCGTGACCGACGATCACTTCTTCGAGAGCCCCTACTATGTCAAAAATCCGATCTTCTACAAAAAGAGCAAAGAGCTCAACAACGCCAAACAGTCGATCATTCTGGGAAAAATCGGGCCCAAAACGATCGTCAATCCGCACGGCCTCGTCTATCTGCGCGGCGGAAACCACAAAGCGCTGCATATCGGCAATCTGCGCGACTATTTCCGCTCCGGTTACGACAAGATCAAGCGCTTCGAAGCGATCGAAGTGTTTCACTACTCGATCCGAAACTATGCGCAGTTCGAGAAGAATATCCTCAACCGAAAACGGTTGCTCGAGAGCGGCAAAAAGGTGAGTATGGGGCCGCACTACCGCCGCTGGGTACGCCTCTACAACGCAGGCAAGCTCGAGGAGGAGTTCGCGAACAACATCGTCTTCAGTCAGAGCGATCTCGATGTACTGAGCAAATATGATATCGTCTCCAATGAAAAACCGATCGCCGAAAAGATCATACGCTGAGATGAAAAAGACGCTGCTTTTTGCCGTCAACAGCAAGCAGAAAAGGTTCTTTTCCAAAATCGCGCGCCATCTCTCGGATCGCACGGCACTCTGTTACAGCAAACGGATCGTTTTTCCCTCGCTCAGAGCGCTGCCGATGCTCGCAAAAGCCGATCTGTCGGCGCCGATTCGCCTCAAAACCGACGACTTCGTCGCCAAACGGGGATATCCTGCACTGCGGCCGCTTGTGCGGCTCTGGGCGACGCTGCTGGCCTACTACAACTTCATGCGCTACAGCGGCGTGATCGACGGTCGCTACCGCAACATCATGCTCTGGAACGGGACACTCTTCCGCCAGGCGATCGCATGCGAAGCGGCCCGACTGCAGGGGATCGGATGCATCTATGTCGAGACGGGACTGCTTCCCGGGCGCATCACGGTCGATCCAAAAGGGGTCAACTTCTACAACAGCGTGCCCCGCGAACGCGCATTTTACGAAAATTATCACAATGCGAGACCGCTTCCCCGCACCCTGATTCCCCGCAATCCCAAAAACGCCGCCAAGTTCGCCTCCGAGCGGAAGGTGACGCTGCCACGGCGCTATATCTTCATCCCGTTTCAGGTCGATTACGATACCCAGATACTGGTCCATTCGCCGTGGATTCGGGATATGGAGATGCTCTTTGGGATCATCGAGCGCATCAGCCAAAAGATCGAAGATCTGAGCTTCGTCTTCAAAGAGCACCCCAGCAGTATCAAAAACTATCCGCAGCTGCATGCCAGAGCCGAAGGAAATGCGCGCATCCTCTTCGCCAACGGCCACACGACGCAGCGCCTGATCGAGGGGAGTGAAGGGGTGATCACGGTCAATTCGACGGTCGGGATCGAATCGCTGCTTTTTGGCAAACGCGTCATCGTGCTGGGCAACGCCTTTTACGAGATCGAGGGCATCACCAAAAGCGCCCGCTCGACAGAGGCGCTGCAATCGATACTCGCGCAACGCGACAGATGGCAACCCGATCGCAGATTGATCGAAAACTTTCTCAAATATCTCTACTACGACTATCAGATCGAAGGCACTTTCGAAGAGGAGAATCCCGCACAGATTGCAAGAATCGCCGAGCTACTCGATTCAGGCAATCAGTGAGAGGTAGCGATCCGCGATACGATCGGCTGAGAAGCGTGCCGTAAGGTCGGCACCGATCGGCGGATAGGCATGGAGTGCGGCGGTGATCTTTGCCGCCAGATCGTCAGGATCGTTGACACGGGCGAGATAGCCGGCGAGCGCTCCCGTGAGAATCTCCCGCGGACCGTGGTTGCAGTCGGTGCTGACGACGGGCGTGCCGAGTGTCAGCGCTTCGACCAGTACATTTCCGAATCCCTCCGCCTGTGAGCTCGATACCAGCAGTTTCGCATGCCTGATCCAGGGATAGGGATTCTCCACCCACCCTTTGAGATGGACCCGCGATGCGATGCCCAGTCTCTGTGCCAGCTGCTGCAATCGCTCGCGCAGGCGCCCCTCTCCCAGAATCACCAGATCGATCGGAGGGTCCAGTTTCGCGAAGGCTCTGAGCAGGATATCGTGACGCTTGACACGGTTGAGTGTGCCGACGGCAAGCAGATAGGGACGATCCATATCGACCGGGGCTTTGGCTTGCGTGCGTATCGCATCGAG
This sequence comes from uncultured Sulfurospirillum sp., assembly GCA_964384355.1. Classification (GTDB taxonomy): domain Bacteria; phylum Campylobacterota; class Campylobacteria; order Campylobacterales; family QNZT01; genus QNZT01. The sequence continues at coordinate 5,149 of CAYLLC010000039.1, read as the reverse complement.
ATCGAAGGGGTTGTAGATCGTTTCGACCCTTTTGGGGGTGATACCGAGCTTGCCGAAATCCCCTCTGATCCCTTCGGAGACGGTGACGATATTGGCACCGTCGTAGAGTCTGCGCAATATTCTTCGGTATTTCAGTCGGCTCAGAAAGGACTTTTGCATAGCGCGCCGGTAGAGAGAGGTGTGTACGACGAAGAAGATATGCGGATCGTTTTTATATCGCTGCAGCAGCCGGGCACCGTTTTGCATATGGCCCAGGATCAGATCGGGGGCGACGCTATCGAGCCGATGTGCGATCTGATCTGCTGCTACGAAGTGTGTCCCCTCCGGTATGTCGTAATCGCTTTTATGCCGGTCGAGGACGAAAAGGAGGCTCTCATGACCCTTTCGGCGCAGTGCGGCATGCAGCTGGATCGCGACCCGTTCGGCACCGCCGCCGCGCAGATTGCCGAGTATCTGCAGGATCTTCACGGGAGGATCCTGCGAAGCAGTTTCTCGATCATGTAGTAGTTCTCTTTCTCGTCGCTGCCGCCGTCGACGACGGCGTACCATTTGCCGTGCGCATACAGATAGTCGACCTGATGCATCTGTCTGGCGTTCCATCCCCGTCCGCCGGGCCGCAGGAGGGTTTTGACCGGCTGCGCTTCGAAGTGATCGGGGTCGAGTCGGGTGATTTCGTACGCATCGACTTTCTCTCCGTAGTAGCGGCTGCAATCCTGTGCGAAGCGCAGCAATCTGCCCTCATACCGGAGGATATTGCCCGCATTTCGGTAGCGGCGCTTGTCGCCGGAATAGAAAGGATTGCCGGCATGCGGCGTGTAGGGGCCATGCAGGGCTTCGGAATAGTAGATTTCGAGTGATTTTTGCTCCTCGTCGCTGACGAAGAGCCACCACAATCCGTCATGGCGGAAGAGTGCGGGATCGGCGAATTTTTTCCCCTGCAGCAGCACGCGATCCAGTTCCCAGTCGTAGGGGAAGTGCTTTGCACGGTAGAGTCTGAGGCTCCTGTCCGCACCGCTTTCGGGCAGCATATAAAAAGCGCCTTCCCATTTGAATACATGCGGAAAAGAGAGATGGAAATCCTCTCTCAGCACGATACGATCGTATCTGAGCCTGTCGAGTCCCGGACCGTGTGCCACTGCGATCTCACCGATATCTCTGGCGCGTTTGCTCTTGACCTCCATGAAGAGATAGTAGCTGTCTTGCTCTTTGATGATGAAGGGATCGGCGACGAAACTCGCTTTGACATCGGTGACATCGAATTTGGTGAGGATCGGGTTCTCGATATCGGAAGCAGGTGCGATATACAGCGGGTTCTCTCCCTCGTAGATTCCGATCGCGTACTTCTTCTTTTGGCCGATGAGGGCTTTGCCCAGATAGTGCTGTACCACGAAGAGGATAGCGATCAGCAGCAGAAGCACTCCAAACAGTTTCATATAATCTCCTCGATATCGATATTGGGAATCCCCTCGTCGGCGAAGAGCCGGTCGTAGGGGGTGTCGGTGCGGATATTGGAGCATGCTATCTCCGGTGCGATCCAGGAGAGTGTCAGCAGTGCGGAGCTCATCAGACCGTAGACCTTCGCCGGCCGTACGAGAAAGAGGAGCAGTTCCATCGCCGCTTCGGAGGGCAGGACCACGCATCCTCGATCGGGCATCTGCTCGCAACGCATGCGCTCTGCGGTGTCGGTATCGCGCGGATGGCGTTTGAGCAGGAGCGGCCGGAGCACGGTGAAGCATCTGTCGATGATTTCGGAATAGTGTGCAATCTGCTTCTTGACGCTGGGGTGGGGGAGTATCAGCAGCGCGGCATGCTTTGGGACGGTGAAGGGTATGTCGATCACTCTGTCGGCTATCGCCTGCAGTGCGCTTTGCATTTCGCGGCTCTGGAGGCATGCGCTGTCGAGCGGCAGCGCTTTTTTGCTCCGGAGATAGCCGCATGCTTTGTCGGGGCGATAGAGATAGAGCCGGTCGACGAGCGGACTCTCTCCGAGGCGTCTGGGGATCGGTGTCCGACGGCCAAACAGAAGCTTCTGCAGCCATGTATCGAGCGGCGTATATTGATACCACTTCAGAGGCTGCGGGATATAGCTGTGGAGCCCGTCATCCATATAGGCACCCGAAACCCCGGGGCGGTATCGGCGCGCGAGCCGCATCGCGTAGTCGAATTCGATTTTACGGTCGTTGCCGGTGATGACGAGATCGGGTCTGATCTCCTCCGTCAGCGCTTCGAGCAGCTTGTAATTGGCCCGCTTGGCTGCGATTTTGGCCAGTAGCTTGCGGGGCTTGAGATGCAGCAGTGTGATGCTCTCGAAGGGGAGAGCGCCCTGCAATGCATGCAGCGCTTCGTAATAGTCACGACGCTTTTGATCGACGAGCACCAGATGATAGTGCTGCGTTTTCGACGCTTGCGACGAAGCGAGAATCAGCGCATCGAGCAGATGGAGCGGTGTGGAGGCGAGAATCAGTACCGTATCGTGCTTCATGCAGATGCTTCCACCGAGCGTTTGTAGCCGAAAAAGAGTCCCGTGAAGAAGAGGATATAGGAGATCCCGAGTGTGAAGTGGTAGGGGCTGTCGACCAGCATGAAGATGAGCAGTGATATCGCGTAGACCTTGGCGTAGCCCTCATACGCGTAAAAGTAGCTTCTGAAAAAGAGCCAGAAGTAGAGAATCCACAGCAGCATGCCGACGATACCGGTCTGCAGCCAGGCGAGGAGAAACTGGTTGTGTACATGCGGCATCTGGAGGATATAGCGCTTGTCGGGGGCGTATCGCTCCACTGCATCGGCGATCGCCGCTCTGGCATCACCGATACCGGCTCCGGCGATCGGATGCTCCCTGAGCACATCTATCGTCATCTCCCAGATCGCCACGCGCTGCCCGAAACTGGTCTGATACTGGTTGTGGCGCATCTTGTGGAGTGTCTCTTTGGTCTCGCTAAGGCGCTTTTGAAAGACGGGGCTGCTCTCGTAGGCGATCAAGAGTACGAGTGTCGTCGCGGCAGCCATAACGGCAAACGCTTTGATCGAGGCACGATAACGATGAAATGTCCAGTAGATCGCACAGAGGAGAAAAGCGAGCTGTCCCGTGCGGCCGCCGTTGAGAAAGAGGTTGGCGATGGCGGAGAGTGCGAAGAGGAGATAGCCCGCTTTGAGCGGCAGCCATCTCTCGTCGAAAAAGCGCGTCAGCAGAATGAAAACGGTAAAGACCAGAAAGGTGCTGTAGGCGGTATGGTGCAGAAACGGCGTGGGGTCGTTCGGGTCGGCGCGGCCGATCTCCCAGAGATGGAAGAAGATACCGTAGGATATGACTTCGGAGATGACCATCGCCAGCAGAAATGCCGAAATGATCGATTTGAAGAGCTTGCGATCGACCGTCGTGAGCATGACGGGGAGCAGCAGCCATCGGAAACCGTATCGCTCCATCGTGTCGTAGAGGCCGTAGTGTGCGGTGATACGGCCGAAATATCCGCCGGTCGTCGAATCGCTCCAGAGATAGGAGACAAAATAGAGCATGGTGATCGCGACAAAGAGCCAGAAGATCGGATCTTTTCTGAGGCGATGCCATTTGTCTGCCAGATCGCCCTCGACGAGCCAGAGGATGAAGATGGGGACGGGAATGTAGTGGAGGATAAATAGCTTGAACGGGAGCGAGAAAGCGAACAGAATCAAAAGTGCTTGGATGGCTTTTCTCATGAATATGGTCCCGATACTCCCTCTGAAATGAAACTATTTTATCCAAAATGGGATAAAAGCTTCTGCAGTGCCATTTTGAAAGAAAATGGGGGTCGCACAGTATACTTGATTGACATAGACTAAACTTTTATGCTATAATCCAAATAAAAATTTATCTGGGAGAAGAGAGTTGAGTAAAAGTTTGTATGAAACATTAGGCGTCTCCGAGAGCGCATCTGCCGACGAGATCAAAAAAGCGTACCGTAAACTGGCACGCAAATACCATCCCGATATCAACAAATCGCCGGAAGCGGAGGAGAAGTTCAAAGAGATCAACGCCGCTTACGAGATATTGAGCGATCCCGAAAAAAAACGGCAATACGATCAGATGGGTGACAATATGTTCGGCGGTCAGAGTTTTCATGACTTCGCCGGTTCTCAGGGCGGTGCCGATCTGGATGAGATCCTCCGCTCCATCTTCGGCGGTGGCGGCGGCTTCGGCGGTTTCAGCAGCGGAGGATTTGGCGGCGGCGGTTTCGGTGGCAGCAGCCGTGGCGGTGGCTTCGGCGGTTTCGGCGGCGGAGGATACAGCGAGCCCAATCTCGATCTGGAGACCTCGATCACGATTCCTTTCAACACCGCAGCACTGGGTGGCACCCACTCGATCACCGTCAACGGTGAGAGTTTTGATATCAAGATTCCTGCCGGGATCAAGAGCGGCGAGAAGCTGCGCGTCAAAGGCAAAGGCCAGAAAGCGGGCGGGCGCGCCGGAGACCTCTATATCAAGGTCAATGTCGCACCGAGCCCCGAATATACCCGTGAGGGAAACAATCTGACCAAAGTGGTCGATGTACCGCTGAAGACGGCGCTTTTCGGCGGCAAGATACCGGTACAGACACTCTACAAAGAGATCACCGTCAAGATCCCCAAAGGGATCAAATGCGGGCAGAAGCTGCGTGTCAAAGAGCAGGGTATCGCCGACAGGAAGACAAAACAGAAGGGCGATCTCTACCTCAAGCTCAATGTCATTTTGCCAAAAGTCGAGGAGCTCGATCCCGAACTGGCGAAGATGATGGAAGAGAAATTACCAGGATAAGGAGTTGAAAGATGCATGGATATGATGAACCGGTCTATTTGATCAGTGTAGTGGCGAAGGCGCTCAATATCCACCCCCAGACGCTCAGGCAGTATGAGCGGGAGGGGTTGGTGACGCCTTCGAGGACAAGCGGCAAGATGCGGCTCTATTCGCAGCGCGATATCGACCGTATCAATATGATTCTGCGACTGACGCGGGATCTGGGTGTCAATCTGGCGGGTGTCGATATCATCCTGCAGTTCAAAGACCAGATCGACGCGATGGAGCAGGAGATCGAAGATCTCAGACTCAAACTCGAAAAATACGAGAAAAACGGTGTGAGCAATTCGCTCGTCAAAAAACGCAATATCTACGAAATAATCATCTTCGGCGAGTGATTAC
>CAYLLC010000038.1:0-15511 GCA_964384355.1 uncultured Sulfurospirillum sp. | reverse complement strand
TATCCCTCATCCCCCGATGTCAGCACCAGCTTCGAGTGGGTGATGGAGGAGAGGACGACTCTGTTTCTGCCTTCGTGCTTGGCTTTGTACATCGCGATATCGACGCGTTTGAGGAGTGATTCGGCAGCGTCTCCGGGCAATAGCTCCGTCACGCCGAAGCTCGCGGTCACATGCGGGATGTCCGGTTTTTGCATCGCTTCTATCCCCTCCCGGAGGCGCTGGGCTTTGGTGTAGCTGTCCTGCAGGGAGGCGTGTCGGAGGATCAATATGAACTCCTCTCCTCCCCATCTGCCGAATATATCCTCTTCGCGGATGTTGCGTTTGACATAATCTGCGATCGCTTTGAGCACGGCATCTCCCGTGTCGTGGCCGTAGTTGTCGTTGATCGATTTGAAGTGGTCGATATCGAACATGATCACACCGACCGCTTCGTTTCTGCGACTCGAAAATCCACAGATACGATCGAGTACTTCATCGATTTTCTGTCGGTTGTAGATGTCGGTGAGGCGGTCGTGCTGGGCTTTGTACTGGAGGATTTTCTGCCGTATGAACATCTCCGTGACATCGGTCATCGTGATGATCGAGCTGCCGCGATCGTCGAATTTGGTGATATTGACCTGAAATGCTTTGGCCTCCATATCGATACCTACCATCGTGACGATGCGCTCTTGGACGGGAAGCTGTTCGAGATAGGTGATCCACTGCTGCTGCGAAGGGACACGTCCCAGATGAAAATAGTCGTCATGACGGATGAAGAAGTCGCAGATGCAGTTGTGGTTTTTCATCAGCTGTGCGAAACTGCTGTATCCCAGAAACTGCAGGACTTTGGCGTTGACATCCACCATGCGGGTACCGTCGGTGATGATAATCATATTCTCCTGGGTGTCGAGAATCGATTTGAGTTTTTTGTTGGTGAGTGAGAGCCTCTGATTCTGCTCTTTGATGCGTGCTTTGAAATTTCTGTCTCTGATATAGCGCAGGAAGAGGAGTGCGATGATGATACTGAACGCCCCGAAGAGTATCCAGAACCCCTTTTGTATGCGCCCCAGATATTTACCGTCGGTGAGGATGACCATATAGGCATCGGTGGATTTGGTGATGCTGTTTTGGATTGGCAGAAATGTCTCGATATAGGTGTCGCCGTCGATCGTCTCATCGAGTGAAAAAGGTGCGGCGGGGTTTTGGCGCAGACGGCTCCGGAAGCGTTCGTCATGAGGAAAGAGCCTGCTGTTTTCGAGATAGCGCCGGTCGGTGACGAAATCGGGGTCGATATCGCTTGGGATGTAGTTCGGGTTCTGTCGGATGATACTTTTTCGGGCGATGATGAAGCGCGTATCGAGAAATTCACTCTTGAGAAAGTCGGCCAGCACATAAGCCGAGAAGGAGAGTTCGACGCTGCCGATATAGCCCTGCGATTCGAAGAGGGGAAAGACAAATCTGTATCCGTCGTTTGCGACACCCTCTTCGAAGCCGCTGACGGGCAGATGGGTCTTGTTGACATAGGCGACGGTTTTGCGGAAGGCGCTGAGGTCGTCACCATATTTGTCGGGTGCATGCATGCGCAGGAAGCTGTGGTTGTCGGGTGTATGAAAATGGAGCTGTTTGAAACCATACCTTTTGAGTCTCCGATACTCCGGCAGCAGGGTCTCATAGAGCGCTTTGCGAAGCTGTTGCCGCATCGGTTCGCCGGCATGCTGCGCAGTATAAAAGAGGGAGCGGATCTGCGGCGTGTCGATGGTCGTCGCGTAGGCGATCTGTGCCTTGTCTCTGAATGCATCGGTGATGACATGGTATTCGGTCTGCAGCCTTTGGGTCATGTCATGCAGATATTCGTCGCTGCGTATCTGGGTATGCCACTTCAGGAGCGCGAAGAGGAGCGCTTCGGTAAGCAGAAAAGCGGCGATGATCTTTTTGTAGGGTTTTGTCTTTTTCAATATGCGCATAATACCCTATATCGGACATTTCATTTTTTGTTTCAGTGGAAAATGTGATAGAATAGAGAAATTTTATACAGGAGGGAAAATATGCTTGAAATCGGTACGAAAGCACCAGACTTTTGTCTGCCCAATCAGGACGAGACGGAGATCTGTCTGCGGGATCTCAAGGGCAAATGGGTCGTGCTCTACTTCTATCCCAAAGACAATACCCCCGGCTGTACGACCGAGGCATGTGACTTCACGGCGGCGATGCCGGAGTTTGAAAATATGGATGCGGTGATACTCGGCGTCAGCCCCGACAGCCCCAGAAAGCATCGTAACTTCATCGAGAAGAAAGATCTCAAAATCACTCTGCTCAGCGACGAAGAGAAAGAGGTGCTGCAAGCCTACGATGTCTGGAAACTCAAAAAGAACTACGGGCGTGAATATATGGGTGTCGTCAGAACCACCTACATCATCGATCCCGACGGCAACATCGCCTACGGATGGACCAATGTCCGCGTCAAGGGACATGTCGATGCGGTCCGCGAAAAACTGGCCGAGCTGCAGGGCAAAGCGGGCTGATGCTGGTCCATATCTGCTGTGCCGTAGATAGCCACTACTTTCTGCAGAAGCTGCGGGAAGCCTATCCCGACAAGCCTTTGCGGGGCTTCTTCTACGATCCCAATATCCACCCATACAGCGAGTATCGGCTGCGTCTGCTGGATGTGCAGCGCTCATGCAGGAAGCTGGGGATCGAGCTGATCGAAGGGGAGTACGACTACGAAGGGTGGATCGAAGCGGTGCGCGGACTCGAAAACGAACCCGAAAAGGGTGCGCGGTGTGATTTCTGTTTTGACAACCGGCTGGAGCGTACCGCACAGAAGGCGCAGGAGCTGGGCGAAAAAGAGATCACCACGACGCTGCTGACCAGTCCCAAAAAATCGATCGAGCAGCTGACCGAGTCGGGGCGCTTCATCCAGAACCGATACGGCGTGGAGTTCGTCGCGGTCGACTTCCGCCAAAAGGGCGGCACGCAGGAGCAGTTCGCGATGGCCAGAGAGGAGAAGCTCTACCATCAGGACTACTGCGGCTGCCTTTATGCACTTCGCATGCAGCGCGACGAGCAGCAGCGTCTGGCGGATGAGCTCTTCTCTCCGATCACGGCGCAGATACAGCCCGAGTCGATCGAGGATCGCATCGCACTCTACACCCGGCGCATGGCGCTCGAAGAGGAGGGCAAAGCGTACAAAATCGTACGGGAAAAGTTCCTCAATTACCGACTGCTGCGGGCGTATGTCAAGCGCAGCGGAGAGGTGATCCCCTCCTATCTGCTCCCCTATTCGACGCTCAAACGGAAATTTACGAAGTTTCGGATCACGGAGAAAATTGAAGATCTTTATTTCACCAACCGTGAAGAGATCGTGATTATCACATTGGACTATTTTAATCAATTAATTGACAAAAAATATAAAAAAATTGAGGATATTATCAAAGCACCTCCTCTGTTCGAAGAGGAGATGGCCGCGAGAAATAAAATAGTCTATAATTTTCTCTCTCTGACACCGGTCATCGTACTTGAAAATATTGATATGAGCGCACCCCACCAACTCTATCTGGATGCCCATATTTACGAGGATGTCAGAGAGCATTTAGCAACTTTCGGTTAGAATAGAAAAATTTCAGAAGTTGGAGTGCGCAAGTGATGATGGATGTCGTAGAGATACAGAAAATTCTTCCCCACAGATTCCCTTTTTTGCTGATCGACAGAGTGCTGGAGATTCGCGAGGGCGAGTTTATCGATGCTTACAAAAATGTGTCGATCAGTGAAAATGTCTTTCAGGGGCACTTCCCCGGACATCCGATCTATCCCGGCGTCATGATCGTCGAGGGTATGGCGCAGGCGGGCGGTGTGCTCGCATTCAAAAGCATGAGCGAAGAGGTCCAGAGCGATATCGCGAACAAAGTGGTCTACTTCATGAGTATCGACAAGTGCAAGTTCCGTGCACCCGTACGCCCCGGAGATCGCCTGGAGTACAAAATCAGCGTCATCAAGCATCGCGGTGACATCTGGATCCTCAGGGGTGAAGCCTATGTCGACGGCAACCTGACGACGGAAGCGGAACTCAAAGCGATGATCGTGGATAAATAGAGCGATGCCGAATATACACCCTACAGCGATCGTGGAGGAGGGCGCGCAGATCTCCTCCGGCGCTATCGTCGGGCCCTACGCGTTTGTCTCGGGCAAAGCGGTATTGGCCGACGGTGTGGTGATTGCACAGGGTGCACAGATACACGGACATACCGAAATCGGCGAAAATACCAGAATCTTCCAGAATGCGGCGATCGGATCGATTCCGCAGGATCTGAAGTTTCGCGGCGGCGATGTGAAGCTGATCATCGGCAAAAACAATACGATCCGGGAGTTCGCTTTCTTCAATCCCGGTACGGAAGACGACCGGGGCGAAACGGTGATCGGAGACAACAACCTCTTCATGGCCTATACCCATGTGGCGCATGACTGTATCATCGGGGACAACAACATCCTCGCCAACAACGCGGCTCTGGCCGGCCATGTGGTGCTGGGCGATCATGTGGTGATCGGCGGGCACACGCCGGTGCATCAGTTCGTCCATATCGGCGATCATGCGATGATCGGCGGTGCGAGTGCCGTGACGCAGGATATCCCGCCCTTCTGTCTGGCGGAGGGCAATCGCGCGACGGTGCGCAGTCTCAATATCGTGGGGTTGCGCAGAAGGTTCGACAAAGAGGATGTCAATGCCCTCAGCAGCGCTTTCAAGCAGATATTCAGAGGCAAAGCGCCGATGAAAGAGTCGGCGGCCGCACTGCTGGCGGAGAGTGCGAACGAAAAAGTGAAACAGCTGTGTGAATTCATCATGAATACGCAACGCGGAATACCATACGAGAGGAAATAGAATGTCAAAAAAATCATGCAGTTTTTGTAACGCCCCCGAGAGTGTCGAGAACAGGCTTCTGGCCGGAGAGGGGATCTACATCTGCGAAAACTGTGTCGTATCGGCGTATAAAATCTTCTTCGGAGACGAGGGAGAGGAGGAGCAACAGCCGGAGCTCGATATGGAGCTTTTTACGCCCAAAGAGCTCAAAAAGGTGCTGGACGAGTATGTGATCGGGCAGGAAGAGGCGAAAAAAGTCTTTGCCGTGAGCGTCTACAACCACTACAAGCGTATCTTCAAGCAGCACAAAGTGACGGGTGACGACACCGAGATCCAGAAATCGAATGTACTCTTCATCGGACCTACCGGAAGCGGAAAGACGCTGATGGCGCAGACGCTCGCGAAGTTTCTGGATGTGCCTATCGCGATCGCCGATGCGACGAGCCTGACCGAGGCGGGCTATGTCGGCGAAGATGTCGAAAATATCCTGACGCGTCTGCTTCAGGTGGCCGACGGCGATATCAAAAAAGCGGAGCAGGGGATTGTCTTTATCGATGAGATCGACAAAATCGCACGTCTGGGCGAAAACCGCTCTATCACGCGCGACGTATCGGGTGAGGGTGTGCAGCAGGCGCTGCTGAAGATCATCGAAGGCTCGCAGGTCAATATCTCGCCCAAAGGGGGCAGAAAGCACCCCAACCAGGAGTTCGCACAGATGGATACGACCAACATCATGTTCATCTGCGGCGGGGCGTTCGACGGGCTGGACGAGATCATCAAGAAGCGACTCGGCGGCAATGTGCTGGGATTCGGGCAGGACAAGCGCGGCAAAGAGGAGAACAAAGATCTGCTGAGCCTCGTAGAGCCGGACGATCTGGTACACTACGGCCTGATTCCGGAGCTGATCGGACGACTGCATGCGATCGCGACGCTCAAAGAGCTCAGCCGCGAAGATATGGTGCGCATCCTCACCGAGCCCAAAAACTCGATCGTCAAACAGTACAAGAAACTCTTCGCGATCGACGATGTGACGCTGACCTTCGAGAAGGAGGCGCTGCTGGCGATCGCGGAGCTGGCGCTGAAGCGCAAGACGGGTGCGAGAGGATTGCGTACGATTATGGAAGAGATCATGATCGATATTATGTATGAGTTGCCAGAATTGGCGGGATACGAAGTGATCATCACCAAAGGTGTCATCACCAAAGAGGCGAAACCGATCTACAAAAAACCACAGAAAAAGAGTGCATGATGTTATTGAGCAGGATTTTAGGACTCTTTTCCAACGACCTGAGTATCGATCTTGGCACGGCCAATACGATCGTCCTGGTCAAAGGAAAAGGTATCGTGATCAACGAGCCGTCAGTCGTCGCCGTGCAGACAGGCAAAGGCGGCAAAAAGAAGCTTCTCGCCGTAGGTGTGGAAGCCAAAGAGATGCTCGGAAAGACACCGGGCGATATCGAAGCGATCCGGCCGCTCAAAGAGGGTGTGATCGCCGATTTTGAAGTGACCGAAAAGATGATCAAATACTTTATCCAGAAATCCCACTCGAGAAACAGCTTCATCCGGCCGCGTATCATCATCTGTATCCCGTACGGCCTGACGCAGGTGGAGCGAAAAGCGGTCAAAGAGTCGGCGATGAATGCGGGCGCCAGAGATGTCATCCTCGTCGAAGAGCCCAAAGCGGCTGCGATCGGTGCCGGCCTGCCGATACAGGATCCCAGAGGCAACATGGTCGTCGATATCGGAGGCGGTACGACGGAGATCGGCGTCATCTCTCTGGGCGGACTGGTGCGCAGCAAATCGATCCGTGTCGGAGGGGACAAGTTTGATCAGGCGATCGTAGACTATGTGAAGAAGAAGTTCAATCTCCTGATCGGTGACCGCACGGCCGAAGAGGTCAAGATCGAGATCGGAACGGCGATTCCGATGGAAAAAGAGATGAAGATGACGATCAAAGGGCGCGATCAGGTGACGGGCCTGCTCAAGAGCATGGAGATCTCCAGCAAAGAGGTGCGCGAAGCGATCATGGAACCGCTCAAGGAGATTGCCGCGGCGGTCAAAGAGATTCTGGAGGTGATGCCTCCCGATCTGGCGAGCGATATCGTCGAAAACGGCATCGTCCTGACGGGCGGCGGATCGCTGATTCGCGGGCTGGACAGCTACCTGAGCAAACTGGTCAAACTGCCGGTTTTCGTATCCGAAGAGCCGCTGCTGGCGGTAGCGAAAGGCACCGGACGCATGTTGGAGGAGATCGAGCTCTTACAAAGCATTTCGCTGCATGATTAAAAAGCGCTTCTGGTTTCTCTTCGTCATCGGGGTGATCTTATACCTCTCGGTCAATTTCAGCCCCTGGCTGCGCCAGAAAGTGCTGGCACTCCCCCTCTATGTCAAAAGCCACTTCCTCCAATCCACAGACCGTATCAAAAATCAATTTTCGATGCTGCGCAACCAGCGGGCAAAAATAGCCGAGCTCGAAAAAAAGCTCAGAGAATCCCAGAAGAGTGCGCTGCTCTCCGTGGCGTTCGCCTCGAAGCTGAACCATCTGCTCGAAGAGAACCGTCTCAGAAAGTATGATCCCAGACTCCATCCCGTGCAGGGGCTCTCTTATGTAAAACTGGGAGATTTCAGCCGAATGTGGCTCGATTTTCCCGATTTCAACCGATCCAGAATCTACGGCTTGCTCTTCATGGGCTATGCGGCGGGAATCGTAGACACGGAGCATGGCCAGCCGATCGCGCGGCTGCTGAACAACAAAGAGATGATATTCTCGGTGGCGGTCGGCAAGCAGAAGCATCTGGGGGTCCTGTTTGGCGGGGAGGCGTTTCTCTCGGTCAGATATCTGCCCGTCTATGCCGATATCAAGCCGGGAGACGAAGTGATCACGAGCGGTGCCGACAATATCTTTTTCGAAGGGGTGAAGGTGGGGGAGGTAATCGATGTACAGGAGTACAACCTCTACAAAACGGCGCAGGTCAAACCCTATGCCTCGCTGCAAAATCCCCGCTTTTTTTATGCTGTGGAAGATTCTGTTTCGCCGGATCGAAACAGCAGCGAATCGCGGTGACTTTGGCGATGCGCTAAAGTACTCTTTTGCTATAATCTCAATATTTAAGTTTCAAGGAAATCCATGCCAAAAAGAGAAGATATCCAGAAAATCCTCCTCATCGGTTCGGGCCCGATCGTCATCGGTCAGGCGTGTGAATTCGACTACTCCGGTACACAGGCTGCCAAAACACTCAAAGAGCTCGGTTACAGTGTCGTCCTCATCAACTCCAATCCCGCTACGATCATGACCGATCCGGAGTTTGCCGACCGTACCTATATCGAGCCGATCCAGGAAGATGTGATCTACGAAATCATCAAAAAAGAGAAGATCGATGCGATCCTGCCGACGATGGGCGGGCAGACGGCGCTCAATGTCGCGATGAAGATGTACGAGAAGGGCATGCTCGAAGGCGTGGAATTTCTGGGGGCACATCCCGAAGCGATCCAGAAGGGCGAAGACAGGCAGGCGTTCAAAGAGGCGATGATCAAGATCGGCATGGATCTGCCCAAGAGCAAATACGCCTACAATATGGATGAAGCGATGCAGGCAGCGGAGGAGATCGGATTTCCGCTCATCATCCGCGCTTCCTACACACTGGCAGGCGGCGGCAGCGGTGTGGCGTACAATATCGACGAGTACAAGCAGCTCGCGCAGCTGGGGCTGGAGGCGAGCCCGATCAGTGAGATCCTGATCGAAGAGTCGCTGCTGGGATGGAAAGAGTACGAGATGGAGGTGATCCGGGATCGCGAAGACAACTGCATCATCGTCTGCTCGATCGAAAACTTCGACCCGATGGGTGTCCATACGGGAGACAGTATCACCGTCGCTCCGGCGCTGACACTGACCGACAAAGAGTATCAGCACATGCGCAACGCCTCTTTCGCGATTTTGCGGGAGATCGGTGTCGATACCGGCGGCAGCAATGTGCAGTTTGCGGTCAACCCCAAAAACGGACGCATGACGGTCATCGAGATGAACCCCCGCGTCAGCCGCTCCTCCGCACTCGCATCCAAGGCGACGGGATATCCGATCGCCAAGGTGGCGACGCTGCTGGCGGTCGGCTATACCCTCGACGAGATCACCAACGACATCACCGGCACGGCGGCAAGCTTCGAGCCGGTGATCGACTACATCGTCACCAAAGTCCCGCGATTCACATTCGAGAAGTTTCCGGGTGCGGATTCGACGCTGACCACTTCGATGAAGAGTGTCGGAGAGGCGATGGCGATCGGACGCACCTTCAAAGAGTCGGTACAGAAAGCGCTCTGCTCTCTGGAGACGGGGCTTGACGGATTCGAGAAACTCGATGTCGACGACGACTTTCTGAAAAAGGAGCTCAGACGACCCAATGCCGAGCGTATCCTCTATATCGCCGAAGCTTTCAGGCGCGGTATGTCCGTGGAGGAGGTTTTCGAATGTTGCAAGGTCGATCCGTGGTTTCTCTATCAGATCGAAGAGCTCGTCGCCTTTGAAAAAGAGATCGGAAAATCGACACTGGAGGATAAGACGGCACTGCGCTATGCGAAGACCTACGGCTTCTCCGATGCGATGATCGCGAAGCTGGCGGGGGTGAGCGAAGATGCCGTCTACGAGAGCCGACAGAAGCTCGGCGTCAGACTGGAGTACAACGAAGTCGACACCTGTGCGGCGGAGTTCGAGGCGCTGACCCCCTATCTCTACTCCACCACACCCGTCACCGATATCGAAAAAGAGGAACATGTCATGCCCGATACCAAAGTGATGGTGATCGGCGGAGGGCCCAACCGCATCGGGCAGGGGATCGAGTTCGACTACTGCTGCGTGCATGCCTCTTTCGCGCTGGCGGATATGGGTGTCAAGACGATCATGTACAACTGCAACCCCGAAACGGTATCGACCGACTACGATACCAGCGATATCCTCTACTTCGAACCGATCAATTTCGAAGGGGTGCGCAGCGTGATCGAGCGGGAGAACCCCGACGGTGTCATCGTCCATTTCGGCGGGCAGACGCCGCTGAAACTCTCCCGTGATCTGACCCGTATCGGTGCGAAAATCATCGGTACGAGCGCCGAAGTGATCGATCTGGCGGAGGATCGTGAGAAGTTTTCGGAGTTTATCCAGAAGATCGGCGTCAAGCAGCCGCCCAACGCTACGGCGACCAACCGTGAGGATGCACTGAAAATAGCCCGCCAGATCGGTTATCCGGTGCTGGTGCGCCCGAGCTATGTGCTGGGCGGACGCGCGATGCGCATCGTATACAGCGACGAAGAGCTCAATCAGTACATGGAAGAGGCGGTCAGTGTGAGCAACGACTCACCGGTACTGCTGGACAAATTCCTCGATCATGCGACCGAGATCGATGTCGATGCAATCTGCGACGGCAAAGAGGTCTATATCGGTGCGATCATGCAGCATATCGAAGAGGCGGGCATTCACAGTGGTGACAGCGCATGCGCCCTGCCGCCGGTATCACTCTCCGAATCGCTGCAAAGAGAGATCGAGATCAAGACCAAAGAGATCGCACTGGGACTCGGTGTAAAAGGGTTGCTCAATATCCAGTACGCCGTCTACCAGAACGAGATCTACATGATCGAAGTCAATCCCAGAGCGAGCCGTACGGTGCCGTTTGTGAGCAAAGCGACCGGTATACCGCTGGCCAAAGTGGCGACGCGCGTCATGTACAAAGGCGATCTGGTCGAGGCGCTGCAGTTTTACGACACTTTCAAAGTGGTCTACAAAGAGGGAGAGGTCTACAAACCGCGCGTGAAATCACATGTATCGGTCAAAGAAGCGGTCTTCCCCTTCAAGAAGCTTGCGGGGGCCGATCTGATTCTGGGACCTGAGATGAAATCGACCGGTGAAGTGATGGGTATCAGCGATACCTTCGCACTCTCTTTCGCCAAGAGTCAGTGCGCCAGCGACAACCGCCTGCCCAAAGGGGGCACGGTCTTTATCTCTCTGACCGACACCGACAAACGATTCATCAAAGAGCTCGGTGAGAAATTTATGGCGATCGGCTTCGATATCGTCGCGACCGGCGGTACGCACAAAGCGTTCGAAGAGGCGGGCATACCGTCGCAGAAGGTGCTCAAGATATCGGAAGGGCGCCCCAATATCGCCGATCTGATCAAAAACAACGAAATCGCACTGGTCGTCAACACCAGCGACAGCAGTGCTACCAAAAACGATGCCAGAACGATTCGACAGAGCGTCCTGCGACTGGGAATCCCCTATGTCACGACGGTGGCGGCGGCGCTGGTGACGGCCGATGCGATCGCTGCGTCGCAGCAGATGAACGAATCCCTCAAACCCAAAGCGCTGCAGGACTATCTCGCTTGAATCCCGGGCGTGTCTATCTGGTGCAGACCGATACGACCGTCGGATTCCTCTCGCGGGACGCGCACAAGCTTGCCCTCGCCAAGCAGCGCGATCCCGCGCAACCCTTTCTGATCTCGACTGCATATTTTCGGATACAGAAGCGCCTCGCCAGAACACCCCGCAAATATAGAAAAGAGGTGCGACGCGCCCGCAAAACGACCTACCTCTATCCCAACAAAAAAGCGATTCGGGTCGTCTCTGAAGGGCCGCATCACCGCTTTTTGGCAAACTTCGCCTGGCTCTACTCCACTTCCGCCAATCTGCATGGTGCACCCTTCGACTACGGCTACGCCCTCTCCCGTGCCGATGTCGTCGTGGAGGATCGGCGTGGCTTCTGTGCTTCGCATGCTTCCGCGATTTTCAGGATAGGCAAGCGCAGAAAAAGACGCCTCCGATAACTTTAGCAAAAAGTGCTATTTGCGCATAAAAAAGTTTACAACTGCATACAAAAGTAACAAAAAACCAATTTTTACGCCGATAATCACCTCTTTTCTCCACAAAGGTAAAAAAAATATGTATACTGGAGGAAACCATACAGGGGATTTACGATGAAAAAGTGGATAAGAAAAGCGACGGTTTTGACGGCGATGCTTTCGGTATCGACACTGCTATATGCCGCAGAGACGACACCCGAGACCAGAGCGATGCACTGGCTCGACGATCTGCAGGTGCTGGTCCAGCTCGATACGCAGCGTACCGATTCGCTCAGCGGCAAAGATTTCAACGCAAACGGTGTCCGGGACGATGTGGAAGAGTATGTCAAACAGAAATTTCACAAAGATCCTTTTCAGGAGGCACTCTTTATGGAAGCGGCGAAAAAGATTCAGCAGATCATCACGCTCCCCGAAGAGAGTACTCCCCAAGAGCACCTGAAGCTGGACAAAGAGCTGCTGTCGCTCTACACATGCAGAGACTATATCCTCTATCGGGACAACGAAGAGAATATCGATCAGGAACTGCTCAATAAAACACTCTTCAAAGCGAAAGTACTCAACACCGAAGAGCGTCTGAGTGCCTATATCGAGCATAAAAAGAAGCTCCCCCTCAACTTCAGCGATCTCAGCGGTGAGCAGCTCAGAAAAGAGAAATCGGCATGTATCGCGCGCTATCGTGCATTTGCCAACCCCGACACCCACGCAGCCGAAAACATCCTCCGCTAAATCCTCTTTTTACTCTTTTTATGTATACTGCCATACATGAAAAGAGTAATAGTATACGGAGACATCCACGGGTGTCTCGACGAATTGAAAGCACTCCGCGAAAAACTCGATATCCGTGAAGAGGACACCGAAATCAGTGTCGGGGATATCCTCAACAAAGGTCCCTATCTCGCGCATGAGATGATTCGCTACATGCAGGAGCATCATATCGATGTGATTATGGGCAACAACGAAGCCAAAGCACTCAAACAGTACCGGAAGTATCGAAAAAGCGGGGAAGCGTATCTGCAGACGCTGCGCCCTTTCGAGATCGCGACGGTGCTCAGCATGCAGGATGAGGATGCCGACTATCTGGAGAGGCGGCCCTATTTTGTGCGTCTGCACAATCTCACCGTTATCCACGGCGGTCTGATCCCGCAGATGGATCTGGAGCAACTCGACGATGCCGGCAAAAAAGAGCTGACGCTGGTTCGCTATCTGAACAGAGATCTCGAACCGATTCCCTGGAGCGACCAGGCCAACCGCTACAAATTCTGGAGTGAAATCTACGACGGCAGAGAGGGGTTCATCGTATCGGGACACCACCCGTTTCCCGAGCCGAAAATAGACCGATACGCGATGGATATCGACACAGGCTGTGTCTACGGCGGGAAACTGACGGCGGCGGTGTTTGAAGTCGGCAAGAAAAAAGTGGATGTGAAAAATGTGCGGATCGTCTCGCAAAAAGCGAAGCGAGACTACTGGAACAGCTATCTGAAGGGGATCGGAAATGAAAAAGATTAGAAACTGGGCGCGCACGACCCTCTGCAGGCCCAAAGATATCATCTATCCCGAAAGTGAAGAGGAAATCGTAGATCTGGTGCGCATCTGCAACGAAAACCGCACACCGATCAAAGTCGTGGGCAAAGCGCACTCCTACAACGATATCTTTTGTGCCGGCAAAGACGGGGTGGTCGTATCTCTGAAAAAGTTCAACCAAGTCGAGCATGTCGATACCCGAAACCACACCGTGACGATGCAGGCGGGCATCGATATCCCGACACTGATCAAAGCGCTCAAACCCTACGGCCTGTCACCCAAAAATCTGGGGACCAATATCTTCGACAATATCGCCGGCGCATGCTCTACGGGCTATCACGGCAGCGGTATGGCGTACGGGATATTCGTCAGTGATATTTTGACGATGGAGATCGTCACACCGCAGGGAGAGAAACGGATCGTAGACCGGGATGACGAAGCGTTCAGGGCGTATGCCGTAGGGCTGGGGATGCTGGGGATCATCGTACGGGTGACACTGCAGTGCGAACCCCGGTACAAACTCGAAGTGATCGAGAAGCGGATGCCGCTGGAGGAGATCGAGCGCGAATTCCCCCGACTGCTCAGGGAGTATAAACACTTCAAATTCATCTGGATACCGCATACCGACCACTTCATGGTGTGGCTGGCCAATCGCACCGACAAGCCGGAGAGCGCGTTCTGGAAAAAGCTCTATGCATACGGCGTGATCGGAGTGCTGGTCAACAACTTTTTGCATGAAGGGCTGCTTTTTGCCGCATCGTTCCGGCGCTCGCTCGTACCGAAAATCAATCGCTTCATGAGTCGGCTGCTCCTGCCTCCCGAAGGGAGGGAAAACCGCAGCGTATATCCGGCACACTGGGCATTTTTCCTGCCGCATGTACTCAAACAGGATGTGGTGGAGTATGCCTTCAAAATCGATGAAACTTTTGAAGTGTTTCGGGAGATTATCGAGATGATCGAGACACGCAATATCTATGTCGATACGCCGATCGAAGTGCGCTTCGTGAAAAAAGATGACTACTGGATGAGCCCGACGCAGGGAGAAGATGTCTGCTTTATCGGGACGAAGATACACTTTCCCCTCGGCAGAGAACCGGAGTATTTCCGCTACTTCTCACATATCGACCGCATCCTGCTCAAGCATCACGGCCGACCGCACTGGGGCAAGCAGTTTCGCATCACGACCGAGGATTTCAGACGCAACTATCCCAATTGGGACAAGTTCTGGGAATTGGTACGACAAGAGGATCCAAACGGCCTGTTTCAGAACAGCTTTTCACGAAGATTGCAGGGTGAAGAGACATAGGATAATTCAGCTGGAACTATACGGACTGTTTCAAACCGATATCTAGCCTCATTCCGAGAGCCTCGGCATATTTCATCAGCGTAGCAAGGTTGGGTATATAGGTATTGTTCAGGCTTTCAAGTCTTGATATATTGGACTTGGAAGTTCCGATTTTTTTGGCAATTTCATCCTGTGTGAGCCCTTTGGCGGTACGCGCTGCTACAAGTTGCTTTTTGATGGTAAAAAGAGGCTTGAGTTTTTCGTACTCTTTCTTTACTTCTTCATTTTGCAACGCTTTCTTTTTGAAATCGGCAAATGAAGGTTGTTCAGTCGTCTGCATGATCTATCTCCTTTTTGCGTTTCAAGGCAATTTCAAGCTCTTTTCTGGGCGTTTTTTGATCTTTTTTGACAAACGAGTGTAAAATGATGATCTTTTGACCCTTCTGATAACAGTAGATACTTCTGCCTATTCCCTCTTTGGCCTTGGCCCTCACTTCAAAGAGCCCATGTACAAGCGGTTTGGTGTAAGGCTCACCCAATTGTGCCCCTGCCACTTCGATAAGCTCGAATATATGCAGCATCTTTGCCAATATCTTCGGAGGCAAGGCAAGTGTTTCTGCTTCTACCCGCGTATCAAAAAAAGTAATTGTCCAACCCATATAGAATGTTATCATATATGATAACATTTGTCAAGTGCGACTATATCTGCTGTTTTAGCGTAGAATGATTTTTGGTAGTAAAAGTAGTTATTGGTGGAAGTGTGGGGAATCGAACCCCAGTCCACAAGCAGGTTCCAGTTTCGGTCTCTACATGCTTAGTAGCGAAGCAAGGTTGTCGATAGTGCCTACCCTTCGCCCACCGGCTAGCACTATCCAAGCCTGAAAGATCTCGAAACGACGGCCAGGCTACCGCCGAATCAAAGCTACAGCTTCTTTTCTATGAAGCTATGCACGCCCTGTGTAGCCAAGGGTGATGCGCATAACTGACCGGACTTGTGTCTCTTACGCTACAGCGAGCGCAGGTCTATAGTT
>CAYLLC010000037.1:7714-15539 GCA_964384355.1 uncultured Sulfurospirillum sp. | reverse complement strand
TAATCACGCTACAATGAATGGAACCGAAATCATCAAGGAGTGAACTATGAGTATGTTGAGTACTTTGGGCAAAGTGGCTGTGGGTATTATGGTAGCGAGAACCGTGGGCAAAGCGGTCGGCGGCGGAAGCGGCGGTGGGTTGGGAGATATGCTCGGCGGGATGCTGGGCGGCAAGAGCGGATCGACTGCGGGCAGCGGCTCTGCAGGCGGGCTGGGTGACATGCTGGGCGGATTGCTCGGCGGCAAGAGCGGCGGTACGGCAGGCGGCGGCAATCTGGGAGATCTGATGGGCTCGCTGATGGGCGGCAGCAGCACTGCGGGCGGCAAATCCTCCGGCGGTGCGCTGGCCGATCTGCTCAGCTCCGCGATGCAGGGCGAAGCGGTGAACGCGGAGCCGAGTGAAGAGGAGAAAGCCAAGCTGATTCTGCGGGCGATGATCCAGGCTGCCAAATCGGACGGCGTACTCGATGCCGAGGAGCAGGCCAATATCCTCAAGCATGCAGGCGATGCGACACCCGAAGAGCTGGCCTATGTCAAAGAGATCCTCGATGCACCCGTCGATGTCGATGCGCTCGTGGCGGATGTGCCAGAAGGGATGGCGCAGCAGGTCTATCTGATGTCGCTGCTGACGATCAACCTCGATACACAGGAGGAGGCAGCGTACCTCGACCGACTCGCCAGAGGACTCGACATCTCACCCGAAATGGCCAACGCGATTCACGAAAAGGTCGGTGCGCAGAAACTCTATAGTTAAGTCATCCGGAAGTGAAACACCTGTTTGAAAAGATCACGGCGAAGATAGACAAGATCGTTCTGTTGTTCGTCGTCTTTGTATTGGGTGTCTCCTTCTATTTCGTCTACTCTCTGAATCTCTCCTATCGGAAGAGAGACAGACTCCAATCCCTGGACAATGCGCTGCTCCTGACCAAAAATATGCTCGAAGAGGAGGAGCAGCATGCTTTGTCCCTCTCGTTGTTGCTGGCACAGGACAAAGCCTTTCTGGAGAGTTTCTACGGCTCGGATCGCGAAAGCGCCTTCAAGATTCTCAATCGCAAAATCGAAACACTCGCCAAACTTCAGGGGTATCGTTTTGAAGTGCAGGTGCATGATGCCCATCTGCATACCTATCTGAGGAGCTGGGATTTTTCGATCAAGGATGTGCCGCTCGCATCGTTTCGCGAGGGGCTGGTGCTGGTCAAAAAGCTCAAAAAGCCTCTGGTATCGATTGAAGTGGGCAAGAGGCTCAATATCAAAGCGATTTCACCCATCATGCAGAGGGAGCGCTTCATGGGTTCTATCGAAGTGATCGAGGGATTCGCCCATTTGAAAGAAAAACTTGCGGAAGAGGGGTACGCTCTGATGATACTGCTCGATAAGAAGTATCTCTCCGTCGCTACCACTTTGCAGCATCATCCGCTGGTGGACGGAGCGTTCGTACTGGTCGACAGCGTATATGACCATCAGAATTTCGACGCACTCAACACGGCGGATCTGTCGGGTCTGGGGAGTTACGGCTATTTTACGCGGGGCGCGTATGCCTACGGCTATTTCGAAATCAAAAACTATCATAACGACCGGCTGGGATACTGCATCGTCTCCGAAAAGGCTGCAGAGACGCTGCCGGCCTCTTATCATGAAGAGAGTTATCACGATACACAGAGCGGAGGTATCACGATCAGATGAGAATACTGCTACTCGAAGATGAGATCGACTATAAAGAGACGATACATGAGTATCTCGAATCACTGGGCTATCATGTCGACAGCTTCGAAAACGGCGATGAAGCGCTCGATGCGATCCATTTTCGCAGCTATCATCTGCTGCTGCTCGATATCCGCGTACCCGGTGTGAACGGGTATGATATCGTCAAAACGATACGCGCATCGGGGGATGAGACACCGGTGATCTTCATCACTTCACTGACCGATATCGACAACCTCAGTATCGGGTACGAGCTGGGCTGCAACGACTATATCCGCAAGCCTTTCGCCTCCAAAGAGTTGAAATATCGCATCGAGCAGGTATTGAAGCTCTTCTATTTCCATACGAACCGGGAAGAGATCGTACTGGCGGGCGGATATCGCTACGATCTGAAGTCGGGCAGGCTCTCGCTGGATGAAGAGGAGATAGAATTCACACCCAAAGAGCAGAAGGTCTGGGAGTATCTCATCGCCAGACTGGGTGAGTATATCCCGACGCAGCAGCTCTGGGAAGATGTATGGGAGTGCAAGATGGTGACGGAGTCGGATATACGCATGTGTATCAAAAAGATACGGGACAAGACGGACAAAGAGATCATCGTCAGCCAGAAAGGGCGTGGATACAAAATTGATAGAAAAAGATAAACGCTATATCTATACACTCGCATTCTTCTACTCTCTGGTCGTCATCGTCGTCGTGGCGATACCGCTCTATTTCTACATCTCCGTGGAGAAGAAGAGCTTTCGCCAGACACAGATGCAAAATCTTCAGCACTATGCCTACAGCGTGGAGAAGTCGATCTACGATTTTTCGAGAACCGACGAAAAAGTTTTCGATTTTCCCCGTTCTCTGCTCTACCGTGCCTATCTCTACGATACAAACGGTACGCTGCGTTTTGCCACCAATCGTGAAATCTATCCGCTCAAAGCGTTCAGCCGTCCGCTGCCCGGTACGATCTATACCAAAATCACGCTCAATCCCAATCGTCTGCATGCTGCCTATCTGGTCATCGCACAACCCTTCTCCTACAAAGAGATCTATTACAAGGCGATGATTACGGCACTCTTTCTGGGTGCGATCATCTTCCTGATGACACTCTTTTTCATCAAAATCAGTCTGAAACCGCTCGAACGGGTCAATCGCTATCTGACGATATTTTTCAACGACGCGATGCACGAGCTCAAGACCCCGCTGGGCGTGATGCAACTCAATCTCGAATTGATCAAATCGCATCAAAGTACCTTGGGGAAGCCCCTCAAGCGGCTCTCAAACAGCATGCAGAGTATGATTCTGATCTATGAAGATATCGAGTATCACATCAAACATACCCATGTCTCCTATCGTGCCGAGACGATCGATTTTTCGCACTTTCTCAGAGAGCGTGTCGATGTGTTTCGGGATCTGGCAGAGGTGAAATCCATCACGATCGACGAACGCATCGCTTCCGGTGTGACGCTCCTGATCAACAGAATCGAATTGCAGCGCATTATCGACAATACACTCTCCAACGCGATCAAATACTCCGACAAAAAGCGAAAAATCACGGTGACGATGGCGGAAGAGGCGCAGCATGTACGCTTTTTGGTCAAGGATCAGGGTGTGGGTATCAAAGATACCAAAAGGATTTTCGAACGCTATCGCAGAGAAGACACGATTCAGGGCGGTTTCGGGATCGGCTTGAGCATCGTCAAATTTATCTGCGACAAAAACCGCATCCGCATCGACATCGAAACCGCCAGAAACAAAGGAAGCACCTTCACCTACACTTTCCCCAAACCATAAGCACCCGTTGGCACGCCCCTCTGAAAGTGACGCAAAAGTGACGCACGCCGTGTTAGGATTGCATATCACTAAAAAAGGAGCAAAAGATGAAAACGAAGCGCGTGATGCATTCTATGGCAGTGCTGTTACTGGCAGGTACGGCGATGATGGCGGCTGAGGTGCCTACGGCAGCACCCAAAGCGTACCCCGACGGTGAAGTGGGACGCATGGTCAAACTGGGCGAGGCGATCCTGAACGAGACGGATACCCACCCGCTCACCAAAGGGCTGGTCGGAGACAAGCTGAAGTGTAAAAGCTGTCACCTCCAGGGAAGTGACGGCAAGCCGGGCACGGGAAGCGGCATAGGCACTTTTATCGGTACTGCGACGGCCTTTCCCGCCTACTCGAAGCGTGAAAAGACGGTCCAGACGCTGCAGGACAGAATCAACAACTGTTTCATGCGCAGCATGAACGGCAAACGACCGATTGTCGATACCGAAGCTTCTGTCGCAATGGCGACCTATATCACATGGCTCTCCACGGGCATGCCGATGAAGATGAACACGAAAATGCCCTGCAGCCCGCTCAACTCCGACCGCTGGATGAAAGGGGCGAAGCACTTTGCCAAGATACAGAAAAAAGCGACGCATGCCAATTATCTCAACGGAAAAAAACTCTATGAAGCCAAGTGTGCGATGTGTCACGGAAAAGATGGTGCAGGTGTGGGGGCATTTCCGCCGCTCTGGGGTAAAAATGCCAAAGGGGAGTGGCTGGCCTACAACACCGGTGCCGGGATGAGCAAACTCAACAAAGGTGCGGCATGGGTACAATCCAACATGCCTCTGGGACAGGGCGGCACGCTCAAGGATCAGCAAGCTGCGGACATCATGCTCTATGTCGATGCACAGCCGAGAGCCGATTTCGATCTGGCCAAGGGATTGTTGCCCAAAGAGAAGATGGGTTACTACAACTCCAAGGTACTCAAAGAGAAGCACTCCGTCAGAAGCAATTTCAAAGCGATGGGACTCGATATCGATAAAATCCGTGGCGATCACAAAATAAAATAGGAGATCAGAGAAGATGAGAAAGATGAAGAGAAGCGTTTTTTTATCACTGGCGACTGTGGGCATGCTCACTTCGTCACTGCATGCGGCGGATTGGCTGACCCTCGCCGGTACCCAGCCCTCGTTTGTCAAGAAAAACGGCACAAAAGTGGCCAACCACAATACCACGCCACATCTGTGGGGATTTATTCAGGCGGGCTATCAGAAAAACTACGGGGATATCTTTATCCCCTCCAAAGGCCCCAAAGCGGGTCTGAATCTGACACCCTTTTCGATGGTGACCCCAAACCTCGATTCGCAGGCGGGATTTGAGATCAATCGCGCGAGGATCGGTCTGCGGGGTATGGTGGACAAAGCCAACACGATCGACTACTTTTTCCTGCTGGAGTTCGGCGAAGACGGCATCACGCGACCTGCCGGACAGCCGTCACACAACTATCTGACGGATGCATCGATTACCTATCGCGGGTTGCCTTATGTCAATGTACGCGTAGGGCAGTTCAAATATCCGGGATCGGAAGAGGGGATGCGTGCAGTCTTCGCATCTGAGTTCCGTAACTTTTCCACAGCGGGTTCCCAGCTGCTGCTGGAGCGCTTTTTGCCCAACGATGCCAAAGAGGTACGACCGGGATTTTTTCAGGCGGCACCGAAACAGTCGGTGGGTGCTTACCGCGACAGAGGTATCGAACTCTTTCATACCGAGCAGATCGATCCCGATCTGAAGCTCTCCGTAGCCGGTATGATCGGTAACGGCACGGGGCTGAGCTCATCCAACAGCTCCGGCCAGCTGACCTACTACGGATATCTCTCCGGCGAGTATGCGTTCCACAAAGGGAGAGGCTATTTCACCCAGGCGCTCAAAGGTTTCGCATGGTATCAGAGCGGAAAACGACAGCTGCAAAACAGAAACTACAAAAGAGAGCGTTATGGTGTCGGTATGGACTATTTCAAAGATGGTCTGAGAATAGATGCCGAATATATCAAAGCCAAAGGTATGATCTACAACGGTGCGAAAGATGTCAGCAACGATCCCTACGGATCCGACTGGGAGTATCAGATCGCAGCGGACAAGCAGAACAAAGCAGACGGCGGATATGTCAGCGCACAATATTATGTCGTCCCCAAAAAATGGGAACTGCTGGCGCGCTATGACTATCTCAACCGTCTGACCAACTCCGTCAAAGACAAAAGAGAGTTCAAAACCACGACGCTGGGGCTTTCGTACCACTTCAAAGGCCCTACCAGAATCGATCTCAACTATGCGCTGAGAGATGCCAAAGCACCGGGCAACGCCAAAGCCCAGAAAGTGCTGGACAACATCGGCAATCTGCTCTCCGTACAGGCAACAGTCAAATTCTGATCGATACAGAGGCCGGAAGGTCTCTGTATCACCCCTTCTTGACCATCAACCCCGAACCGACGATCAGCATGATTCCAAGCAGTGTCATACCGTCCGGAAACGGATCTCCCAGCAGTGTCCCGAAGAAGATCGAAAAAGGGATGACGGTATAGCTTGCGATACCGATGATTCCGGCATTTGTCGCACTGTAGGCTTTGGTGAGCAGCCACTGCGAAAGGGTGGCGGTGATGCCGATGAGCAGCAGCAGCGCCCAGCTGCGGAGGCTGTGGGGCATGACGAAGGGGGCGAGCATAAAATCGAGGCTTTCGGGTGCGTAAGAGTCGGCGATAGCGAAGAGTATCAGCGGAATCACCGTGCCGGTCGTCATAAAAGAGAGGACGATCACTCGGGAGTCGTAGAGGTGTTTGATCTTGCGTATCGTGGTGTAGGCGGCCGCGGCGAGGAATCCGCCGATGAGCCCGAGCAGATGCGGTATGCCCGCTTCGGCACCGGTCGGTTTGGTGATCAGCACGACACCGAAAAATCCCAGAAAGAGTGCGACGATGCCGACTCCCGAGAGCCTCTCATGCAGCAGGAAAAAGGCGAGTATCGCGACGAAGAGGGGTGAAGTTTTGTTGAGTGTGATCGCTTCGCCGAGGGGGATGCGGGTGATGGTATAGAAGAAGAGCAGCAGTGCGCCAAATCCGAATATTCCGCGCCACAGAAGCAGCAGCGGTTTGCCTCCCGGGAGCTTGGCCGGGGTATGGCGCAGGGCGGAGAGTATGAAGAGCATGCCCAAGAGGTTGCGGAAAAAGACGATCTCCAGCGCGCTGATATCTTCGCCGAGCATCTTCGCTACGGCGCCGTTGAGCGCGGAGAGCATGGCCGAAGCAAACATAAAAAGCACCCCTCTGTCGAATCCGAAAAGCATCATCTCCCTTTTTGTCATGCTGTTGGTAGAAAAAGCGTTATTGTACAGAAATTAAGTAAAATTTGTTTATATATGTAATATAATATATATATGTAAAAAAATAATAAGGTAATTATATGAAAACACTGTTCGAAGACCTCGCCTATCTCAAGGAGCGCATCCAGCAGAAGGATCTGAAAGAGAAACTCGAAGATCTCGAAGGCAAGATTCAGAAGCTGCGCACCAAAGAGGGTGTCAAAGGGCTGCTGCAGAAGCGAAAGATCTCCAAAGTGCTGCGCGATATCGCCTACGAAGATGAGCTGCGCAAGCTGCAGATCGAACTGATCAAGATGCAAAACTGGATCTACGAGAACAAAAAGCGCCTCATGATCATCTACGAAGGGCGTGATGCAGCGGGCAAAGGGGGCGCGATCAAACGCTTCACGATGTATCTCAACCCCAGAAAGTACCGCGTCGTGGCGCTGCCTGCACCGACCGATGTGGAGAAGGGGCAGTTCTATTTCCAGCGCTACTTCGCGCAGCTGCCCAATCCCGGAGAGATCGCCTTTTTCGATCGCAGCTGGTACAACCGCGCGATCGTCGAGCCGGTCTTCGGCTTCTGTACGCCGGAGCAGTACGAGAAGTTTATGAAAGAGGTGCCCGAGATCGAGCATGCCCTGATCGACGACGGGATCATCCTGATCAAGTTCTGGTTCTCGATCTCCAAAGAGACGCAGCAGCGACGCTTTCATGAGCGGGAGCACAATCCGCTCAAACAGTGGAAACTGAGCCCCGTGGACAAGCAGGCGCAGCAGATGTGGGACAAGATCACCCACTACAAAGATGAGATGTTTTCCCGTACGCACAACTCCTACAGCCCGTGGATCATCGTCGATTCCAACGACAAGAAGCGCGCACGGCTCGAATCGATCCGCTATGTCCTCTCGATGATCCCCTACGAAGGCAAAAGCGAAGCGAAGGTCAACCTCCACCCCAATCCGGACATCGTACAGCGCTACTACCAGAGCAGCCGGCTCGACCATCAGTAGA
>CAYLLC010000037.1:0-7614 GCA_964384355.1 uncultured Sulfurospirillum sp. | reverse complement strand
TCAAAACAATCCCGATTTATTTTACTATAAACAAAAAAGAATATAATCACTCCGATTTATAAATATTATAAGGAGTTTTTTTATCATGAAAAGACGATTGTCATGGCTGGCAGGGGGCATTTTGATGTCGCTTCTGCTGCTCTTTACCTTCTCTGTTCTGGGTGCGAACAGACCGATTGGCGCATCGACCTACGTGCCGTACTACGCGGGTATCCTCTTCGGTATGGATCCCAAAGACTACACCTATCTGCAGGAGATCGAAAAGCCCGGTGCCTGGGAGGGTATCATGCTGCTGGGTGCACTGGTCGGCGGTTTTTTCACTTCGATCTTCATCACCAAGTCCTTCCGACTCTCGGTCGTGCCCAGTGCATGGAAAGCCTACAAAAACAACTCCGTTCTCTCCAGACTGGTCTGGAGTTTCGTATCCGGTTTTCTGCTGATTCTCGGAGCGCGTCTGGCGGGAGGGTGTACTTCGGGACACTTCCTCTCCGGCATGAGCCAGACGGCGTTCAGCAGTATGATTTTCGGTGCCGTGGTGCTGGTGACGCTGGTCGTCACCGGCAGACTCTTTTACCGTACGAAGGAGAAGTAGCATGACAATTTCCGAATATTTCGATTTTGTAATCAGCAGAACGGAGCAGATGTATTCCATCGTCCAGAATGAAGGGCACGGGCCGGTATGGCTGGTGTTCGTGATCGGTATCATCTTCGGTGCGATCATCCAGTACAGCCGTGTCGACAAGTTCGAGAAGATCGCCGGATTCGCGATGCTGAAGGATACGATCATCCCCAAGATGCTCTTTTTCGCGATCGGGCTGACGAGTATCCTCCTCTATATGGAGATCAAGATGGGATGGGCCAGCTACCATATCAAACCGATCATGCTGCAGGGGTTGATTCTGGGCGGTATCATCTTCGGTGTCGGTATGGCGATCATGGGCAAATGCCCCGGTACCGGTCCGGTATCGATCGCGGAGGGGCGTATCGATGTACTGGTGGGTGCGATCGGCGGTATCTTCGGTGGATATGTTTTCACGAAGTACTACGATGCCTTCTTCCATCCGCTGATGGGTACCAATCTCGGCAAGACGACATTGGTGGATGTCAGCGGCAAGTACGCGCCCGAAGCGGTCTTCGTTTTTGGCGTCGTGCTGATCGTCGTGGCGTTTGCGATTCCGAAGATGGAGCTCTTCGACGAAGCGGATCTCTCCCGACTCGACACATGCGAGCGTCCCGATGTAGAGTGCGAGGAGGAGCGCAAGTAACAGCTCCGGCGATAGAAGGGAGAGGCTCTCTCTTTTCTATTCTGCACACTTCGATTGATATGTGGATTTTGAGTTTGAAGCAGGGGAGTGTGGGGAGGAGTTGTGCGGGATATGTGACCATATCCCGGCGGTTTTATTTGTCTCTGATGCCCAGAGCTTTGATCACTTCCATATATCTTTCGTAATCTTTCTTCTTCAGATAACGCATCAGGCGTTTTCTCTGACCTACCAGTTTCAAAAGTCCCAGACGAGAGCTGTGATCTTTTTTGTTGGTTTTCAGATGCTCCGTAAGATAAGAGATTCTGTTTGAAAGCAGTGCGATCTGCACTTCCGGAGAACCTGTATCGTTCTCGCCTCTGCCGAATTGTTTGATGATTTCCGCTTTTTTAGCCGAATCCAAAGCCATAATGACCTCCTGATTGGTATTTTTCAAATGAATTTGAAGGTGTGATTATATCTCAACTACCTAAATATGGACTTAATTCAACACACCGTCCGTATAGTGCCACTCCGCTTTGAGGTTGCCGTTTTCATAATACTCTCTGGAGATACCGTCGAGTTTGCCGTTTTTGTAGTGCAGCTCGAGCTTTTTCTTGCCGCTGGGGTAGTAGACGGTGCTGATGCCGTCTTTGACACCGTTTTTGTAGTGCCACTGCGCTTTGAGACGGTTGTTTTCATACTCTTTGACGGTACCGTCTGGCTGGCCGTTCTGGTAGTTGAGCTCATATTTGAGCAGGCCGTTCTCGTACTTTCTGGTGAGCCCTTTCTGGACACCGTCGACGAAGTTCACCTCGGCACGCTTGAAGCCCTTCTCGTCGTACTGGACGGAGATGCCGTTGAGCAGGTCGTTGCGGTAGTTCCATTTCGCTTTGAGCTTGCCGTCGGGGTAGTACTCTTTGGTGATACCGTTTTTTTTGCCGTTTTCGAAATTGATCTCATATTTGACTTTGCCGTTTTCGTAGTACTCTTTGGAGATCTCTGCTTGCAGCGATGTCGTCAGCAGGGTAGCTAAAATGAGAGAAGACCACACTTTTTTTTGCACAATTATCCTTTTTTCTTCAAATTATTTTATTTATAAGGGTAAACTTAAGAAATTACACCAGTAAATTAGTGAAAATATTATATCATGATGCAGTTTGTTTTACAATAAGTCAGGAGATGAAAATGAGAACAGGGTCTATGCTCTTTTGCGGAGGTGCAGTCGGTATGCTGCTGTTTGGCGGTTGTGCCGGATCGCATCCGCCGCTGCAGGAGATCAAAAGCGCACGGATGGCGCTGCTGAATGCAGAGGAGGCCAAAGAGAGCAAGGATGCGATGCGTGATTACGAACGCGCGCGCCGTGAGCTTGCGAATGCGGAGAAGCTGCTCAAAGCGAAGCGCTACGACGAAGCGAAAGCCGAA
Source organism: uncultured Sulfurospirillum sp. (assembly GCA_964384355.1). GTDB lineage: Bacteria > Campylobacterota > Campylobacteria > Campylobacterales > QNZT01 > QNZT01. Next base: position 4,948 of record CAYLLC010000037.1, on the reverse strand, counting down.
GCCGAGAAGGCACGCGCCGATGCCAGACTGGCGAAAGTGAAGCGTGTCGATGCGGCATTGCAGGCACAGGTGTCGAAACTCGAAGCCGATCTGAGAACGATCAGAAAAGAGTTCGCCACGATTGACGAAGAGAAGGGGGAGTGAGCATGTCAGGAAAATACCCTTGGTCCGTATGGATAGCAGGCGCACTGCTGCTGGGCGGCTGCAGCGGCAAGCCGGTCATGACGCCGAAACTGCAGCAGGCGCAGAAAATCTATGAAAAGCGCCGTGCCGATGCGCAGATCTCGGAGCATGCACCGCTGGCACTGCTCGAAGCGGGCAAACTCTACGACATGAGCAAAAAAGCCAGGAGCAAAGCGGAGGCGGATCATCTCGCCTATCTGCTGACACGGGAGAGCGAGATTGCCGCCGCGCATGCCAGAGAAGTCGCCTACAGGAAGCAGATCGCCGCACTGCAGGCAGCGAAACAGAAAGCGTTGCTCGATGCCAAAGAGAGCGAATTGCAGCGGCTCAAGCAGGAGATAGAATCGACCAAAGCCAGACTCAAAGAGATGGAAGAGCTGCATGCCAAAGAGACCAGTCGCGGACTGGTGCTGACGCTGGGAGATGTGCTTTTTGCGAGCGGCAAAGCTACGCTGCTGCCCGGAGCGGAGCGTGCGATCGACAAGCTGGTGCAGTTTCTGCAGGAGAACCCTGACCGAAAAGTACTGATCGAGGGGCACACCGACAATATCGGCAGCGCGACCTACAATCTCGACCTCTCTCTGCGCAGAGCCGAAGCGGTCAAGGCGGCACTGGTCGCGAAGGGGATCGAGGCGGAGAGGATCATGGCACAGGGGTACGGTGAGCGCTATCCCGTCGCACCCAACAGCGATGCGGCCGGGCGTCAGCGCAACCGCCGTGTCGAGATCGTCATACTGCAGGAGGGGATGGAGCCGGAGGATATGCAGCGGCAGTAAGGGTAAAAAACGATAATATTTGTCTCAATTAACATATTCATAAGAAAATCGCTAAATTTAAGTAATATTTAAGCTAATGTGGTTATACTGCGTTTAAGGTTAAATAATACTTAAAAAGGATCGAAGCATGAAAAAGATTGTTTTGATGGCAGCGCTCACAGCGCTGGTTGCAGGAGCGAGCAGCGATTTTCACAAAGTGGAGCATCTCAAGAAATATAAAAACGAGAGACTCTGCAAAGTGTTTCAGGAGAAGATCGTCAACTATCAGAAGCATATGCGCGATGACGACTATGCACGCGCCACACTGGCTTCCTACAAAAAACGCGCAGCGATGTTCTGCGGCAAATAGAGACCGTGCGGGGAGCGGATCGCTTCCCGAAAACGGCTCCTTTCTTATACCTTCCTACTCAATCTATTTAAAATACAGTATTTTTTTTACAATCAATATCAATAATTTAATCTCTTGAAATTCGGCCTCTTTTTGGCGCCGTTTCTGCTCTGCTCTTTGCAAACTTCGCAAGGAGATACAATTGTTTCAACATATCATCTTTTTTCTGTTTATAGTTTTATCTGTGACGGGGTGTATCGATCACAAACCTGATCCGTCGACGGCCGTGGAGGAGCGGGGCAGACCCTCTGCCGTGGTGCCGACACAGCCGGGTGCAGCGGTAGCAGAGAAGCGCCCATCGGATACCGTATCGCCATCTCCGTCCGACGGGGCCAAGCAGCATGATCCGCAGGCGCCTGTGACAACGCCTCCAGCCGGGCCGGCATCTCCCGAGCGCGGAGATATGAACCGGACAATTTTCGAAACTTCTTTCGAAGATGCCGCAGGCTATCTGCATCTCGACGGTGCCCGAAGATCGCAGGCGCATGTCCGAAGCGGTCGCTATGCCGTCGCGCTGTCGCATGAAAATGAGAGTTTCGCGATCACCGACATCCCGGTCGAAGAGGGTGCATGGTATGTGATCAGCGGCTATATGTATGTCGATGCTTTGCCGGCCGATGTCGTCCGCTACTATGTGGAGTTTATGAATCACGGCAGGGAGATCGATATCCCCTCCTATCCGATGGTCGCAATCTCGAAAGCGGGCGCATGGGAAGAGTTCGTGCTGCCGGTCTATATCAAAAAGGATCTGCATATCACCGATGTGAAGCTGCTGATGCGCAATGTCGGTGCTCCCGATACGGCGCAGCCGACGGGAGATGTCTGGATCGACGACATCAGCATGCGCAGGGTCCCGGACAGTGCGTCACTCTACGGCGATACCCCTCCCGGTCCCAGACATGGATTCGACGGTGCTCTGGTCCGCGTCGACGATCAGGGCAACTTTTCGATCAGAAAAGCGGGAGGATTCGAGCCCTTTCTGCCGATCATCGTCTATCCGGGCGGCAATCCGAAGGATTGGGGAAAATATCGTGACAAGGGATTCAATACCGTCATCTGTAATACCCTGAAGGAAGCGGAAGCGGCCGTCGGTGAGGGACTCTACTGGATCTGGAGTCTCTACGACTACGGCATCTATGACGGTGACGAGAGCGGATATGCGCGTTTTGAGCGGGAGTATCGCTATCTCAGAGAGCAGCATCCCGAGTGGCTCGACAAGCTGCTCTACTTCTACTGGGACAATGAGCGCTATCTGCTCTTCGACAGTGTCAAACACTTCAGCGATACGATCGGCAAGCTCGACCGCGATGCCGCCGGCAAGCGTCTGCGGCCTTTCATGATGCAGCTCGATTTCACGATGGCCAATCCTCACTATCACAACGATACCTATCGGCTCGTCGATCTGCAGAGCTGTTACGCCAATCCGATGATCTTCGAAGACAACGATCCGCAGAACTATCAGGGTGTCGAATTCAAGGGCAACTACGACGGCGAGTTCGCCAACTTCGCGATATTCGACCATCTGCCGGGTGTGACGATTCCCAAGACGGTCTTCGTCGTCAACTCCCCCTTCGGGGACAAACATCTGGCCAACACGATCTTCGCGGCGTTTGCGCGAGGCGGCAAGGGATTCGCCTACTGGAAAGACGGCGGCTCGCAGCCGCGTATCGAGACCAAAGCATGGTGGCCCGATTTCAGGCGCACCGCCGCAAAGATGCAGGCGCTGCTGCCGCTGCTGCGTCAGCCGATGCAGACCGACTGGGATCTGCATCCCTCACTTGCGGATGATGAGGATGGAATCGTCGTCGGCAAGCGCGATTTCGGAAGCAGACGCTGCATGATCGCGGCGAGCCGCTCGAACAAAGCCGAGAGGGTGCGTTTTGCGGGCGAAGGGGTTGCGGACGGCTCGAAGATCTACGACTACTTCAGCGGCAAAGCCGTGGCAGCGTGGAGAGAGGGGCATTTCGACCTGACGTTTGCGCCCAGAGGCTACGGCGCCTACTGCTGGTAGGTGCGTGCCAGATCGACCGCTTTGGCGGCGTTGATTTTGCCGTAGGCGCGTTTCTGGTTGAAGCCTTTGTCGTCGTAGTAGACATAGCGGCTCTCGATCTTGTCGGCTGTTTCGATCAGGATCGTGCGAATCGCATCGGGTGTGAGTGCGGGATTGGCGCTGAGCATGAGTGCCGCGACACCGGCTGCCAGCGGACATGCGAAGCTGGTGCCCGTCTCGAATGCATGCGCATCGTCGAGTTTGATCGTATATCCGTTGGGCAGTCGATAACTGCTGTAGGCGACACCTTTGGGGCCGGTATCGTCGAGTCCGAGCAATCCGATATACTCTCCGCCGGGGGCCAGAATATCGATATTTTTGCCGTAGTTGGAGTAGCTGGCGAGACGGTTGTATTCGTTGGTAGCGCCGACACCGATGACGCTGGGCAGCTCCGATTCGTCGTTGACGCCGGGTGCATCGAGGTTCTGGTTGTCGTTGTCGAGGGTGGGGCCGTTGTTGCCGCTGGCGAAGAAGATGGTGATATTCTGATCTTTGAGCGATGCCAGCTCGCTTGCGACCGCTTCGGAGACATCGCCGGTACCCCAGCTGTTGCTGATCACTTTCGCGCCGTGTACTCTGGCGTATTCGAATGCCCGTATCGTATCCGCATCGTCGGCACGAAACTGCCGGATCGTGAGCAGACGCGCATCGGGCGCGGCACCGATGATGCCGTATCCGTTGGGTACGGCGGCGATGAATCCTGCCGTCGCCGTACCGTGAGAGGATTCGTCGGTCTCGTTGCCGACACGCAGCGACTGCGCATCGGCATTGTAAAAGTCGGCGATATTGGCGGCCAGATCTCTGTGGTCGACTTCAAAGTTGTTGTCGATGACGGCAACCTTGACACCCGCTCCTCTGGTCGTTTTCCAAGCGTCGCGTATGTGGATGCTCGCATCGGGGTCGATGCCGATCGTCTGGGTGAATGTGTTTTGGGTATAGGCGAGATACCACTGATAGGGGAAGTAGGGCTCGTTGTAGGGGTCGAAATGCTGACGGTAGTAGGAGGATCGGTCGTTTTTGGTGTCGCTGCTGCTGCCGCCTCCGCATCCGGCGAGGAGTATACCCGCTGCGACCAGCGAGAGGAGTGTCGGCATGGCGCTCACCGTCTCTGCCTCTCTCGGACGAAGTTGGGATGGGCGAGGGTGGTGCAAGAGGCCTGGTAGAGGCTGTCGGCGATGCGGAAGGGGTCGCTGCCTGCTTCGAGTCTGAGCAGATAGAGTGTGTCGGAGAGCTTTTCGACCTTGCGGATCGGGTAGGCTTTCAGTATCGGCTCGCATGCCGTGAAATCCTCCGTGCCGATGATCACTTCGTCGCGCACGCCGAGTTTCGCTCCCCGGGGTGTGCGGTAGTAGGTGATACCCTCCGTCGAGCGGGTCTGTGCATGCGGTATGGGCTGCAGGCAGATGCGCTTGCCGAAACTGTAGTAGCACGGCTCTGCCATCAGCGGGATCGAGAATAGTGCGAAAAGTGAAAGTTTTAAGTTTTTCATCCGTTAAATTCCAAATATCGTTTTGATAAGCATATCCAAAAAATGTAAATGGATCGTGTAAT
>CAYLLC010000036.1:3869-15683 GCA_964384355.1 uncultured Sulfurospirillum sp. | reverse complement strand
GGGTCAAAATTTCGCAGAAATTTTGGGGTACCCACCGTGAAGCCGTTTGAGATCGGGTATAAGATTCAGAGGATTCAACCTATCGGATTCTTTTGCAGATTATAGCTCTGTAAGTCCCTTTTTAGTAAAATCACCCAAATTATCATGCAAGGTCGAGAATGGAAAATATCGAAGAGGTTCTACGCAGCCATAAGTTGACAGAGGAAGATTACCGGCATATCAAGGAGATTCTCAAGAGAGAGCCCAATCTGCTTGAAATCGGTATCTTTTCCGCGATGTGGAGTGAGCACTGCTCCTACAAATCGAGCAAAAAATATCTCAACGGTTTTCCTACCAAAGCGCCGTGGGTCATACAGGGACCCGGCGAAAATGCGGGTGTCATCGATATCGGTGACGGTATGGCCGCCGTATTCAAGATGGAGTCCCACAACCACCCCAGCTTTATCGAACCCTATCAGGGTGCCGCGACCGGTGTGGGCGGGATTCTGCGGGATGTCTTCACGATGGGCGCGAGGCCCGTCGCCAATCTCAATGCGCTGCGTTTTGGGAATGTCTACGGCGACGACCGGACAGGGCGCCATCAGCGCTATCTGGTACGGGGTGTCGTAGAGGGGATCGGCGACTACGGCAACTGTATGGGCGTGCCGACCGTCGGCGGCGAGACCTTTTTCGACGAAGCCTACAACGGCAATATCCTCGTCAACGCCTTCACGCTGGGCACATGCAAGCGGGACGAGATCTTCTACGGCCGTGCGGAGGGTATCGGCAACCCGGTGATCTATGTCGGGAGCAAGACGGGCCGGGACGGTCTGGGCGGTGCGGTCATGAGCAGCGACAGCTTCACCGAGGAGAGCAAATCGCTGCGCCCGACGGTACAGGTGGGAGATCCGTTTACGGAGAAGCTGCTGCTGGAGGCGTGTCTGGAACTCTTCGGTCATGACTATATCGTCGGTATTCAGGATATGGGCGCAGCGGGGCTCACCTCCAGCTCGTTCGAGATGGCGGGGCGCAGCGGCAGCGGTATGCGTATGGAACTGGACAAGGTACCGGCGAGAGAGGAGGGGATGACACCCTACGAGTTCATGCTCTCCGAATCGCAGGAGCGCATGCTGATCTGTGCGAAGAAGGGGTATGAAAAGGAGATTATCGAGATCTTCGAAAAGTGGGATCTCGATGTCGCCGTGATCGGCGAAGTGACCGATACGGGCAACATGGAGCTCTTCTGGCATGGTGAGAAGGTGGCAGATATTCCGATCGATCCGATCACCGAAGAGGCGCCGGTACTGGATCGCCCGGTCAAGCGTCCGGCCTATCTGGACCGCATCGCCGATACGACGATCGACGACTTTCCTGCCGTCTCCAATCAGGAAGCGTTCGATCGGATGCTGGACTCTCTGGAGGTGGTCGACAAGCACTGGCTCTACGAGCAGTACGATTCGATGGTGCAGACCAATACCGTCAAGGGACCGGGTACGACCGATGCGAGCGTGATCCGGGTCAAAGAGAGCGGCAAGGCGATCGCGATGAGCAGCGACTGCAATCCCCGCTACTGCTATATCGATCCGCGCGGCGGTGCAGCCGCGGCGGTGATGGAGAGCGGGCGCAATGTCGCGATGAGCGGTGCGATGCCGCTGGCGATCACCGACTGTCTCAACTACGGCAACCCCGAAAAGCCGGAGACGATGTGGCAGTTCGCCGAGGGGTGCGAAGGGATCAAAGAGGCGTGCGCCGCATTGACGACACCGGTGGTCAGCGGCAATGTCTCGCTCTACAACGAAACCGACGGTACGGGCGTCTTCCCGACCCCTACGATCGCGATGGTCGGGGTCAACGAATCGCAGGAGCGGGTGCTTCCCTCTTCGCTGAGCCGTGCGGGCAACGCCCTCTATCTGATCGGCCAGACGGGACACCACTTCGGCGGATCGCTCTATATGAAGATGCTCTTCGGCAAGGTCGAAGGGAGACTGGCGCCGATCGATTTCGAAAAAGAGCGCGCACTGTGGGAATTCGTCATCGAAGCGAATCGGGAAGGGTTGCTCGCATCGGCCAAAGATGTCAGTGTCGGCGGCATCGCGATCACACTGGCGAAGATGGCGGCTACCGGCAATATGGGGCTGCATGCCGACATCCCTCTGAACGACGGCCGGGATATCTTCAGCGAAACTTTTTCGCGTGCGATCGTCGAGGTCGAAAACAGAAAACGGTTCGAAGCCTTCGCCTCGGAAAAGGGGATCTATGTGACGCATATCGGAGCGTGCGGCGGAGAGCGATTCGTCTGCAACGATATTACACACGATATGACGACACTGCATGAGAGATTTTACAATAGATTTCAAGAGGTGATCGAACAGGATCTGTAGTCTGAATATTTATACCCATTTAAGCATTATGTAAACTTTTATTGACTAATATACAATAAATTTTATTTAAAGGGGTATGCAGCGATGCGTATGATATCACATCTTGAGAAAAATTCGATGCGCAAATCGTATCGTACGACCGTGCCGCTACGCGTCGTGATCGAGGAGCGTTTTTATGATGTGATCGACTGGTCGCTGACCGGTCTGGCGCTTGAGTCTCTCGAGAGCGAGCTCTCGCCCGGAGAGCTGTGCAAGGCGACACTCGTCCTGCCGCTGCATGATGTGGCCCTCTCCATACCGGTGACGCTGCGGCTGGAGTATCGCGAATCGCAGCGTTTCGGATTCTCTTTCGAAACGCTGAGCGACAAAAACAGAAGCGTCCTGCGCCGCTTCATCGAGATGGCGATCGAGGGGAAGGTCGAGCAGGTCGACGACATCATCGCCATCTATCAGGAGCCCGAAATCGCCTCTCCGCTGGAGAAACCGGTGGCGCTTCAGGCGGAGGAGGCCCGACAGCTCAAATCCTCTTTTTTGCGCACCTCCGTCAAATATCTGCTCTTTACCCTCTCCGTGCTCCTGCTGGCGGGAGCGCTGCTCTTTTTCAACCTCCGCTACAGCTACGAGGGGAGCGGTATCGTCGTGGGCAACGATCTCAAAATCTACCCGCTGCATGATGCGACCGTCGAAAAGCTCTATGTCAAAGAGGGATCGGCGGTAGAGGAGGGTGCGCCGCTGGCACAGCTCGAGAGCAGCGAAATCACCTACAAGCTTGCACTGCTGGAGGCGGAGAGGGAGAAGATGCTCCGAAGCTACGATGCGGCACGCAAAGCCCATACCTCAGAGCCATCCGACACAGACTCGGTGGTGCAGACACTCGAAAAACTGCAGCGGCAGCAAGCGCATGCGCTGCAACAGGCCAAAGCCGCTTTGGCGAAGCATCTGATCACCCGCTCTGCAGTGGAGCGCGCGCAGAACAGCTACCTCGAAGCGAGTGCGAAAGTGGCCGGTGCCAGGATGCAGGCGACGCTTCTGTCGCAGAAAAAGCGTCAGGCCGCACCCCAAAAACCGGACACCTCCGATATCGATGTCAAAATCGCCTATCTGAAAAAACTGCTCTCCCAATACAGGATCACCGCCCCGCGCAAAGGGCGCGTCTATGAGATCTATGTGACGGAGGGGCAGCAGGCGACCGTCAGCAATCCGATCATGACGCTCTGGACCGATCAAGAGCCGGAGATCGTCGTCAATATCCCAGCCGACAAGGCGACTGCCGTGACGCCCGGTACGGTGGTCGATCTGCTCGACAGCAGCAGCGGAAGCCGTTTCATGGGCAAGGTGGTCAAAGTGGGAAGCGCCGATGAATCGCTCACGACGGAACTGGCAGCGGTACGGATCAAGCCTGAGAAGCAGCATGTCCCACTCAAACCGCACCAAAGGATCAAAGTACTCATCCGACGAGCCTTCTGATGATCCGTAAGCGTTACGAACCGGGAGCTGCCGTTTTTTCGTTTATCATGCCGGCGCTGCTCTTCGGGGCGCTTCTGCTGCTGATCCTCTACTGGAGCTATCCGCAGTTCCATCTGCTCAAGCATGGCGTCATCATCGTGCTCGGGCTCTTCGCGATGTGGCGATACGGATGGATGCTGATCAACTACCTCCGTGCGGCACTCTATGCGACGATCATCTATCCCCGTCTCAGACGCCGGGCCGAAGCGGTCGATCCGGCGCGAAAATATCCGCGTCATCTCTACTTCATGATCCCCTCCTACCGTGAGGATGCGTGGGTGACGCGGGAGACCTTTCGTGCTCTGATCCGGGAGATCGACACGATCCCTTCGGAGGTGACGATCGTCGTGTCGACGGCCTCTTCAGGGGAGGATGCGCTGATTCGCAGGATGTTCGAAGTGCATGCCAAAGAGACGACGAAGTCGATCAAACTGATCTTCCAGCACCAGCAGGCGGGCAAACGGATCGCGATGGGGCATGCGCTGCGTACCATCTCCAGAGAGTACCACCGACATGGCGCAGACGATCCCGACTCCGTCACGATCTTTATGGACGGCGACAGCCGGATGGAGCCCGGGTTTCTGCGCAGGCTGCTCCCCTTTTTCGCGATCGATCCGAAGATCGGAGCCCTCACGACCAACGAGACAGCTTTTATCGATTCGAAGAGTCCATGGTACAAGGATTGGTTTCATCTCAAATTCGGGCAGCGCCATATCGCCTTTCAGTCGCATGCCCTGTCGCGAAAGGTGCTGACGCTGACGGGACGGCTGAGCGCCTACCGTACGCGCATCGTCATCGAGAATGACTTTATCGAATTGCTCGAGCACGACATCATCACCGATCCCGTACATGGAAAGTTTCGCTTTCTGATGGGGGATGACAAGAGCACGTGGTACTATCTGCTCAAACAGGGGTGGGATATGCTGTATCTGCCCGATCTGCTCTGTACCTCGCTGGAGAGCCGTGACGGGAAGTTCTGGGAGCTGAGCCGGTCGCTTCCCTATCGCTGGTTCGGCAATACCCTGCGCAACAACAGCCGTGCGCTGGCACTCGGGCCGCGCAAAACGGGATGGTTCATCTGGTATGCGATCTTCGACCAGCGGGTCGTGATGTGGAGCTCTCTGGTGGGGATCTCGAGTGCGCTGATCCTCGCCTTCTCGGTCTCCTTCTACTATCTGCTCTTTTTCCTGGTGTGGGTGGTCTTCGTGCGGCTCATGCAGCTGCTGGTGATCACCCTCTTCGGCCACCGGGTGTCGTGGCGGATGGTGCCGCTGCTGCTCTATACGCAGTGGATGGGTGCGCTGGTCAAGATCCGCGCCTTCTACAATCTGGCCGACCAGCGCTGGTCCAAGAGCGGCTCGGTCCAGAGCGGCGACGAGACACGGGTCCATATCGATCATCCGCTGGTGCCGCTGCTGCCCAAAATCATGCTGCTGGGGAGTACGACGCTCTTCGTGACGCTGCTGCTGGCGGGACACGGCGTGCTGAAGCTCCCCGAGCTGCTGACACTGCCGGGCGTCGAACCGCTGCTGTCGCACCATACGACCGATACCGCAAAAGAGGGGGCGAAGGGGAAGGCGGCGGAAGCGGTGATCGATCTGAGTGCCTATGGGGTCAGGCCGGGAGCGAAGGATTGCGCGAAGATCATCAGCCGTCTGATCGCACAGCATGATCCGAATAGGCGGCTGCTGCTGCAGCTGGGAGAGGGGCGCTACGATCTCTATGCGCCCATCGTGATCGGCCGCTCGCATGTGACGCTTGCCGGTCTCTCTGCCGGGAAGACGGTGCTGCGCTCGCATCTGCACAGCGGCCCGGAGGGGGTGATACAGGTCGTCGGCAGACGGGGCAGACGGGTCGGCTATCTGGCCGAGAATATCTACCGAAACCAGAGCGCATTCACGATCGAAACCAGAAAGAAGATTCCGCACTATCTGCTGCTGCGCCAACCCAACGACCCGCGTTTCGTCGCTTCTCTGGGGGCGAAACGGTGGTATCGCAGATACCCCTATCTGCGGCAGGAGATCGTCGAGGTGCTCGACTACGATCCGCAGAAGCATCGCGTCTATACGGCCAAGCCGATTCTGACCGATTTCGAAGCGGGAAAGACGGAGGTGATCGCACTGGAGATGGCAGAGGATGTGCATCTGCAGGGCTTCACGATCAAACAGATGCATGGCGATGATCGGATCGAAAGCGTCCGCCACGACTACCGCAACCGGTACAGAGATAGCATGGTGGATGCGATCGCTTTTCACTATGCGGCCAAAAGCGGTGCGCGCGATCTCGCGATACTCCAAAGCGGCAGCGATGCCATCGACTGCAACTACGCCTACGGCCTCACGCTCGAGAAGCTGCAGATCGACGGCAGCTGGAACAAAGGGAAAAAGGGGAACGGATATGTGCGTTTCGCGCGGACATGGTATTCGCTCTTTCGTGAGAGCAGCGTGCGCAATATCCGCCATGTGACGCTCCAGTGGAGCGCTGCGGGCAACCGTTTTTACGATCTGCTGCTGGGGGTCGATATCAATCTGCACGGCGGTTTTGCGCATGAGAACCGGATCGACCATATCACTTTCGACATACCGCATGCGCACCGCTGGGGCCCGATCGAGGCGTGCCCGCAGGATGCGAAATGGGCACCGCCGGACGGCAAAAACGAAATTTTATACGATACATTCAGATATCTGAAAGGGAGCAAAAGATGAGATTGCACAGTTTGGTCATCGTCATGATGTTGTGGATAGTGCCGCTTGCGGCTGACGCGGGGAGCGATCCCTTTTTCGGGGAGAACGGGGAAATGCGGAAAATCATCGAAGAGGGGTTGCAGATCAAGAGCCATATGCAGGCCGAGAAGGCGCGCTATCTCGACGCCTACGAATCGTCGATGCGCCGAAACGGACTCTCGGCGGTACTGGGAGCCGAGCGTGCACTGGGACAGAAGCGCAACGGTTTTGCGACGGGGCTGCGCTGGAGCCTCTTCGACGGCGGCTATTTCGGTTCGCGGGAGGATGCACGACGCAAGCGTCTGCAGGAGGAGATCGCCTACAACCGTGAGATCGAGGGTGTGGTCTCCGCATATACCAAAATCGCCGCGCTGGAGATCGGATCGATCAGACATACGATCGCTTACCATTACAGCGGCATGAAGAGACCGATTCTGAAGCGCCTGCTGCGTCAGGCGAAGCGCAAACTCCACAGCGGTATCATCACCCGCGCGACATACAGGCAGATTAAAGCGCTCTACGACAAAAATGAGAAAGCACTGCACTATCTGAAGTTTCATCAGGGGAAAAAGTTCGATCAGAAATACCGCAAGCTGATCGAGAAGATCGAGACGGTCAAACTGCTCCCCCTGGACCGTATCACGGAGAGGGCCGTGGCGCATGCCGTTTCGGTCGAAAACGCCAGAGCGAAGCTCCAGCTTGCCGACGATCCGGAGGGGATCGCCGATCATATCAAAACGACACTCTACCTCGATCGCAAGCAGTACACCTTCGTCGACAGGAGGGAGACGCTTGCCGGCGTCGGCGTGGCGATTCCGCTCGATACCTTTTCGAAATCCGACGAACTGCGCAGCGTGACGAAACAGCATCTGAAGATCGAGGCCAGGAGTGCGGAGCTGCTGCTGCGAAAAGAGATCGCGGCACGCTACGACGATATCGCCTGGCACAAAGATCTGATCGCGAAATACAAGAGACAGATCGCGCTCTACCGGGGCGATATCTCGCAGCTGCAGGCGCGAGACCGATATGCCATCGCGGCCGCTTACGGCGATTCGCAGATCGATACGGCGATGACGAAGCTGAAGCTGCTCGAAGAGCGGCAGCATATCTGGGAGGAGCGCTGCGAAATTCTGATCAATCTGATCCGGCTGCAGTATCTCAGCGGCATCAAGATCATGTAGCGCCTTCCGGAGAGAAATATTCTCATCCGCGACTGATTGGTTTGACGAAATAGGACTATTTTGGTATACTTTGGCAATTATCATGAAAAAGGGAATGATTTGCAGAAATATATGACGCTCCTCAAAGAGCACAATATCAAGATCACGCCGCAGCGTCTGGCGATCGTAGAGCTGATGGATGCATACGGCCACATCAGCGTGCGCGAAATCTATGAAAAGATCAAAGAGCGTTTTCCCTCGCTCTCACTCGCGACCGTCTACAAAAACATCAATGCGATGATGGAGAACCGCTTCATCAACGAACTGAAGATCGTCGGACAGGAGAACAGATACGAACTGGCCAAAGAACGCCATTCGCATATGATATGCACGGCATGCGGTGCGATCGAAGATATCCATATCGATACCTCCGGACTCGAAAAGGCGATACCCGAGGCGTGCGGCTTCCATCCGGAAGAGACTGCGGTACAGTTCTTCGGCAGATGCCGAAAGTGCGCTTCCTGACGCGACAAAGCGCATTTCGCTCTATCCCAATCCAAAAAAGAGACACAATCTTTGCAAAAACCTGATATAGAACAACTGATAAAAGAGAAGATCGCCATCATCGACGGTGCGATGGGTACCCAGATCCAGAATCTCGAGATCCCCGAAGCGGTCTGGGAAGGCAACGAAGGGTGCAACGAACTGCTCAATGTCACCTTTCCCGATGCGATAGGCAAGATCCACGAAGCCTATCTCAAAGCGGGTGCCGATATCGTCAAGACCAACACCTTCGGTGCGATTCCGTGGGTACTGGAGGATTACGATATCGCGGACCGCACCTATGAGCTCGCACATGCGGGTGCGCAGCTGGTCAAAGCGGCGTGCGAAAAGTATACGACCCCCGAAAAGCCGCGCTATGTCGCCGGCGATCTGGGACCCGGGACCAAGCTCCCCTCACTCGGCCATATCACCTACGACGAGATGTATGCCGGTTATTGCCGTGCGGCGGAGGGGCTGGCCGACGGCGGTGCCGATCTCTTTCTGCTCGAGACTTGTCAGGATCCGCTGCAGATCAAGGCCGCGCTGCATGCATGCGAAGATGTCGCTGCAGCCAAAGGTCGCAGGATACCGATCATGGTCTCCGTGACGATCGAGCTGGCGGGGAGCATGCTGATCGGTACCGATGCCAAAACGATCGCCGTCATCATGGAGCCGTTCGATATCCTCTCGCTGGGGTTCAACTGCGGTACGGGACCGGAGCAGGTAGAGAAGCATGTGCGCACGCTGTCGGAGGTCTGGAACCGCCCGATATCGGTGCATGCCAATGCGGGGCTGCCGCAGAACAGAGGGGGATTCACCTTCTATCCGATGGGCCCCAGAGAGTTCACCGAGCAGCAGAAGCGTTTCGCGGATTATGACGGTGTGGCGATACTCGGCGGATGCTGCGGTACGACGCCCCAGCATATCCAGGCGCTCAGCGAAGCGCTGGAGGGAGCGGTACCCAAGGCTCCGACCGGTTCTCAGCCCAAGGCGCTCGCCTCGCTCTTCGAGACGCGGGATCTGATCCAGCAGCCGGCACCCTTCCTGATCGGGGAGCGCAGCAATGCGACCGGATCGAAGGCGTTTCGCGAACTGCTGCTGGCGGAGGATTACGAGGGGACCCTCTCGGTCGCACAGCAGCAGGTGCGCTACGGCGCGCACGGTATCGATCTGAGCGTCGGCTTCGCAGGACGCGACGAGACGCGCGATATGGAGATCCTCGCACAGCTCTACTCCCAGAAGGTGACGCTGCCGCTCATGCTCGATTCGACCCAGACCAAAGCGCTGGAGATCGGGCTCAAGCAGGTCGGCGGCAAACCGATCCTCAACTCCGTCAATCTCGAAGACGGTATCGACAAATTCAACGATGTCTGCCGTCTCGCGAAGCGGTTCGGGGCATCGCTGGTCTGCCTGACGATCGACGAGATCGGGATGGCGAAAGAGAAGGCGCGCAAAGTGGAGGTAGCCGAGCGCATCTACCGGCTCGCCACGCAGGAGCATGGGATCGATCCGCGCGATCTGGTCTTCGATCTGCTCACCTTCACCGTCGGAAGCGGCGAGGAGGAGTACCACACTGCCGCGATCGAGACGATCGAAGCGATTCGGGCGTTTCATGCGATGCACCCCGAGGTGGGATTCGTGCTGGGTATCTCCAACATCTCTTTCGGTCTGGACAAACATGCCAGAGAGTATCTCAACTCCGTCTTTCTGCACCACTGCGTCGAGGCGGGGCTCTCGATGGCGATCGTCAATGTCAAGAATATCATTCCGATGCACAAGATGCGTCCCGAAGATATCAAGGTGTGCGAAGATCTGCTCTTCAACCGCAGAGAGGCGGGGGATCCGCTCTTCGCCTTCATCGAGCACTTCAGCGATGTCGAGACGGTCAACAAAGATGAGGAGGATGCGGCATACGCTGCGATGAATACCCGCGAAAAGCTGCACAAACTGCTGCTCGACGGAGACAAGGAGCGCATGCTCGCACTGCTGCCGGAAGCCAAAGAGGAGATCCCCGCCGAAGAGATCGTCAATGTCGTACTGATCGATGCGATGAAAGAGGTGGGCGAGCTCTTCGGCAGCGGAAAGATGCAGCTGCCTTTCGTATTGCAGTCGGCCGAGACGATGAAAGCGGCGGTCGATTTTCTCAATCCCTATCTGCCGAAGAAGGAGAAAACGACCAAGACGACACTGGTGCTGGGCACGGTCAAAGGGGATGTACATGATGTCGGGAAAAACCTGGTCGATATCATCCTCACCAACAACGGATTCCGTGTCGTCAATATCGGCATCAAAGCGGAGATCGAATCGTTTCTGAAGGTGGTGGAGGAGCAGCATGTCGATGCGATCGGCATGAGCGGATTGCTGGTCAAATCGACCGGCGTCATGCTGGAGAATCTGAACTATCTGCAGAGCAGGGGGATCACGCTTCCGGTGCTGCTGGGCGGTGCGGCGCTGACACGGAAATTCGTCGACGAGTATTGCCGGCCCGCCTACGACGGACCGATCTTCTACTGCAAGGATGCCTTCGACGGTATCGTCGCGATGAGCCGCATCGAAGAGGGCAACTTCGATACCGATCTGGGGGAGAAGAAGGAGGATCTCGATGTCGCCGTCGTGACGAAGAAGAAGCCCAAATCCATTCCGCCGCTCTCCGAGATCAAGATGCCGCGCCGGGATATCGCGATACCCAATCCGCCCTTCTGGGGGCGCAGGGTGCTGGATGCGGATGTGCGTGAGCTCGCCTTCGACTGGATCAACCACAAGATGCTCTTCAACCAGCGCTGGGGCTATGTCAACAAGAAGCTGACCAAAGAGGAGCGGCAGAAGATCGAAAACGAGAAGCTCTGGCCGCTTTTCGAGCAGATGAAGCGCGATATCCTCAGAGAGGAGCTGCTGCAGCCCGTGACGCTCTACGGCTACTACCCCTGCCGTGCCGACGGCGATACGCTGCTGGTCTTCGACGAGAGCGAGGGGTGGTTCAACGAATCGGAGATCAACCGGCAGCCGCTGGAAGAGGTGCGGGAGCGGGCCAGATACCGCTTCACCTTCCCGCGTCAGCAGCGCAAACCCTATCGCGCGATCACCGACTACTTCCGAAGCGACCGGCATGATGTGATCGCCTTTCAGCTGGCGAGTGCGGGCGGGCGCTTCAGCGAGAAGGAGCAGGCACTCTACGCCGCGGGAAAATATACCGAGTACCATCACCTGCACGGTATCTCGGTAGAGCTTGCGGAGGCGATCGCCGAAATCATCCACAAGCAGATCCGTCTGGAACTGGGAATCGCCGAGCGGGAAGGACACTCGATCCGGGATGTCAGGATGACGCGCTATCACGGCACGCGCTACTCGTTCGGATACGGGGCATGCCCCGATCTGGCGATGAACCGGGAGCTCTTCGAGATGCTGCGTCCCGAGGAGTTCGGCATCGAGCTGGGGGAGACATATCAGATGCATCCCGAGCAGACCACCAGCGCCCTGGTCGTCCATCATCCCGAGTCTCTCTATTTTGCTATTTGAATTTTA
>CAYLLC010000036.1:0-3769 GCA_964384355.1 uncultured Sulfurospirillum sp. | reverse complement strand
CATGAAAAAGATATTTTTACTTGCGACGCTGCTGAGCGCAGCACTCTATGCCAATGAACTGACGATTGCGATGGATGCGCTGGAAAAGGGCGACTTCAAAACCGCGTTCCGGCACTTCAAAATTGCTGCAGAGCAGGGTGACCCGATCGCACAGCAGAATCTCGCCGTCATGTACAACAACGGCTACGGTACGGAAAAGAACAGAGAACTCGCGGCGCAGTGGTTTGAGAAAGCGGACAGCGGCCACGCGAAAGTCGCGATCAGGTAGCGGCTACTTCTCCAGATACTCCCCGAGTCTCTTGCCATGTTTTTGAAGCAGCCTCTCGAAGGCTGCCTCTTCATCTTCGAATCTGTCCAATAGCAGTGCATTTTCCCCCAGCAGCACCAGATACTGCTTCTCTTCATAGGCGATCAGTGCGACTCTGTTGCGCATATCGATCGGTTTCTGTGCGACGATCCTGATACCGCTCTCTCCGCCCTGCTCACCGAAGAGCCATGCTCCTCCTCTGCGCCGCTCTATCCACCGTTTCAGCAGCCAGAGAAAGAGGATGAGCCCAGCCAGTACCAGCATGATCTTGATCAGTGCGAAGGAGAAGTCGAACGGAGGCTTCGCCGTCGTTTGGGCTTGCGGTGCGGGGATCGGCTGCAGAGCGCCATCCTCTGTAAGCGATTTTTTTTCGATGCGCAGCCGCAGGCCGGTGTTGTCGATCGTCTTGGAGGCGGTCACCTGCAGCGGTGCTTTGGCGGCCAGTGTGATGCGCATCCCTTTGGGATCGCCTTCGAGGGTGACCGTATCGAGCAGATCGGAGGCGACTTTTCGGTGGACTTTCGGACGGTTGAACGCCACACCGTCGAGCATCAGCGTCATGACGCCCTCTTTTTGCATACGGGTGATTCTGCCGGGGTAGGGGGCATCGAAGGTGAGCATCAGATCGACATGGTCGCTTTTGGTGTAGAGGGTGTACTCTCTGAGTGTCGCTGCGGGCAGCAGGAGCGCGAGGAGTGAGAGGAGCAGGAGGATTCTCACAGACTCTCTTTCCTGAAGTACTGGATGATCGAATCGGAATCGAGGATCTCGTTGATACGGATCGCCAGATTCTCTTCGTAGACCATCACCTCGCCTTTGCCGACGATCTTTTTGTTGACATAGAGTTCGACGCTCTCGCCGGCCGGTTTGCCCAGATCGATGACGGAGCCCTTTTTGAGGCCGAGATAGTCGCGTACGGTGACCATCGTCGAACCCAGCTCCGTGACCAGTGTGACGGAGATATCGATCAGTTTGTCGTAGCCGAGGTGGGCCGTTTGGGGATTCTCTTCTTCTTGCATAACCATATTATACCTTTAAGTGGCTTTTATGTAAAATCGGTCAATTTCAAAATAGGTCAAATATGAGTCTTACATTAATTGTCGTCGGCATCGCCGTCGGTGCCGTTTCAGGCTTTTTCGGGGTGGGGGGCGGCACGATTCTGGTGCCGCTGCTGCTCTATCTGGGATTCGATATCAAGGATGCGATCGGCATCTCCGTCGTACAGATGGTCTTCAGCTCGCTTTTCGGCTCCTGGCTCAACTTCAAAAAGGGAACGCTCAGGATCTCCAGTACGCTCTTTTTCGGTTTCGGCGGCTTTCTGGGAGGGCTGGCGAGCGGCTATGTGGTCCATACGCTCTCTTCCCGCACGCTGACGGTCATCCTGCTGGGTGTCGTGCTCTTCGCGATCTACCGCTTCTTTCATGCCCCTGCCGTCGCACAGAAGCCGCCGATCGAAAACAGGCTGCTCTTTCTGGCGATCGGCATCATGATCGGCATCATGGCGACCAGCGTCGGGATCGGCGGTGCACTGCTGCTGACGCCGATTATGGTCGGATTCCTCCACTACAGCGTCAAAGAGGCGGTCTCGGCGGCGCTCTTTTTCGTCACCTTCTCCTCGGTGGCGGGGTTGATCAGCCTGAGTCGATACGGCTATGTCGACTACATGCATGGGCTGGTTATCGGCGTCGCATCGCTGATCGGTGTCTTCATCGGCATCCATTTCGCACACAAAACCGACCCCAAACGCCATAAAAAGCTGATTTTGATTCTGAACTTCGTGATATTGGCGCTGATCGTCAACAAACTGACAAGAGGATAAGATGGATACAATCAAAGTCTACGGTGCCAGAGAGCACAATCTCAAAAATCTCGATCTGGAGATTCCCAAAAACGCGCTGGTCGTCATCACCGGTATCAGCGGCAGCGGCAAGAGTACGCTCGCCTTCGACACCCTCTACGCCGAGGGGCAGCGCCGCTACATCGAGTCGCTCTCCAGCTATGCGCGCCAGTTTCTGGACCGCATCGGCAAGCCGGATGTCGACAAGATCGAGGGGCTGACACCCGCAATCGCGATCGACCAGAAGACCACCTCCAAAAACCCGCGCTCGACCGTCGGTACGATCACGGAGATCTACGACTACCTGAGGCTCCTCTACGCCCGCATCGGCAAGCAGCATTGCCACCAGTGCGGCAAGCCGATCTCACAGATGAGCGCGGCCGATATCATCGAGCAGGTGCAGAAGCTGCCCGAAGGGGCGAAGATCGTCATGATGGCACCGCTGATCCGTGAGAAGAAGGGAACCTTTCACGATCTGATCGAGTCGCTCGTCGCCAAAGGGTATGTCCGGGCGATGATCGACGGTGTGATGGTGCGTCTGGATGACGAGATCGAACTGAGCAAGACCAAAAAGCATACGATCAAAGTGGTGATCGACCGGGTCGTGGTCAAGGAGGAGAACCGCCAGCGTATCGCCGAAGATGTCGAAAAAGCGCTCAAAGAGAGTTACGGAGAGCTCGAGATCGAGATCCTCAACGCCAAAGAGCTCGATATGGCGCAGGATCATATCCACTACAGCGAGCACTTCGCATGTTTTGACTGCAAGATCTCTTTCGAGCCGCTGGAGCCGCTCTCCTTTTCGTTCAATTCGCCCAAGGGAGCATGCGAAGTGTGTGACGGGCTGGGGATTCGCTACGCGCTCGACATGAAGAAGGTGATCGATCCCCATCTGCCGATCGAGAAGGGGGCGGTCAAACTCCTCTACGGATTCAACAAAGGGTACTACTTCAAGCTGCTGCTCGGTTTCTGCGAAGCGGCGGGCATCGATGTGACGGTGCCGTTCGAGTCGCTGCCGACCCATCAGCAGAAGGCGGTGCTGCATGGCGGCGTGGAGCAATCGACCTTCACCTGGAAGCGCCACAAGGTGGTACGGCCCTTTCAGGGGGTGATCAAAATCGCACACGACATGCTCAAAGACGAAAAAGAGCTGGGCGAATACATGACCGAGAAGGTGTGCGACAACTGCGGCGGCAACCGCCTCTCGAGACGCTCGCTCGCCGTCAAAGTGGCGGGGCACGGTATCGCCGATATTCTGCAGATGCCGATCGAGGAGAGTTATGCCTTTTTCGCCGATGCGAGCCATTTCGACTATCTCACTCCGCAGCAGCAGCTGATCGCCGCACCGATTCTCAAAGAGATCAACGAACGCCTCTTCTTCCTCTACGATGTGGGGCTGGGGTATCTCTCGCTGGGCAGGGATGCCCGCACGATCAGCGGCGGCGAAGCGCAGCGTATCCGGATCGCGTCGCAGATCGGCAGCGGGCTGACCGGGGTGATGTATGTGCTCGACGAGCCCAGCATCGGCCTGCACGAGCGCGACACCCTCAAACTGATCAAGACCCTCAAAAACCTCCGCGACAAAGGCAACTCCGTCATCGTCGTCGAGCATGACAAAGAGACGATCG
>CAYLLC010000035.1:0-15725 GCA_964384355.1 uncultured Sulfurospirillum sp. | reverse complement strand
GCCATTGCCGCCTTGATCGTTGCCGGCACCGCCGCCCTGATCGGTGCCTTCGCCATTGTCGCCTTGATCGGGGCACGGTACGCATGTGCAGCAGTACTGTACACCCTCGTCGTCACTGCATGCGAGTGTTTTCGTCGCATCGTTGTTTCTCAGCGCACGCAGCTTTTTGCCAAACTTGTAGTCCGCATCGAAGATTCTGTCGTATCCTATCTGGATCGCGACATCGTCGCTGATGTAGCGGTTGAGCCTGATGCCCGTCGTCGTGGCGTCTTTGAGCACGCTGCCACTGTCGGCGAAGTTGCGCCCGGCGAGCAGATCCAGCTCATACCGGAAGCTTTTTTTGCGGACACCCGGTGTCGTGACGACCGGAGGCTCCGCCATCGGCAGAACGAGTTTCTGCTCTACCTGCTGCTCGGCTTCTACCTTGTCTACCTTATCGTAATCGACCAGTGGCTTGACGAGCGGCCCGGCACAGAGTACGGAGACGGATGAGGCCAGTAAGAGATATCTTTTCATGCAAATGTCCTTTTTATGTAATTGTCTATATGGTATATAATAATTTACTTAATGTAAATAAAATTTAATAAAAAAGTACTTTTTGGATCAAAAATATAAATATAAGTTACCAAAATTAACAAATTGGAGACTTTTGGGGTGAAATAGTTCATTTACCGGATATTTTGCTCTTTTTGTCTATAATGGCCCAAAAGTTTAAAAGGAGCAAAGATGGCGTGTGAATTCCCGACGGTCAATGCCGATCCCGAGGCGTTTCGCGAGATTTTCGAGAGTGTGAAGACGATCGCGATTCCCGGTCTCTCCCCCAAAGAGGAGAAGGATAGCCACCGTGTCGCCAGATACCTGCAGGCGCAGGGGTACAAGATCATCCCGATCTATCCCAAAGGAGAGACGATTCTGGGAGAAAAGGTCTATCGCTCGCTCGATGAAGTCGAAGAGCGGGTCGATATGGTCGATATGTTTCGCAAAGCGGAAGTGGCCGATGCGATCGTCGATGCGATTGCAAAACGCGACGATGTCAAGGTGCTCTGGCTGCAGAAGGGTATCGTCAACAACGCCGCCGCGAAGCGTGCGGAAGAGATGGGGCTGACCGTGGTACAGAATCGCTGTACGATGGTCGAGCACCGGGGACTCTTCGGCGCATGATCGCACTGACCGAAATCACCGAAGCCTACAACCGCGTCAAAGATGTGGTGATCCGGACCCCTTTCGCCTATGCGCCGCTGCTGAGTGAGCGGGTCGGGGCGGAAGTGTGGCTCAAAAAAGAGAACCTCCAGCTCACCGGAGCCTATAAGCTGCGGGGCGCCTACAACAAAATCGCATCACTCTGCGATGCGGAGCGCCGGAAGGGTGTCATCGCCGCCAGTGCGGGCAACCATGCGCAGGGTGTCGCCTACAGTGCCAGACTCTTCGGTATCCCCGCTACGATCGTCATGCCCGAAGCGACGCCGCTGCTGAAGGTGCAGAGTACGACGGCGATGGGTGCCAAAGTGATTCTCCATGGAGAGAACTACGACGAAGCCTATGCCTATGCGACCGACTATGCCCAAAAACACGGGCTCACCTTCATCCACCCCTTCGCAGACGACGCGGTCATCGCAGGGCAGGGGACCATCGCACTGGAGATGCTCGAAGATCTCGATAATATCGACTATCTGATCGTACCGATCGGCGGCGGCGGTCTGATCAGCGGTATCGGTTCCTATGTCAGGGCGGTCAAGCCCGATATCAAAATCATCGGTGTCGTGGCGGAGGGTGCTCCGGCGATGAAGCACTCCTTTCAGAACAGAAAGCCGCTCGACTCCACATCGGTCAGGACGATCGCCGACGGTATCGCCGTCCGGGATGTCTCACCCAAAAATCTGGAGATCATTCTGGAGGTGGTCGACGATATCGTGAGCGTCGACGACGAAGAGATCGCCAGTGCGATTCTCTTTCTGCTGGAGAAGCAGAAGCTGGTCGTGGAGGGCGGCGGTGCCGTCGGTGTCGCGGCGATCATGCACCGTAAATTTCACTATGAGAAGGATAGCCGTATCGCGACGGTACTCAGCGGGGGCAATATCGATGTCCAGATGCTCTCGCTCATCATCGAAAAGGGTCTGATCAAAGCGGACCGGAAGATGAAGCTGGTCGTCACGCTGATCGACAAACCGGGCGCGCTGCGCGCTCTGACCGATATACTCGCCGATGCAGGCGCCAATATCATTCAGATCGACTACGACAGGACCTCCACGAGCCTCTCATACGGTGACGCCAATGTCACGCTGGCACTCGAGACCAAAGGTGCCGAACATCAGGAGCTGGTCAGGCAAAAGCTCCACGAGCACAAATTCCGCTTCAAAGAGGAGATGCGTATCTGACGCCCCCTAAGATGCCTTTTTGACCGGGGCGTGTCTGAGATGGGAGAAGAAGCCGTTGGAGACCTGCATGCACTCCCGCGTGATCTCCTCGATCTCATGTTCGCTCAGCGGCCAGGTCTTGAGCCGGTAGTGCCCCTCGCTCTCCTCTTCGACGATATTGTACTCCTGCAGCATCACCGCACAGAATTTTCTGACGATCGTCTCGTAATAGGGCAATTCATGCCTGAAGTCGAAGATATAGATCAGTCTGCTGATCTGTTCGACACTGCCCGTGCCCCGGTTTTTGATCAGATAGAGTATCATGGAGGGGACGAAAATATCGTTTTTGCGCAGACGGTTGTTGATGAAGTTGCTGAGTATCTGGTAGTGCATCTCTTTCGCCTTTTCTTCGATGATACTCTTTTTGGGGGAGAAAATGCAAGAAAAGCGGCACTAAAGTAAAATAAAACTTTCTAAAATGCTAATTTGGTAACAGCAGATCGATCACGCGCATCATCGGGGCGAAGATCAGATCGCCGATCGGCGTGGCGATCAGCACGATCAGCAGAATCATACCGTACTGCCCGATCGCCTGAAAACGGTTCGCGAAGTCGTGGAAGCCGTGCTTTTTCGCTTCGTAGACGACGACATGCGAGCCGTCCAGCGGCGGTATCGGGATGAGATTGAAGAGCCCGAGCACGATATTGTAGACGACCGAATAGGTCAGAAAAGCATGCAGAAAGAAACTGCCCGGCCCCTGCGGCTGCTGCGGCAGAAAATGGAGCAGTGCAGCAGCGAGTGCGGCCATCGCGAAGTTGAATGTGACGCCTGCGAGCGCGACGGCGATAGCGCCGTTGTAGCCGCCGTTTCGGATGACGGTGGGGATATTGATCGGGACCGGTTTCGCCCATCCGAAGAGGAATCCGGCATTGCTGAAGTAGAGCAGCGCGGGTACGAGGATGGTGCCGACGGGGTCGATATGGACGATCGGATTGATCGAGAGCCGGCCGAGCTGCTTGGCGGTATCGTCTCCGAAGTGGTAGGCGACGCGGCCATGCATGATCTCATGCCCGATGATCGCGATACCGAGTGCGAGTATGATCGCGGTGATTTCGAGGAGCTTGATCTCGGTCACTACTCGAGACTCACGCCGGGATCGATATATTCGGGGTCGTTCTGGAGGGTGTCGACCGATTTGCCGATCCGTTTCCAGCGGATTTTGTAATCTTTGTCCCAGGAGAAGTAGACGAACCACGGTGTCCCTTCGATCAGCTTGTAGGGGACCGGTCCCCAGAAGCGGCTGTCGTTGGAGTGGTCGCGGTTGTCACCCATCATGAAGAAGTAGTCCTCGTCGATCCGCACCGGCGGAAAGTTGAAGATCTGCTCGGGATAGGTGCCGTCGTCCTGAATCTCGGGATCGTTCTGAATCCCTTTGTACTTGATCCGGTAGGGGTTCTTGACCCAGAGCGCACCGTCCATATCGACGATCGCCTCTTTGGGGTAGTGGCTTTTGATGTAGTCGTTGCCCTCATGCGGACGCAGATAGAGCACTTTGTCTTTGACGGCGACGATATCGCCGCCCACGGCGATACAGCGCTTGACGAAGTGGGTTTTCGGATTGAGCGGATAGCGAAAGACGACGATATCGCCGCGTTTGGGGCGGGGGCCTTCGATCAGGTGGCCGTTGTGGTTGAAGTCGGGCAGAATCGGGATCTCGATCCACGGGATATGGGGTGTCGGGATACCGTAGGCGAACTTCTTGACGAAGAGGTGGTCTCCGATGAGCAGCGTGCGTTTCATCGAGCCGCTCGGGATGACGAACGCCTGTGCGACGAAGAAGATGATGAGCAGCACGATGATGATCGTGCCGGGCCAGCTGTTGGCGAACCGTTTGAATTTTCCTATCATCTTATCGTCTCTTCGCAGCGGTGATGGTGTTGACCAGCAGCATGGCGATCGTCATCGGCCCCACGCCGCCCGGTACGGGGGTGATATAGCTGCATTTGGGTGCGACATGTTCAAAATCGACATCGCCGACGATCTTGCCTTCGGCGGTTTTGTTGATACCGATATCGACGACGATAGCGCCCTCTTTGACCATATCCGCCGTGATGAGATTCTCTTTGCCCACGCCGACGATGAGCAGATCGGCACGGGAAGTGTGTGCGGCCAGATCCTTCGTATGGATATGGCAGATATCGACGGTGGCGAAGCGGTTGAGCAGCAGGTGCATCATCGGTTTGCCGACGATATTGCTCGCACCCACGACGCATGCGTCGAGCCCTTTGGGATTGATGTCGTATTCGTCGAGCAGCTTCATCACGCCCAGCGGCGTGCAGGGGGCGAAGCAGTCGATGTCGAGTACGAGATTGCCGACATTGCAGGGGTGGAAGCCGTCGACATCCTTCTCGGGAGAGACGGCATCGAGCACCTTCTGCGTATCGATATGCGCCGGCAGCGGCAGCTGGATCAGGATACCGTCGATATTGGGGTTCTGGTTCATCATCGTAATCGTCTCGAGGATCTTCTCTTCGGAGATATCGATCGGCATCTTGTGTACGATCGAATAGATACCGGTCTCCTCGCATGCGCGCTCTTTCATCTTGACATAGGTGTGGCTGGCGGGATCGTCTCCTACGAGCACCACCGCCAGACCGGGGGTGACGCCTTTGTTTTTGAGGGCTGCTACATCGTCAGCTGCCTTTTTGCGGATTTTTGCGGCGAGCGCTTTACCGTCGAGAATTTGCATCGACTGCCTTTATCGTTTTTTTGATATTATACCATTTTTAGTTAAAGGACGAATGGCATGCGTGTGAGGGTGATTTTGCTGGGGATAGTCGGCATGATGGGCATACTACAGGCGGAAGAGAGTTTTCTGACCAACGAAGAGTATGCCAGGATGCTCTACCAAAACCCGCGCGGTATCAGCTGCGCGAAGTGCCACGGGCCGCACGGTGAGGGCGGTGTCATCAGCCGCTATATCGAAAAGGGAGCGTTGCGTACCATCACGGCGCCTCCGATCGTCGATCTGCCGATGCGCCGCTTCAAAAAGGCGCTCAGACGCCGCAAAGGGCTGATGCCGGAGTATTTTCTGACCGATGCGGAGATGGCTTATCTCTACTACTATCTGCTGGGGCAGAAAAAGCCCGGCCACGCTGCCGAAACCAAATCCGACAAAACCAAATCAAGAGAGAAAGGCAACCATGATTCATGAGAGATCGATCGCCGCATACGAAGCGGCCAGAGAGGTGATTCCGGGCGGTGTCGATTCACCGGTACGGGCATTCAAGAGTGTGGGCGGTACGCCGCCGTTTATCGAGCGAGGCGAGGGCGCTTATCTGATCGATATCGACGGCAACCGCTATATCGACTATGTGCAGAGCTGGGGGCCGCTGATCTTCGGACACTGCGACGCAGATATCGAAGCGACGGTCATCGAGAGCGCCCAAAGAGGGCTCAGCTTCGGTGCGCCGACGCTGGTCGAGACCGAACTGGCAGCGGAGATCACCGATCTCTTCGATAGTATCGACAAGGTGCGCTTCGTCTCCAGCGGTACGGAGGCGGTCATGAGCGCGATCCGTCTGGCGAGGGGATTCACCGGGCGTGACGATATCGTCAAATTCGAAGGGTGCTACCACGGCCACAGCGACTCTCTGCTGGTAGAGGCGGGCAGCGGCGCGGTGACATTCGGTACCCCCTCTTCGCCGGGCGTACCGGCCGATCTGACCAAACATACGCTGCTGGCGCGCTACAACGATCTGGAGAGCGTGCGCAGATGTTTCGAAGATGCGCCCGAGTCGATCGCATGCGTCATTATCGAGCCGATTGCCGGAAATATGGGGCTGGTACCTGCGGAGGAACCCTTTCTGGAGGGGCTGCGCAGACTCTGTGACGACCACGGCGCACTGCTGATCTTCGATGAAGTGATGAGCGGATTTCGCGCTTCGCTCAAAGGTGCGCAGGGGATCACGCGGGTCAAACCCGATCTCGTGACACTGGGCAAGGTGATCGGCGGCGGCATGCCGGTAGGGGCGTTCGGCGGCAGAGAGGAGATCATGAACCGGCTCTCTCCCGACGGCCCGGTCTATCAGGCGGGTACGCTCAGCGGCAACCCCGTCGCGATGCATGCCGGTCTGGCGTCGCTGCGCAAACTGAAGGCCGATCCCTCCCTCTACACGGCGCTCGAGCAGAAGGCGACACGGCTTGTGGAGGGGATCCGTGCAGGTGCGGAGCACTTCGGGATACCGCTGCAGGTCGATGTGCGCGGCAGTATGTTCGGTTTCTTTTTCAATGACAGAGAAGTGCGCAACTTCGACGATGCACGCGCATCCGATACGAAGCGTTTCGCGGCGTTTCACCACGGCATGCTGGAGTCGGGCGTCTACTTCGCATGCAGCCAGTTCGAGACCGGTTTCATCTGCAGTGCGATGGACGATGCGATGATTTCGGAGACGATCGACAAAGCGTTCGCCGTCTTCAAAGAGATCGCATGAGCGAACCCGAAAAACGCCCCAAATACGGCAAGATCATCGAGGGGGCGGAGCAGCTCTCTCTGGGAATTTCGATCGTCGTGGCGATCCTGATCGGCGTGGGGCTGGGGATCGTGATGCGCCGCTACTTCGGGCATGCATGGCTCTTCTGGCTGGGTGTTTTCTGGGGTGTGGCCGCTGCGATACTGAATATCGTCAAAGCCTACAAACGCCAGAAAGCGGAGCTCGACGAGCTCAAAAACGATCCCCGATACAGACACTACAACAAGCAAGAGGATGATGACGACTGGGATGAGAAATATTAGAAAAGTGCTCTACTGGATGGTCGTCGCCGATCTCTTTCTCGTGGCGATCGGACTGCGGCAGGGAGTGCACTGGCTCATCAGCTCTCAGGTCGCTTTCGCCTCTTCGCTGCTGGCGACGCTGGCCTCTTTCTACGCCTACAAACGGCTGGTCGATCGCAGAATCAAGACGGGAGATATCCCGCAGGAGCCGCGTGACGAACTCGATACGATCGAAGACCGCTACGAGCTCTACGACGATGAAGCGCAGCATGCAGACCATGCGAAGAGTGCGACTACTGAAGATCTGCGCAGCGTGATCCGCGAAGAGCGCCAAAAGATCGGCGGCATCAAAACCGGCATGCAAAATGCCGCCAGAAGTTTCAGTGCGCTGATCTCACCGCTGCGGATCGCGGCCTATCTGGTGCTGGTTCTGGGGTTTTTGTATCTGAATCGTCATGAGATGCTGGAGATCTGGGGGTATGTGAGCGGGCTGGCGATCGTGCCGCTGGTGGCGCTTCTCGTCGGAAGCGCTGCGGCGCGTCACTCTTCGATGTAGTTTTTGAGCTTTCTGCCCACTTTGGGGTGTTTGAGCTTTTTGATGGCGGAGTTTTCGATCTGGCGGACGCGCTCTCTGGTGACATTGAGCTCTTTGCCGATCTCCTCTAAGGTGCGGTCACTCTCGTCGTCGAGCAGTCCGAAGCGCATGCGTACGACGGCGCGCTCACGCTCGTTGAGCTGATCGAGGACATCGTCGATCTGGTGTTTCAGGTCGTTTTTGAGCATGAATTCGATCGGTGCGACCGACTTCTTGTCTTCGACGAAATCACCGAATTTACCGTCATCTTCGTTGCCGATAGGGGCTTCGAGCGAGATCGGCTCTTTGGTGATTTTGATCACATTCTTGACTTTGTCGACGGAGAGCCCCACCTCTTCGGCGATCGTCTCGAGATCGGGCTCTTTGCCGAACTCCTGCAGATGTTTGCGCGTGATTTTGTTGATACGGTTGATCGTTTCGATCATGTGGATCGGGATACGGATCGTCTTGGCCTGATCGGCGATGGCGCGGCTGATCGCCTGTCGGATCCACCATGTGGCGTAGGTCGAGAATTTGTACCCTTTTTTGTACTCGAATTTGTCGACCGCTTTCATCAGGCCGATATTGCCCTCCTGAATCAGATCCAGAAACGGCAGACCGCGGTTGGTGTAGCGCTTGGCGATCGAGACGACCAGACGCAGGTTCGATTTGGCCATGCGGGTTTTGGCTTTGTCCGCGATCGCCTTGCCGCGCTTGATCTGCTCGAGGATCTCTTTGAGGCGCTCGGGTTCGAGATCGAAGCTGTCTTTGCTCGCCTCTTTGGTCTGGAAGAGCTTCTTGATCTCCATATAGGTGGAGACCATCGTCGCTTCCGGTACCGCCGCGAGGATATCCTCTTTGCTCATGCTAGTGATATTTTCGAGAATTTTGCGATGGTTTTCACGCAGCTGGTCGTTGAAGAGCGGGAGCTTGTACTCCAGCTTTTTGAGCTCTTTTTCGAATCCGTCGTCGGTTTTAAGCGCCGTCTCCATCGATTTGACCAGCTCGTTGATCAGCTTGCTGGTAGGGCCCAGCTCCATCAGTTTCTCTTTGAGGAGTTTCTTCTTGTAGGCGAGTGCGAGCATGTGCTTGATCTTCTCCTCTTCCGTCGCATTCTCGTCGAGCTGCACAGAGGAGATCTTGACCCACTCTTTCTTCGCTTTTTCGAGCGCTTTGAAGGCTTCGTTGACCTTCTTTTCGCGCTTGTTGTCACCTTTTTTCGCACCCTCTTCGAGCTCTTCGTCCTCATCGCTCTCCTGATCGTCGTCGAAGTTTTTGAAGAGCTCTTTGACGCGGCGCTCCCGGTTGATCAGCGCCTCTTTGTAGTCGAGGATGAAGTCGATCAGATAGGGGACGGAACAGAAAGCGTCGATGATGATATCTTCGCCCAGCTCGATCTTTTTGCTGATCTCGATCTCCTCCTCTTTGGTCAGCAGAGGGACCTGTCCCATCTCACGCAGATACATGCGCACCGGAGAGTCGCTTCTGGACCACTCCAGCAGCTCCTTCTCCTTGGCGAGGTCGAATTCGTGCTCGAGCGCTTCATCCTGGAGCTTCTGGCGCTCCTCTTCGCGCTGCTGCGCCTCCTGGATATTTTTGATCTTGGCGATTTCGGCGGAGGAGACGATTTTGACATTGTATTTCTCGAGCAGCGCGAGGACCTTTTTCGCGTTGGCAGCGGTCGGCTGCTTGGGAAAGAGCTCCATCAACTCTTCGAAAGTGACATAGTCGTTCTGGTGGCTGCTGAAAAGGGCTTCGAGTGCTTTGTTCAATTCTTTGGCTGACATGGTTGTGTGTATCCCCTCGTGTCATGAAGTTTGGGAAGAAGTCAAAAAAAATTCGTTCTTTTTACCACTGACTCTGATTTAAGCGAATAATTATACCCAAAATTTCTTATATATACATTAATTTACTGTGGGATGGCGGATGAAAGCCTCTTGTGCAAAAGGTAAAAAGTGGCACGCCTTTTGCTTGGTACAGGACAATCACGACGCATCGGCCTCTGTGCCGGTGCCGAATCGGGCAGGAGTATCTATGCAAAACGGCTACTATCAGGTGACGGGTGCGATGGTGACGCAGTTCAACCGTCTCGATGTCATCTCCAACAATCTGGCCAATGTCAACACATCGGGATTCCGTCGCGACGGCGTCGTCATCGGTGATTTCGAACGCCTCTATCAGCAGAAGCGCGACGAACTGCCGCTGCAGAACCATACGAAAGAGGCGGCGAAGTTCTTCAACCGTACCGTCGACCGTGTGCCGCGGATCGTCGATCACTATACCGATTTCTCCTCGATGCGGCTGCGCCATACCGGCAACCCGCTCGATTTCGGCCTCAAGGAGCCGGATCTCTTCTTCGCCGTCGAGACGCCAAACGGCGTGCGTCTGACACAGCAGAGCAGTTTCGATATCAACAGCGAAGGGGATATCGTCACCAAAGAGGGGTACAGACTCCTGCCGGACGATTTCGTCAAGAGCACGGATCGCAGGATTCATGTCCCTGCCGGCAAGGCGCTCCATCTGACCGACGACGGCACCCTGCTGATGGACGGCAACAGGATCGCACGGCTCTTTATCGGCAGAGCCAAAAACACCGCGATGCTGAAAAAGGAGGGCGATACCCTCTACGGGATGCCCGATATCGGGAAGAACCTGATTCAGGTCAACGACGGTGCAGCCTATGTCAAACAGGGCTATCAGCAGATCAGCAATGTCAACGCCGTCGAAGAGATGGTGTCGCTGATCGAGACCAACCGGCTGGTCGAGATGTATCAGCGGGTCATGACGACGCAGATGGATGAGCTCAACAAAGATGCCATCACCAAACTGACGACAACCAGAGCATAAAGGAGCAGATGAAAGATGATCAGATCACTCTATACCGCAGCGACGGGCATGCTGGCCCAGCAGACACAGATCGATACCACTTCCAACAATATCGCCAACGTCAATACGATCGGCTACAAAAAGCAGAGGGCGGAGTTCGCCGATCTCTTCTATCAGGTGATGGAGTATGCGGGTGTGGGATCGGGTACGACACTCGGCTCGCCGACCGGAATCGAAGTGGGGCTGGGTGTGCGCCCGACCGCGATCACCAAGCAGTTCACGCAGGGTAACTTCAAAGAGACGGGCAACAACCTCGATCTGGCGATCACCGGAAACGGATTTTTTCAGATCGAGCTGCCCGACGGCTCGACCGCCTATACGCGAAACGGCGCCTTCAAAGTCGACGGCAACGGCACGATCGTCAATGCCGACGGCTACAAACTGCTGCCCGAAATCACCATCCCGCCCAATGCCGTGACCGTCTCGATCGGTACCGACGGTACCGTCTCTGTGCTGCAGG
Source organism: uncultured Sulfurospirillum sp. (assembly GCA_964384355.1). Lineage (GTDB taxonomy): Bacteria > Campylobacterota > Campylobacteria > Campylobacterales > QNZT01 > QNZT01. Next base: position 4,677 of record CAYLLC010000035.1, on the reverse strand, counting down.
CGGGCGACACCGACCCCAATCAGGTGGGGCAGATCGAGCTGGCCAACTTCATCAACCCCGCCGGATTGCACTCGCTGGGGGACAACAACTATATCCAGACCGTCGCGTCGGGCGATGTGGTGACGGGTATCGCGGGGCTCGAAGGGCTGGGGCAGATCAAGCAGGGATTCGTGGAGATGAGTAATGTCCAGCTGGTCGAAGAGATGACCGATCTGATCACCGGACAGCGCGCCTACGAAGCCAACTCCAAGGCGATCACCACCTCCGACGAGATGCTTCAGACCGTCAATCAGCTCAAACGGTAGCGGTTAGCATGATCACGCTTCTGCTCTTTTTTCTCTTTGTCATCGTGACGGGGTCGCTCTTCTGGTACTGGGGGATCGACTATCTCTTTCATATCAGCGGCTACGAAGCGCTCGAGGAGCTTGAAAAAAAGCTTAGGTAAGCGATTCGATTCCCGCTTTTACATACTTTTGTGTTTTTTTGGATAAAATAGCCGCAATCTATCAAGAGACAAAGGTATTTTATGAACATCATTACAGGCAATGTCTGGAAATTCGGCGACAACATCGACACCGATCTGATTATCGCCGCACGCTATCTCAACACTTCCGATCCCCACAAACTCGCCGAACATGTGATGGAAGATGCCGACCCCGAATTCATCACCAAACTCAAGCCCGGAGATATCATCGTCGCAGGGGAGAACTTCGGCTGCGGAAGCAGCCGCGAGCACGCGCCCATCGCACTCAAGGCAGCCGGTGTCTCGGCGATCGTCGCCAAGAGCTTCGCGCGTATCTTCTACCGCAACGCGTTTAACATGGGACTGCCGATCTTCGAGCTCAAAGAGAGTGACGAAATCGCCGAAGGGGATCTGATCAAAATCGACCTCGACAACGGCGAAATCGCAGATATGAGCAGCCACAAAACTTTTCGCTTTACGCCGATCCCGCCCTTTATGCAGGAGTTGATCAACTGCGGCGGCCTGATCAACTTCGCCAAGGCGGAGATGATGCAGGAGGGGAACTGATATGGCAAAAGTCTATAAAATAGCGGTCATCAAGGGAGACGGTATCGGGCCGGAGATCGTCGATGAAGCGATCAAAGTCCTCGATGCCCTCGCATCGGTCTGCGATTTCGACTTTCGCTACAACGAGCTGCTGATGGGCGGTATCGCCTACGATATCACCGGCGATCCGCTGCCTGAGGAGACGATCGAGGGCTGCAAAGAGGCCGATGCGGTACTCTTCGGCGCGATCGGCGGGGAGAAGTGGGACAGCCTGCCGCGGGACAAACGCCCCGAAAGCGGCCTGCTGCGCCTGCGCAAAGCGCTCGATCTCTACGCCAACTACCGACCGGTCAAAGTCTATAACGAACTGATCGAGGCGAGCACGCTCAAACCCGAAGTGGTCGAGGGTGTCGATCTGCTGGTGATGCGTGAACTGACGGGCGGTATCTACTTCGGCCAGCCCAGAGAGCGGGGCGAAGAGAAGGCGTACAACACGATGGTCTACAGCAGGGAAGAGGTGGTGCGTATCGCGCATGAAGGGTTCAAGGCGGCGATGCGGCGCGACAAACGCGTCTGCTCCGTCGACAAAGCCAATGTGCTGGAAGTGAGCCAGTTCTGGCGCAATATCGTCGAAGAGGTCGCCACGGAGTATCCCGAAGTGCAGCTGAGCCACATGTACATCGACAATGCCGCGATGCAGCTGGTGCGCAACCCCAAACAGTTCGATGTGATTCTCACCGGCAATATCTTCGGTGATATCCTGAGTGACGAAGCGAGCATGATCAGCGGCTCGATCGGGCTGCTCCCTTCGGCGTCGGTCGGCGGCAAAGTGGGGCTTTATGAGCCGATTCACGGCTCCGCACCCGATATCGCGGGGCAGGGGATCGCCAATCCGATCGCGACGATCGCGAGTGCGGCGATGATGCTGCGCTTCTCGTTCGGTGAGGAGGCGGCGGCCGACCGCATCGAACAGGCGATCGAACAGGTACTCAGAGAGGGATACCGCACCCGCGATATCGCCGACTACGGTGCCAAAGAGGTCTGCTCCACGACGGAGCTGGGATCCTATATCGCAGAGTATGTCTCACATCAGTCATGAGTACCCTCATGCTGGCCCGGATCTACGAGAAGCAGGGGCATCTCGCCGACGCGCTGGAGATCTACGAGGCGCACCTGCAGAAAAACCCGGGTGACAAAACGCTGAAAGAGGCGGTCGTGCGGCTACGGAAGATCAACACCAAAGCGTTGAAATATTTCATGGAGATGCACACCGAGGAGCAGTTTTTAAAATTTGAAAGGTGGCTGGCAAAACCATGGAACTGAGAGAACTGGTACTTTCGACGATCGAAGAGCTCGATGCGCGCGTGGCCGTGGAGCAGACGCAGCCACCCTCCGCCAAAGCGCCGGCCGGGCACAAGCCGGAGGGGATGACGGAGGAGGAGCTGCGCTTTCTGAAGCAGACCAGAGAGCGGCTGGAAGTGCTCTTTCGCGGATTGCAATCCCCCGAGATCAAAGAGCCCGAAGCGAAACTGGAGCTGACGCTGAAGTATCTGCAGCTGCTGCTGAGCGATGTGGATCAGCGGATCGAACAAGCCGGATAGATGGCGAAAATCGGGCTCGCACTCTCCGGCGGCGGTGCGCGGTGTGTGGCGCAGCTGGGAGCGATCGCCCGGCTGGAAGAGCAGGGGCTCGCCTTCGATGCGGTGAGCGGCAGCAGCGGTGGATCGATCGCCGGTGCACTCTATGCCGGCGGGAGATCACCGCATGCGATCCTGGAGCTGCTCAAAGGGATCGATTTTCGCAGCTTTCTGAAATACCATCTGCACAGAGGATCGCTCTACCGTGTCGAAGGGGCGGAAACCTATCTGGCCGAGACGCTGGGGCTGAGAAGCTTCGAAGATCTGCAGATCCCTTTCTACTGTACCGTCGTCAATTTCCGCACCGGTGTGGCGGAGTACAAGCGCAGCGGCGATCTGGCGAAACTGATCGTGGCCTCTTCGGCGCTGACGCCGATCTTCGCACCGGTGCGCTACGGCGAAGAGCTCTATATCGACGGGGGATTTTACGACAATCTGCCCGCGGCGCCGCTGGCGGAGACGTGTGACCGGATCGTGGGGATCAATGTCAATCCGATGTTCGAGTCGATACCGAGGAGTTTCAAAGCGAGGCTCTACAAATCACTCTTTATCATGCTAAACGCCAACATCAGAGAGGGCAAACGCCTCTGCGACCTCTATCTGGAGCCGAAAGATATGTCGCAATATTCGATCTTCAACACCGAAGAGTTCGATCTCTTTTTCGAGCTCGGATACAGGGAAGCGAAACGACACGAAGCGCAGATCGCACAACTCTGCGCCAACAGTAACAAAGGAGAGAGATGAGTCAGTATATACTCAAGATCGACTGCTCGGATGAGAAGGGGCTGATCTACCGCATCGCCGATGTGATCTACCGAAACGACCTCAATATCGAAAAAAACAGCGAATTTGTCGACGAAGAGAATAAAAAGTTCTTTTTCAGGGCGCGCATCATCGGCAATGTCGATACCGTATCGCTCAAGCGCCAGCTGACCGAAGCACTGCCCGAGGATGCCCGCATCTATCTGCGTGCCCGGCATGCCAAAAACATCGTCCTGATGGCGACCAAAGAGTCCCACTGTCTGGGGGATATCCTGCTCAAAAACTACAGCGGAGAGCTCTTCGCCAATGTGCAGGCGGTCATCTCCAATCATGACACACTGCGCGAACTGAGCGAGAAGTTCGGCGTGCCGTACTTCTATGTCTCCGCCGAAAATATCGACCGCAAGACGCATGAAGAGAAGGTCCTGGCGATACTCGAGGAGTTCAATCCCGATCTGATCGTGCTGGCGAAGTACATGCGGATACTCTCGAGCGATTTCGTCAAACCCTACGAGAACCGCATCATCAACATCCACCACTCCTTCCTGCCCGCCTTCATCGGTGCCAATCCCTACAAACAGGCCTATCAGCGGGGCGTCAAGATCATCGGTGCGACGGCGCACTTCGTCAACGACAATCTCGACGAGGGGCCGATCATCGCGCAGGATGTGATCCATGTCAACCACGAGTACGACTGGAAAGCGATGCAGCGCGCCGGACGCAATGTCGAGAAGGTGGTCCTCTCCAACGCGCTCGATCTGGCACTCGAGGATCGGATCTTCATCTACGGCAACCGGACGATTATCTTCTGATGTTCGAGATCGTGCTGGTGCATCCCCAGATCCCGCAAAATACCGGCAGCATCGGGCGCATCTGCGTCAATACCGACAGCCGGCTCCACATCGTCAGGCCGATCGGCTTCGACATGAGTGAAAAGGCGCTCAGACGCGCAGGGCTGGACTACTGGAAGCTGCTCGATGTGACGGTCTGGGAGAGCCTGGAAGCCTTTCTGGAGGTGCATGGCGGGCAGCGCGAGCGCTTCTTCTTCGCGACGACCAAAACCGACAGACCCTATTTCGAAGCCTCTTTTCACAAAGGGGACTATCTCTTCTTCGGCTCCGAGACCCGGGGCCTCCCGCAGGAGCTGATGGCACAAAACCCCTCCCACATGATCACGATCCCGATGGGCAAAAACGGCCGAAGCCTCAACCTCTCCGTCGCCGTGGGCATCGTGCTTTACGATGCGATAAGGCAAAATTTCTCCTCTTT
>CAYLLC010000034.1:0-16182 GCA_964384355.1 uncultured Sulfurospirillum sp. | reverse complement strand
AGACGCCTCCTCTTTGCCAAAACATGATAGCATGTCCCTCAGAGAAGGAGGGGTTATGAAATGGAGTATCGACAAGTCGTTTGACTTCTGCTACGGGCATCGGGTCTGGTCGCAGCGGCTGGATGTGGCGTACAGTCTGGACAGTTGTCTGGCGTGTCGCCATCTGCATGGCCATCAGGGGCGCATCAAGATCTTTCTGGAGGCGCGCGAGCTGGAGCGGGGGATGGTGACCGACTTCAAGCATCTGGGCTGGTTCAAGGCCTGGCTGGACGCCACGCTCGACCACAAATTCATCATCGACCGCAACGATCCGCTCTTTTCGGATATGATGTCCCACTACTGCCGCGACGGCGAGATGGACAGAGATAGATTCACACACCATGCAGAGGGGTACTGGACGCCGCGGCTGGAGCTGCTGGATGACGCCGGCGAAGCGCTGCGGGAGAAGTACGAGGGGATGGTGGTGGTCGATTTCATCCCCACGAGTGAGCATCTGACGGCGTGGATCCTGCGCATCGTCACCGAGAGGATGGCGCCGATGGGCGTGCATGTCTCGGCGGTGGAGTTCTGGGAGACGCCCAAATCACACTGCCGCGTCGAAGCGCAGTGAACCCAAAGGAGCCTTTATGAACTATCCGAAATTTCCCCAAGAGTGCCGCTCGCTGCTGTGCCGTTTCCTCACGCCGGAGCTTTTCGATGCGCTGAAGACGAAGCGCACACGATACGGCTACACGCTGGAGCAGGCGATACGCTCGGGCGTGGTCAATCCCGACAGCAGCATCGGCGTCTATGCAGGCGACGAGGAGAGCTACACGCTCTTCGCACCGCTGTTCGATCCGATCATCGAGGCCTATCATGGCTTCGGCAAGGAGGCGCGGCATGTGAGCGATCTGGATCCCTCCCATCTGCATGCGCCCGACCCCGATCCCGAGGGGCGCTATATCCTCTCGACCCGCATCCGCGTGGGGCGCAATCTCCACTGCTTCCCGCTGGGGCCCAATATCGCGCGCAGGGAGCGGCTGATCGCGGAGTGCATGATCTCCGATGCGCTCAAAACGCTGGAGGGGGATCTGGCGGGGCGCTACTATCCGCTGGAGGGGATGAGCCCGCAGGTGCGCGCACAGCTGATCGAAGACCATTTCCTCTTCAAAGAGGGGGATCGCTTCCTCGAAGCCGCAGGGCTGAACCGCGACTGGCCGGAGGGGCGGGGCATCTACCACAACGACGCCAAAACCTTCCTCGTCTGGGTCAACGAAGAGGACCAGCTGCGCATCATCTCGATGCAGCCGGGCGGCGATATCCAGGCGGTGTTCGCGCGGCTGGTGCAGGCGATCGAGGCGCTGGAGCGTCGGCTGCACTTCGCATACAGTGCGCATCTGGGCTACATCACCAGCTGCCCGACCAATCTCGGCACCGCGATGCGCGCGAGTGTCCATATCCGACTCCCCCGGCTGGGCGCGGAGCGCGAACGCTTCGAAGCGATCACCGAGCGGCACCATCTGCAGATCCGGGGCGTACACGGCGAGCACAGCGAGAGCGAAGGGGGTATCTACGATATCAGCAACCGCAGGCGTCTGGGCATCACGGAAGTAGAAGCGGTGCAGGAGATGTACGAGGGGGTCAGGGCGCTGATCGAAGCGGAGCGCACGCTGGAGAGTGAATAAGTGACGAAGGAGCGCCGGACGCGCTCCTTCACAGCACTCTCAGTGGTGAGACTTCTCCTCATGTGCAGGTGCTGCCTCTTGGGAAGCAGCCGCTTTTTGGGGTGCATACGCTTCCGTTTTCAGTCCCGCTTTGCAGTTTTGGTAGTTGTCCGCGCAGTGCTCTACGCAAGTCTGGTCACTTCCGTATTTGACGGCACAGTCTCCCATACAGTGGTTGTAGGCGAGGTCGCATTTGGCATCTGTGGCGTTGTGTCCCGAGGCGAAAAGTGTCGCAGTAGCGAAGAGTGCAGCAGCAGTAAGCAGTTTTTTCATAATCGTATCCTTTTTCATTTTATAATCCCTTATTATATCCTAATTGGTCTTAGATTTTTCGCCCAGCGTTTTTTTGAGGCTTTGTATGAGCTCTTCGAATACCCCTTTGATCTGCTCTCTGTCCCCGAGTGCATTCCGGATCGTGGAGGCGAAATCTTTTCCCAGTGCCTCCGCATAGGCTTTGGTGGTGGCGAGGTAGAAGGATTTCTTGGTCGCGAAGGTATCGACGCGCCATGCTTTCTCTTCTTTCTTGAGGTGTGTTTCGAATGTGACGGTCGCCTTCTCATGTCCCAGCGGAGAGAAATCCCCCAGCGTCAGCGTCGTCGGGACGGTCGCGTCGGTTCCCTTGATCTCGGGATCACCCAGTTTCATATCTTCGATCTTGATTTTTCGGTGCAGCCGGGCACTTTCGGCATCATGATCGAGTGTCAGTCCGGCGGCTCGGTCGATTTTCTGCTCTTTCTCGGCCATCCAGAAGTCGTAGGCGACGCCGCTTGGGTTCGTTTTTTTGGCGGCGCATCCGGCGAGCATGAGCAGCAGCGTCAGGAGGAGGGTGCTTTTGTACATGGGGACTCCTTTTTCTTCTATCATAACAGCTTTTTGATGAAGTGCCGTTATGGAGTGGGTTTGATCTCCGTCAGGAGCCGGTCATAGACTTCACTGGTCGTCTCGAAGTCATCTTTGCGCTTGGCTTTGGTTCTGGCGATTTCGGCTTTCATGATCTTGACCAGCTCGTTGATACGGCGCTGCACTTCGCGTTTGCAGCCGCTCTTGTGCTGTGCCAGGCAGATCTCGATCATCTTGATCAGCTGCGGGAGGAGAGAGGCGGTCATCTTGGTGTAGAGGTCGGTGTAGGCACGCTTCTCGATGAAGCGCATGAAGGTATTTTGCTGATCTTTGCTCAGCTCCCACATCTCCTGAATCGTCGCGATCTGGTTGTTGATGGTCTCGTGTTTGCGTCTGTTTTCGACGGTGCGCTTTTTGGCGATCTTCTCCAAAAAGCGATGCTCTCGGCTCTTTCTGATCTGCAGGCGCTCCTGTTTGCTCCGCTTTTTGTTGCGAAAGTGCAGCGAGACGACGACGGTGAGATAGATGAAGAGCCCCAGCGCGAGGGAGAGGGCGACGATGCTGTCCAAGAAGGGCAGCACGAGCGCGGCGATAAAGATACCGAAGAGAAAGTAGTTCAGCCGCGTATCGATCCGCACGCCTCAGATGCCTCCCCGATCGCGCTTGGTTCTGCTCTCCTTTTCCCAGGCGTAGGCGTTGAGTGCGCTGATGTAGGCTTTGGCGCTGGCGATCATCGTGTCGATACTGAGCCCGTGCCCGGTAAAGGCCGGCAGCGCAGGGTCGAAGAGGACTTTGACGGTCACTTTGGCCAGCGCGTCTTTGCCTTTGGTGACGGCGGTGACTTTGTAGTCTTTGAGCTCGCCGCGTATGCCCGAGATGCGGTCTACGGTCTTGAAGATCGCATCCATCGTACCGTTTCCGATGCCGGCATCGGTGATCTCCCGATCCTGATGGGCGATACAGACGGCGGCACTCGGCACACCGCTCATGCAGTCGTTGATCTGGAGATTTTTGAGCTCGTAGGTCTTGGGCACCTGTACGATCTCGTCGGTGATGATCGCTCGCAGATCGTCGTCGAAGATCTCCTTCTTCTTGTCGGCGAGCACCTTGAATCGCGCAAAGGATTGGTTGAGCTCTTCGTCGGTGAGCTTGTATCCGAGCGACTCGATCTTCTCCTTGAAGGCATGGCGGCCGGAGAGTTTGCCCAGTACGATCGTCTCGGCGTTGTCCAGGCCGATATCCTCCGCACGCATGATTTCGTAGGTCTCCTGATGCTTCAGTACGCCGTCCTGATGGATACCGCTCTCGTGCGCAAAGGCGTTTTTGCCGACGATCGCCTTGTTGGGCTGGGGGACGATACCGGTGATATTGGCGACCAGACGGCTGGCGGGGTAGATTTCGCGGGTATTGATGCGGGTATCGACACCTGTGAAAAAGTCGCTGCGTGTCTTGAGCGCCATGACGATCTCCTCCATCGCGGCGTTGCCTGCACGCTCTCCGAGGCCGTTGATCGTGCACTCGACTTGTCTGGCACCGTTTTTGATCGAGGCGAGCGAGTTGGCGGTGGCGAGCCCCAGATCGTTGTGACAGTGGACGGAGATGATCGCACGATCCTGTACGAAGTCATGCAGTTCGGCGATCATCGCACCCATCTCGTCGGGCATGCGGTATCCGACGGTGTCGGGGATATTGAGCGTCGTAGCACCTGCGGCGATGACGGCATCGAGGATCTCTTTGAGAAAGGGCATCTCGCTGCGGCCGGCATCTTCGCAGCTGAACTCCACATCGTCGGTGAAGGTTTTGGCGTATTCGACCGCTTCGACCGCTTTTTTGATCACCTGATCGGGGGTCATCTGGAGTTTATACTCCATGTGGATCGGGCTGGTGGCGATGAAGGTGTGGATACGCTTGTGTTTCGCAGGGGCGATCGCATCGCCTGCCGCTTTGATATCGCGGTTGAGCGCTCTGGCGAGGGAGCAGACGGTGGAGTCCTGGATCTCCCTGGCGATGTTGGCGATCGCTTCGAAGTCCCCCGGGCTTGCCGCGGCGAAACCCGCTTCGATCACATCGACGCGCAGCTTCTCCAGCTGGAGCGCGATCTGGATCTTCTCCTCCATATTCATCGATGCGCCGGGACTCTGCTCTCCGTCGCGAAGTGTGGTGTCAAATATCTTTACAATATCCTGATTCATGGTTACTCTTCTGCTTTTTGCTGATTATGATATATTTGTGATTAAAAAGGGGTTAATGCGGGGTGGCTGCAGTTTCGGGCGGGGAGGGAGTCCCCGGCACCGCAGGTGCGATCAGGACTCCTGATCCCTGTCGTTATCGTTGCGGTCTGACGCACGCTCATCCGCTTTTGTCTCGTCATTTTTCGGTTCGTCGCTCTTTTTGTGGCGCTTCTCCTCTTTGTCGATCGCTTCGTTGATGTCGTCGTTGGCCGCTTCGTGTTCGGTCAGACGGCTTGGCATGCCGTGCTCTTTCTCATACGCTTTGATGATTTCGACGACGGTTTTGCCTTCGATCGTCTCGGTTTCGAAGAGCTTTTCGACCATCTTTTCGATCGCACCGTTGTAGGCTCTGAGCGTTTCGAGGACATGTTTGTAGCGCTCGTCGAGGAAGTTTTTGACATAGTCGTCGACCTTCTCGGCGGTTTTGGAGCTGTACTCTTTGGAAGTACCGCCCTGCAGGAAGGTGTTGCGCTGCTTCTCCAGCACCATCAGCCCCGCGACATCACTCATGCCGTAGAGCCCGACCATCGCCTTGACGATATCGGTCGCGCGCTCGAGGTCGTTGCCCGCACCGGTGGAGATCTCCCCGATAAAGACCTCTTCGGCCGCACGGCCGCCCAGCAGGACATCCACCTCTGCGACGAGCTCATGCTTTTGCATCAGGTATTTGTTCTCTTCGGGGGTGTTGAGCGTATAGCCCAGTGCCGCCAGACCTCTGGGGACGATCGAGACTTTGGAGACCTTCTTGGCGCCTTTGGTCGTCTCGGCGATCAGGGCATGGCCGCTCTCATGATAGGCGACGATCTTCTTCTCTTTGGGGTTGATGCGTCTGGACTTCTTCTCCAGGCCGGCGATCGCGCGTTCGACCGCTTCGAAGAAATCTTTCTGCTCGACATGGCTCTTGTTCTTTCTACCGGCCAGCAGTGCCGCTTCGTTGACGATATTGGCCAGATCCGCACCGGCGAGCCCTGCCGTCATGCGTGCGATCTCTTCGAGGTCGACATCGTCCGCCATACGGATCTTTTCGACATGCACTTTCAGGATCTGTACGCGCCCTTTGAAGTCGGGCTTGTCGACCAGTACCTGACGGTCGAAACGGCCCGGTCGCAGGAGGGCGGGATCGAGGACTTCGGGGCGGTTGGTCGCAGCGAGCACGATGACGGGAGACTGGTCGGAGCTGAATCCGTCCATCTCGGCGAGCAGCTGGTTGAGCGTCTGTTCGCGCTCGTCGTTGCCGCCCATCATGCCGCTGGCCGCACGGCTCTTTCCGATCGCGTCGATCTCGTCGATGAAGATGATCGAAGGCGCCTCTTTTTTGGCGTTTTCAAAGAGGTCGCGCACACGGCTGGCACCCACACCGACAAACATCTCGATAAAGCTCGAGCCCGAAACGGAGAAAAAGGGCACATCCGCTTCCCCCGCCACCGCTTTGGCCAGCAGCGTCTTACCGGTGCCCGGAGGGCCCACCAGCAGGACACCTTTGGGGATCTGCGCACCCAGGCTCATGTAGCGCTCGGGATATTTGAGAAAGTCGACGATCTCCTTGACCTCCTCCTTCGCCTCTTCGACACCGGCGACATCGTCGAATTTGACTTTCGGTTTTTCGGAGTTGACCAGCTTTTTGCTGCTGCCCATTCCCAGAATACCGCCGCCCATATTCTTCTGCATGCGGCTGGTGAGCAGTATCCAGATCCCGAAAAAGATAAAGATCGGAATCACCCATGTAAAGAGCAGTTCCGTCAGCCAGTTGCTCTCGCTGTATCCGCCGTAGGGGATCTTCTTCTGATCCAGAAGCGGTACGAGCGTGTTGTCCTCGGGGACCTTTTTGACATAGTAGATCGTGCGCATGCCGTTGTTTTCGGAGACCGCTTTGATCATGGTCTGACCGATCGCGACATAGCTCACTTTCCCCTCTTTGATCAACTGTTTGAGTTCGTAGTAGTTGATGTTGCGTGTCGTCGCCTGTGCAAATCCGCCGCTCTGTCCCTGATCGGCTCCCATGCCGTCGGTCGTCGGCTCGACCATCGTCTTGAAGAGGAGGATGATCAATACGGAAAAAATGGCAAAAATGACCAGAGGATTCTGGTTGAAAAAGTTGTTGTTTTTGTCATTTTTGTTATCTTGTGACATCTGGTTCCTTTTTGAGTATGAGTGTATACCACTCTCTGTTTTGTATCTTCTCTACCGTTTCAAAATCCTGAAATTTATCCAGCACTTTGTCAACGTATTTGTCAATTATACCCGAGAGAATTAAAATTCCGCCCTCTTTGACACGGGCGCGCAGGTCGTTGTGTATCATCACGAGCACATCCGCGATGATATTGGCGGTGACGATATCGTACCGATCCGATACATGCGCCGCGGAGCCGACCCAGCTCTCGGCATAGTCCACGCCGTTGAGGGTGAAGTTCTCCCGGGCGCTCTCGACCGCGATTTCGTCGGTGTCGCAGATATCGACCTGCGCGCCGAGTTTGGCCGCGGCGATAGAGAGTATTCCGCTGCCGCATCCGACATCGAGTACTCTATCATCTTTTCGGACCAGATCGTTAATCGCCTGTAAACAGGAGTAGGTCGTCTCATGATGGCCGGAGCCGAAGGCGAGTGCGGGATTGATGATGATGTCGATGGAGCCCTCTCTGGGGGCTTCCCACTGGGGGCGTACATAGAAGCTGCCGACTTCGATCGGCCGGATGGAGGATTTGTATTTGGTGATCCAGTCTTCGTTTTTTTCCTGTGAGAGTTGCGTATCGACCGTGATGCCCAGCTTTTCGCCGAGTCTCTGCATCGCCCATGCGACATCGTCGAGCGGTTCGCTATCGCGGACGATCAGTGCGCCGTCGCGCTCTTCGATAGCGTTTTGCATGATCTCCAGCAGCGTATCGCTGAAGATCTGCAGATCGGAGGAGGGGGTGACAATAAGTTGATAATAGTATTCGTTCATTCTTCTCTTTACATGGTTTTTAAAGGACTGCCTCGAGTTTCTCTTTGAGTACCTGAGGTGTAAAAGGTTTTACTATATAATTGTTTACACCTGCTTTAAGAGCGGTGATTACTTCCGCTTTGCCGCCTTCGGTAGTGACCATGATGATCGGCATGTCGCTGTATTTCTCTTCTGCGCGCACTTTCTGTACCAGCTCCAGTCCGTTCATCTCCGGCATGTTCCAGTCAGTGACGAGGATATCGATATCGCTGTTTTGCTGCATGACATCCCAGGCCTGTGCACCGTCTTCCGCTTCGAGGATCTCTTTGTGTCCCAGACGCGCGAGCGTGTTTTTAATAATTCTTCTCATTGTCGAACTATCGTCTACTACCAAAAATTTCATTGTTTTCCTTTAAACTTCTATTATCTCTTACTGTGCGATCCTGAATGCCTCCTCAAGATCGAGAGTTCCTTCGTAGAACGCTTTGCCTACGATGACTCCGGATATCCTGCCTGTCTCCAGCAGGGCTCGGATATCACCTATATCCCTGACACCGCCGCTGGCGATGGTATCCAGACCCGACGCTTCGGCGATCTGCAGCGTAAAATCGACATTGACGCCGCTGAGCGTGCCGTCTTTGCCGACATCGGTGCAGATGATCGCTTCGACGCCCGCCTGCGCGAATTCGCGCGCGAGGTCGGTGGCTCTCATCGTCGATTTTTCCGCCCATCCTTCGACGGCGACATAGCCGTCGATCGCATCGATACCGACTGCGATGCGGTATTTCTGCGCGACATCCTTGACAAAATCGGCATTTTTGAGCGCCACTGAACCGAGAATGATACGATCGATACCCAGGTCGATATAGCGCTTGATCGTATCTTCATCGCGGATACCACCGCCAAGCTCTATCTCTATATCGCACATTTGGCGAATTTTTTTAATCTGTTCGAGATTTTTCGGTTCTCCCGCGAATGCGCCGTTGAGATCGACGAGGTGCAGCCAGCGCGAACCCATCTCTTCGAAGCGTCTGGCGAGCTGCCACGGTTCGTCGCTGTAGATCTTCGCACTATCCATCAGCCCCTTGGTGAGGCGCACCGCTTTGCCGTCTTTGAGATCGATTGCCGGTAATATATCCATAGTCACACTTCCATAAAGTTTTTGAGTATCTGCAGTCCGTTTTTGTGGGACTTCTCGGGGTGGGGCTGTATGCCGTAGATGTTGTCACGGCAGATCGCGCTGGGAAATCTGTAGCCATAGAGCGTCTCGCCCATCACATACGCCTGGTCGCACTGCGCATGGTAGCTGTGGACGAAGTAGAGATAGAAGGCATCGGGCAGCCCCGCAAAAAGCGGCGTACGCTTCGTGACGAAGAGTTCGTTCCATCCCATATGGGGTACTTTGAGCGGTTTGGGGAAGCGGTCACTGTCGAATCTGACCACGCTGCCGGGAATCAGCCCCAGCCCCGCATGCGTGCCGAACTCCTCCGAGCGCTCCAGCAGCAGCTGCATGCCCAGACAGATGCCCAGCAGCGGTTTGCCGCTCTCGGCAAAGGCGCGGATCGCTTCGTCCATACCGCTTCGCTGCAGATGCGCCATCGCATCGCCGAACGCCCCGACGCCCGGCAGGATGATTCTGTCGTAACCGGCGAGGGCATCCGGATCGTCGACGACCGTCGCTTCGGCGCCGATTTTGGCGAAGGCGTTGCGCACACTCGCCAGATTGCCCATGTTGTAGTCAATGATTGCCGTCATGCTTCTCTATCTCCCTTCTGATCCCCTCTTGGAAGATCGCGGTGTAGGATTTGCCCTCGGGCAGCCTGTGCGACATGCCGTCGAGATTGGTGAGATAATCCTCTGGCAGCAGGTTGCCTTTGAGCAGCTCATATTTGAGGTAGAGCCAGTAGGTATTGAGGACATCGCTCTCGCAATACTCCCGGATTTCGTCGAGTTTGCCTTCGTAGTAGAGGGTGTGGACCTGATCGCCGCTGACATCGAATTTGCCGGGGATGCCCGCCATGTTGCAGAGCAGATCGAGCTTCAGCCCGCGCACCGCGCCGAACTCTCCGATATGGTCCATCAGATCGACATGAAAGCGGTCGGTGAAGCGGTAGCGGTAGTTGTCCCATTTGCTCTTGCCCAGCTGCTGGTTGTCCTTGTCGTAGAAGGCGGGGCAGGAGAGGTTGTATTTCATCGCGCGGATCAGCAGCATCGGCATATCGAAGTTGCGCCCGTTGAAGCTGACCAGCTTGGGGTTGTGCCTGTCGATGAACTGCAGGAAGTTGGCGATCATCTCTCTCTCGTCGGCCCCTCCGATGGAGCTGACTTTGTCGAATTTGCCGAAATCGTCGCTGATGACGGCGGAGATGGAGACCACCTGGTGAAAGGGCACCGGGAGAAAAGAGCTGCCCGTCTTCTGCTCCTGCAGCGAGAAAGCCGCTTCGGTGACGCTTCGGTCGTCACCCTCCAGTGCGAACTGCTGTCGGATCAGGTCGGTATCGGGAATCGTTTCGCAGTCAAAGATGCAGATCATAGGGTGCCTTCGATATTTTTGGTGGCATTATAGCGAAATAGGGTAAAGAGAGGCACAAGAGCGGGCGACGGAGCAGTGCCGCCGCCGCTGCGGGGATATCAATCCTTTTTTCTGGCGTTTTTGACGCGCTGGCTGAAGTCGGTCTCTCTGCCCGCCGCGAGCAGTTTCGCCTGGCCGACCCAGTTTTCGCGGTTGACGCGCCCTTTGAATACCAGATAGTTGTCGATCCATCTGATATTCTCTTCGTTCCAGTTCGCGATCTGATCGAAGTGAAAGATTCCCAGCTCATGCAGTGCATCTTCGATCTTGAGCCCGATTCCGCTGATCTCCTTGAGGTCGTCGGGGATGCCGTTGCGCGGTGCAGCGAGCATCATCGGCCGCTCACCTTCGATATCGTCGAAGTTTTTCTGCAGTGCCTGCGGCTCCTGCTGCTGCGGGGCGCGCTTCTCCTCTTTGGGCTGCGGGATGGCGAATGCCGTCTGCGCCGTTTCGGAGGCGGGCTTTTCGTGCTTTCGGATTTTCTCTTCCGTCTCATCCGCCGTGCCGACGAGCCTGTCCGCCGGGCGTTCTTCGGGCGCTTCATTCGGGCCGCATTTGCCGAGTCGTCCCAGCAGATAGCCGATGATAGCACCGATGACGGCAGCTATCAAGAGGCACAGAATCATTTGCATCGCCAGTTGTAATAAGTTTTCCATTCCAATCTCCTTACTGATTAATCACTCTGAATTCAACCCTGCGGTTGCGCTGTTTGTGTGCGGGGGTGTCGTTTTTGACCAGCGGCCGGCTCTCGCCGTACCCTTTGGCGACCAGCCGATCCGGTACGATTCCCTTCTGCACGAGATACTTCTTGACCGTCTCCGCGCGCTTCTGGCTGAGGATCAGGTTGCGCACTTCGGTACCGTCCGAATCGGTGTGCCCGCCGATCTCGATACGCAGGCCCGGATAGCGCTGCAGCGCCTGAGCGACCTGGTCGAGAATCTTTTTGCTCTTTGGCGTCAGCTCGTTTTTGGCGTAGAGGAATTCCACCCGTTTGCCCGAGAGGATCTTGTCGAGTGCATGCTGCAGGTCGGCTCTGCTCGGCTGCGGTTTCGCTTCGGGTTTGGGTGCAGTTTCCGCTTTCGGAGCCTGTTTCTGCTGCTCCTCTGCTTTCTGTGCTTCCGCTTCCGCTTTCGGAGCCGGTGCCGTTGTCTTCTCCTCCGCTGCAGGCGGTTGCACCTCATGCAGGAGGAGTCTGTTGTCGAGCATATATCCGCTGCCCAGTGCGGCCACAGCGGTTTTGAGCTCGGCTTTCAGATTCGGATCGTCGGTATCGCCTTCGATGACGAGATGCTTCTCATGGTAGTCGATCATCCCGTTTTCGACATGTGCCAGTTTCTGTGCGAGTGTCGGCACCAGAGCGAGGAGTTTGTCGTTGTCCGCTTTGGGGTCGATGATCACGGCGCCTTTTTCGACATGCTCGCCCTCAGCCTCGAGTCTGGCGATCAGATCGTCGAGCGCTTTTTGGGAGGGGAATACGCCGGAGAGTCGCAGGGTACCGTCCGATTTGACCAGTTTGAGCGAGATATCTTTGGTCGCGACGGGCGAAGCGGTGCGGTTTTTGTCGGTGAAGATCACCGGTGCCAGATTCGTCGTCTGGTGCTGATTCCGGATCGTTTGCAGTCTGTTCCAGACACAGAAGATGATGAGAAAAAGCAACAGCCATATCCATAGCCACAGCCATTGGCGTCGTGTCATGCTGACTCCTTTATTTGTTGTATAAGAAGATTTTATCCAATATTTAATAAAGTCAGATTAACTTTCAAACTATCCTTGATAAATAATTGTATTTTTAGTCTCTGTCGATGAAAAAGGTGAAATAGTGCGACGCAAACCCGATATCGCCGATACGGCTGTACTGGATGGCGGCGCCGTTGAAGTTTTTGGCCTCCTGATAGAGCAGCCCCAGCGCGTAGCGGCTCTCCATGTTGGAGGTGTCGGTCAGCTTGGAGAGCTCCAGCAGTGCGATGGCGTTGGCCGGATGCCCCGCACCGATCGCGGCGACGGAGGCGAGGAAGAGCGTGTGCGTGTCGTTTTGCTTGCAGCTGTCGATCAGGTCGTTGTAGGTCTGGTAGGCATCTTCGAAATCGCGGTTGTAGATCTGCGCCAGCGCTTTGGTCTGGCGGAATGCGATATATTTGCCGTATTTGGGCGCATCCTCGCGCAGTTTGTCGAGCAGCTTGTGGACCACGCCGGCGATGTTGAGCATCTCGATATAGAGTTCGCGCGGGAGCGTCTCGCCGTAGTAGAGGGGGCGAAAGTCGAGATTGGTGTCGATCAGCCGCTCCTGAATCGCTCTGGCGTAGGCTTTGATATCGCGCTTGTCGTAGTGTGCGTCGAGGTAGACGATATTGGCGACCAGATCCCGGGGGAGCAGCTTTCGCAGCGCTTCGGTGCTCTCTTTGTAGGTCGCGCTCTCGGCTCGGTCGTAGGCGAAGATCATGTCGATTGCCGTGTCGAAGGGGTGGCGGTCTGCCGGCAGATACCCTGAGGGTAGTGCGGGGGTCTCTTTGGCGATGTTGACCAGCGCGGCGATGCGGTCGCGGTAGGCTTTGTCCGGGTTCAGCGAGAGGAGGGCGTAGAGCTGGTCGAGGTTTGCGATCGTGGGATCTTTGTTGATCAGCTGCGCGCAGTAGGATTTGAAGATCGCCGCTTCGAAGAGGGTCGTATCGAGCATCTGACTCTTGGCGAATTCGCTGTAGGCATCTTTGAAGTTGTACATCTGCGCGTAGGTGAGCCCCAGATTGTAGTGCAGGACGGCATCCCACGGATAGCGCTTGAGCGCATCGCGGAAGATCGCCTGCGTCTCGTAGAGCCGGTGCGAGAGGGAAAACTCCACGGCGCGTGCGATTTCGAGATTGACCTGTGCGATATCCCGGCTGGTTCTCAGATAATCCATCGCCGATCGGGTCTTGTCGATGTCGATATTTTTGGCCCCTTTGCGAATCCCCTGCATCGCGTTGTCGTAGAAGGAGAGTTTGTAGGGGGCGTAGTAGAAGAGGAGCGAGAATTTGTGCAGTTTGTCCAGCAGCAGATTTTTCTGAAACTGCTCCTGCGCGATGACCGGATCGAAGAGCGACTTTTTCAGGACCACTTTGATGGGATAGATCTCCGTCGCGTTGGCGTCCTTCTCCTCCGCCTCCTGCAGCAGTCTGGCACTGGTGGCGAGGTTGCCCAGCCGGTTCTGGGCGAGTGCGAGTGCGAGCCGCGCCTGGGTGAGGTGGTCTTTGATCTCGATCGCTTTGCGCAGATAGTCCGAAGCGCGGCCGTAGTTGCCGATGTTGGCGTAGAGGAGCCCCAGGGTAAAGAAGTTTTTGGCGCTGTCGGCATGTTCGAGCATGTCGATGGCGTTTTGGAGGCTCTGAAACGACGTGTAGATCTTCGACCCGACGAAAAACTCCTTGCGACGGTAAAAATCGGAAGTGGGGTGGGTGATCGATACGAGCGTCTCCGGATAGGCGTTCTGATAGTAGTTGATCAGCGTATTGTAGTAGGAGAAGAGGGGCGACTCTTTTTTGTAGGCGAGATACTCTCTGGCGAGGGCCAGATAATGGTCGAACTGCGCTCTGTTTTTGAGATTGTAGGCGCAGACCGCGGCATTGAGCGCACTTTCGCATCGCAGCGCCGGGTCGAAAGAGGCTTTGTCGAAGGAGTGGATCGCGGCGGTGAAGTTGCCCTCCTTGAGCTGGGCGACGCCGATATTGAAGCTGGAGAGCGCCTTGTTGTATCGGGCGATCTTCTGGTAGAGGCGCAGCGCTTTCTCTTTTTCTCCCTTTTTGTAGAGTCTCTCCGCCTCTTTGAGCCACTGCTGTACCTGAGAAGCCTCTTTTTTGGGCGCCTCTTTCCGGATCACCTTTTCGACGATTTCGGTGGCGTTGACTTCATGCTCTCTGGCGGCATGCTTCTTCTTGGTGTAGAGGTAGAAGAAGAGCCCTCCGAGGATAAAGAGCGCCACCAGCAGCAGGATGATGAGCAGATAGATCAGCTTGTTGTTCTGCTCTTCGTCGAGTCTCTCTTCGACCTGAGAAGGGGTGTCGACCAGTGCCTCTTCGGTCAGCTCCTCTTCGTCGTCGAGATTGAGAAACTCCTCTTCAGCCATCTATCGGGGCTCTCAGGGCATATATTTTCGCAGGATTTCCGGTATCGTGACCGTACCGTCCGCATTCTGATAGTTTTCCATGATCGCTATCAGCGTCCTCCCCACGGCGAGCGAGGAGCCGTTGAGGGTGTGTACGGGGAGATTTTTCTTCCCCTCTTTGTAGCGGATTCTGGCGCGTCTGGCCTGAAACGCTCGGGTATTGGAGATGGAGCTGATTTCGCGGTAGCGGTTCTGTCCGGGGAGCCACACTTCGATATCGATGGTTCGTGCCGCCGAAAATCCCAGATCCCCTCCGCACAGCAGCACCAGACGGTGCGGCAATCCCAGCGAAGTGAGCAGATCGCTCGCGCATGCGACCATCTCGTCGAATACCCGGTCGCTCTGCTCGGGGGTCGTGACGGCGACCAACTCCACTTTGTCGAACTGATGCTGCCGGATCATCCCTCTGGTGTCGCGTCCGGCACTGCCGGCCTCTTTGCGGAAGCATGCGGTGTAGGAGGTGAGCTTCGCCGGCAGCTCCTCTTTGGCGAGGATTTCGTCGCGGAAGAGGTTGGTGACGGGGACTTCGGCGGTAGGGATGAGGTAGAGGGGCTCACCTTCGATCTTGAAGAGGTCCTCTTCGAATTTGGGCAGCTGTCCCGTACCGAGCAGCGAGTCGCGATTGACGAGGTAGGGGACGCAGACCTCTTCGAAGCCTCTGTTCTGGTTGAAGTCGAGCATGTAGTTGATCAGGGCGCGCTCCAGTTTCGCGGCGTCGTTTTTGAGGACGCTGAAGCGGCTCTTGGCCAGCTTGACGCCGCGCTCGAAGTCGATCCACTCCGGCGTGATCGCCAGATCCCAGTGCTCTCTGGGGGTGAAGTCGAATTGTCTGGGTTCGAGGACGCGCTTGAGTTCGAGATTGTCCGACTCATCCTCCCCTTCGGGCACATCGTCGTCGGGGATGTTGGGGATACCGAGTGCGATCTCGTACATCTCCGTCTCGAGGGTGCGCACCAGATCCTGCTCCACGGCGATCTTCTGCTTGATCTCCGAGAGCTCCGCTTTGAGCGCGCCGATATCCTTGCCCTCTTTCTGATAGACCGGAAAGAGCTTGCTCCTGGCGTTTTGTTCCGCCTGGAGCGCTTCGAGCACTTTGCGCTGCTCTTTCATCCTGAGTGAGACTTCGCGCAGTTTCGCCAACAGCGCTTCGTCGACCTTCTTTTTGCGCAGCTTCGCGGCGACCGTGTCGAAATCGTTTTGCAGTGCTTTTAAATCGAGCATATCTTCCCCTTATCTGTAGATGCCGACGGCATCGCGTATGATCGCTATCTTTTCGCGGGCGATCGCCGCAGCCTTTTTGGCACCTTCGTCGAGAATCTCCAGCACTTCATCGCGGTGCGCGAGGTAGTATTCCCGCTTCTCTCTCGCTTCGGCGAAGTGCTCCCAGATCAACTCCTTGAGGTAGAGCTTGAAGTGTCCGTGCCCCTCGCCGCCGCGTGCATAACGCGCCTGCAGCGCCTTCTGGCCCGCTTCGTCGAGGAAGAGCCTGCAGAGGTTGTAGACATTGCAGTTTTGCCACGCTTTGGGGGCTTCCATCGGTACCGATTCGGTGACGATCCTGCCGGTCTGCTTCTTGAGCTGCTTTTCAGTGGTGAAGAGGTCGATCGTGTTGCCGTAGCTCTTGCTCATCTTGGCGCCGTCGGTACCGGGTACGGTCTGGAGGTTTTCATCGACACGAAATTCGGGCAGGACGAAGATCTCCCCTTTTTCGTTGTTGAACTTCTGGGCGATATCGCGGGTGATCTCGACATGCTGGATCTGATCCTTGCCTACGGGGACCA
>CAYLLC010000033.1:12215-16708 GCA_964384355.1 uncultured Sulfurospirillum sp. | reverse complement strand
AAAAACGCTTTGAAGAGGAGAGCGCCCTCTATCATAAGAGTCTCGAAGAGAAAGAGGCGAAGATAGCTGCGCTGGAAGCGAAACTGCAACAGAAAGATGCCCGCATCGAAAAGCTCGAAGCCCAGAAGGCAGAACTCGCTGCAGCCAATGCAGAGATCAAAGCGAAGGTACGCCAAAGCGAGCATGAAATCGAAAAGGCAAAAGAGAAGTTCAAACAGCTTTTTGAACTCTATGGTTATGAAAATGTGCATATCCGTGACTCTATCGTCGATATTCAGGCCAATCTCGCCTCCGCCACCAGCCGCGCGAAAGAGAGCCTCGAAACTTCTACCTGCGTCGAAAAAGATTTTTCCACGGCTTTTGAGAGCATCACCAGTATCGTCTCGCTGCTCGATACCCTCCTCTCCCGCTCCCACAGCGTCGCATCCGTGATCAACAACCTCTCCAGCAAAGCCAGAGATATCGAGAAATCGGTGCTGATGATCAACGAAGTCGTCATGCAGATCAAAATCCTCTCCCTCAACGCCTCCGTCGAAGCGGTGTCGGCAGGAGAAGCAGGCAAGGGGTTTGCCGTGGTCGCCAACGAAGTCAAGAACCTCGCCAACAAGACCTCCTCCGTCGCGACACAGATCCAGAAGATCACCAACGGCATCCAGTCGGAGATCAAGAAGACGACACAGGAGTTTCAGGAGATCGACTCCAGCATCTCCGTCATCCATCAGCACACCAGTCTCTTCGACAAAGAGATCCACTCACTGCATGATTCGACCAAACACTTTCTGAGTGAGCTGGACGATCTGGGGGACAATGTCTTCATGAGTCTGGCCAAAATCGACCATGTCCTCTGGAAAGCCAACAGCTACCTCTCCGTCTACGAGCACAAGCCGGCATTCAAATTCGTCGATCATCACAACTGCCGTCTGGGCAAATGGTACTTCGAAGGCAACGGGCAGAAGTATTTCAGCAACACCCCAAGTTACGAAAAGCTCAACGAACCGCATGCGGGCGTACACAACGGCACACTGAAAGTTTTCGAAAATCTCGAAGCCGAGGAGCTCGATTTCAAAGCGATCAACGAAGCGTTCCGTCTGATCGAAGAGAACAGCAAGGGGATCTTCAAAGTCCTCGACGCTATTTTGCAAGAGGCGCAGAAGCAGTAATCCGCTTCACGCTCCGCGCATAAACCGGCGATAGACCACTCCCAGAGCCGGTGCCTCTATCCACCTGCGAATCGCATAACTGGCCGTCAATATCCCAAAAATCGTCGCCAGCGTAATCGCCCACCCGAAGCTGTATTTGGTCGCAAAGTGAAAATCGACGATCGAAAGAATCGGTCCGTGGATCAGCAGCATGATATACTCCGCCTCTCCCAGCCTGACGAAGATATTACGGGGTGCCGATTCGATAAACTGCGCATAGTTGACCACTGCATACGCCAACACGGCGGCAGCCACTCCAAAGGTCAGGACTCTGGCATTGTAGAGATCATGAATCCCCTGCGAGTGGATCGCACCCACACCGAAAACAACCAATACGGCAAAGAGCAGAAAGAGCCGGTAGCGCCTGATAAAATAGCCCTTTTTGTAGAGAAAAAAGATCGCCGCACCGTATGCGAACTCCAGATTGTGCGGGCTGAAGACCTTGAACCATACATCCGTCACATCACCGAAGGGGTGCATACCGATCGTCACCCTATCGATCAGGTTCAGCAGCGAAAGCCCCAGCACAAAGTACCAGAGATAGACAAACCGGCGATCGAGAATCGCCAGGCCGAACAAAACCGCGAAAAAGACCAGCTGTGTCAGCACCCAGGTAATCACGGCGATACGCGGATGCCCGAACCACATCGTGAAGGTCTGCCACCACTGATCGGCATGAATCTGTGCGATACTCTCATGCAGGTGCGGATTGATATGCCAGACGATAAAGCCCGGAATCGCGATCAGCACCCAGTAGACCATAAAGATACGCGTCAGGGTATAGACCATATACTCCCGATACCCCCGCTGCTTCTCGATGAATCGCCATGAGGTATAAAAGACGGTAAATCCCATCAGCACAAAGAGCAGGTCTTCACCCATCTCTCCGAAGGTGAAGAAGTTGGCAAAGAGATCTCTGCCTGCAATATTGTAGTGCTGGGTCGAGTGGTAGACCATCAGCAGCGTCGCAAGAAAGGTGTAGAGAATTTGCAGCGTGGTGTAGGTTTTGCTCTCGCGCGGATCATGCATCGTCATCACTCCCTGTATAGATCAAATCTTCAAAGCGGGATATCGGGCTTTGATATAGTCCGTGAAACGCTCCACTTCTTTCTGCAGATGTCTGAGATCTCCGGTATTGTCGATGACGAAGGTCGCCTTTTCGCGCTTCTCGTCGATAGGGAGCTGGGCGCGGATACGGCTCTCGGTCTCTTCGGTCGTATACCCCTCCCTGCCCATCAGCCGCTCTCTCTGCTGCTGCGGGGTACAGTAGACTACCGCCACCTCATCGATTGCGTAGTTTCGCTTCTCGAAAAAGAGCGGAATATCGAGGATGTAGGGGATCTCCTTCGCTTCACAGCGTCGGCTCTGGTGGAGCATCTCCTCTTTGATCATCGGATGCAGCAAGCTTTCGAGCCTCTCTCTCGCTTCGGCATCTTCGAAGATGATGCCGCCCAGCTTCTTTCGGTCGACTTTGCCTCCGATCACGAATTGCTCTCCGAAGAGCTCGGCGATCGTGCCGGCGCTCTCGTCGAGTTTGAGGTGGGCGATCTTGTCTGCATCGATAATCGTAAATCCATAGAGTGAGAGCAGGGAGCATACGCTGCTTTTGCCGCTGGCGATGCCCCCTGTCAGTACGATAGCGTTTGGAAACTCCATTTAGTTTTTGGCGATTCCCAGCAGTGCTTTTTTGATATATCCGGGTACGGTGAATGCCGCACGGTGAATGTCGGAAGTGTAGTAGCGGTGCCCCTCCAGCAGATCGGCTCTCTGCAGCACGATATCCGCCGTAGGATGGTACTTTTTGGATGCGAGGACAAAGTTCCAGTTCACACCGGGATAGCTGTACATCGGATAAGTATAGGGCATCGCGATACCGAACGGATGCCCGACCGTCTCGAGAATCTTCTTGTGCGCTTCCAGATCCATCCAGTAGCTGCCGCCCTGTACCGCGACCAGACCATCCTCTCTGAGCACGCGATTGACCTGTGCGTAGAAGGTCGCTTCGAAGAGTTCGTTGGAGATCGCGCCGGGATCGGTCGCATCGACCAGCACGATATCGTAGCTCTGATCTGCAGCTTTGGCGATATACTCCATACCGCTCTCGATCGTGACATTCAGACGCGGGTTCTCCCAGTCTCCGACATTCGGAAAGTACTTTTTCGCCGTCTCGACCACCGCTTCGTCGATTTCGACCAGATCGACACTGATCCCTTCATGCCGCAGCACCTCTCTGGCCGTACCGCCGTCACCGCCTCCGATGATGAGTACATTTTTCGGGTCGCGATGCGTACAGACCGGCACATGCGCCAGCATCTCATGGTAGATAAACTCATCTTTTTCGCAAAACATCGCATTGCCGTCCAGAACCAAAAGATTCCCCAACGCTTCGGTACCGTAGACTTCGATCTGCTGATATGCGCTTTTGGTCTCGTACAACTTCTCCGTCACTTTGAGACTCTGCTTCAAAAACCCCTGTTCTTCTTCAAAATACATAATCTGTTTCCCCTATATTTAAATGGAATTGATTTTAGCATTTTAATTATTATATTTCTTGCAAAAGCGCTGCTGCATGCTGATTGAAGGGAAATATGGAAACAGATTTCCATCGGGGTTAAAACTTTATGGTAAAATACCGATATAGGCTTTACAAAACAGCTATGAATGAGGACATATGCGCTATTTTCTCCTGTGTATCTCTTTTGTAGGTATACTCACAGCCGAACCGATCACCCCTCTGCCCCGAAGCGTCCCCGTGAATCCGGCCAAAGTGCAGCTTGGCAAAGCGCTCTTTTTCGATCCGATCCTCTCGGCCGACGGTACGGTCTCCTGTGCCAGCTGCCACGATCTCTACAACGGCGGTGACGACGGGCGACGCGTATCCGTCGGTATCCGTGGACAGAAAGGGAGCATCAACGCTCCAACCGTCCTCAATGCGCTTTTCAACTTCCGACAGTTCTGGGACGGACGCGCCAAGGATCTGCAGGAGCAGGCCGCTGGCCCCATCGTCAATCCGGTCGAGATGGGCAACAACTTCCCCGATCTGATCGAAAAGCTCAACCACGCCCCCTACAAAGCACAGTTCGCACGCATCTACGATGAGGGCATCACGCAAGCCACCGTCACCGATGCCATCGCGGAGTTCGAAAAGACGCTCATCACACCGGATGCGCCCTTCGACCGCTATCTCAGAGGAGAGAAAGATGCCATCACCGAAAAACAGAAGGAGGGGTATGCGCTCTTTCGGCTCAAAGGGTGCATCGCATGCCACCACGGCCGCAATGTCGGCGGCAACAT
>CAYLLC010000033.1:0-12115 GCA_964384355.1 uncultured Sulfurospirillum sp. | reverse complement strand
GAGAGTATACGCTGATGAAACACCTCCACATCAAACGCCCGGACCTGATTACGATCCTGCTGCTGCTCTTTTTGGCTGCGATCCCGGCGACGATCCTCTTTTTCAATCTGATCGACAACAATATCAAACACTACGCACAACAGAACAGAGCCGTCACCGAGCTCAAACTGCTGGATAAAGATTTCAACTACTTTCTGGACCAGAAAGGGACATTTCACAACTACGACGAAATCAACCGAAAAGTCGAAAAATTCTCACACATCCTCCACAATCTCAGAGAGAGCATGGCGCATGACAACCATATCATCTCATACAAGTACAACGAAAAACTCACCGACATCGAGGCAGCATACCAAAAGAAGATCGATCTGATCGAACACACCAAATCCTATAACAGCCTGATCATCAACTCACTCAACTACCTGCATGATCTGCAGCGCAACATAGAGCGGTTTTCGCCGATCGAAGATGCAGATTTGAAGATGCTGGACAATACGATCTTCATGACGCTGCAACTCTACACCGATATCCAGCAAGACCCTCTTCCGATCCGTCGGAATATCGACAAAATCGCAGCTCTGGACCAGAAAACATCGGACAGATACCTCCACTTCTTCCGACTCCATATCGAAAATGTGATGGAGAAGATCGCAGCGATCAAAGCGGAACAGCAGAAGATAGCCGAACTCAACCTCTACCAAAAAATCGATGCGCTCCATCAGACACTCTACCAGGAGTTCAACGACTACCTGCGCATCGCCCAGGTAACGATCACGACGATACTCTCGATACTGGCGGGGCTGCTCTTTGTGATCTTCTATCTCTACCGAAGATCTCTGGCGACCAAAAAGATCCTCTCCGCATACAGGTATGCGATCGAAAAGAGCGACAACAGCGTCGTCATCACCGATGCAGACCAAAAGATCATCTATGTCAACGACGCCTTCGAGAAAGAGTCCGGTTACAGCCGGATCGAAGTCATAGGAGAGAATCCGAAGATTCTCAACTCAGGGCTGATGGATGAGAGCTACTACGCTACCCTGAAGCAAGCGCTCCAGGAGGGTCGAAAATGGGAGGGCGAATTCATCAACAAGACCAAAGACGGCAGAATCTACTACGAAAAAGCGTCGATCTCTCCGCTCTTTATCGACGGAAATCTCTACGGATATATCGCGATCAAACTCAACATCACCCAGTATATCGAACAGAAAAACCAGGTCAAATACCTCGCCTATCATGATCAGCTCACGGGATTGCCGAACCGCTACTCTTTCGAAACCTATTTCCGCAGCGAAGTAGAGGGAAACCATCGCGAATACGCCCTCTTCTACATCGATCTGGACCACTTCAAGACGATCAACGACACCCTCGGACACCTGAGCGGAGATGCACTGCTGAAGATCTTCGCCAAAAGGCTGCAGCATGAACTGAGCGAACACGACTTTATCGCGAGAATCGGAGGAGACGAATTCGTCGCGATCAGCGCCATCTCCCATCTCGAAGATGCGACGGCCATCGCCAAACGCGTCCTGAAATCGCTCTATTCACCGTTTCAGATCGGTGATCACATGCTCAATATCACGGCGAGTATCGGGGTGTCGCTCTATCCGCAGGACGGCAAAAATCTCGATGCACTCATGAAGCATGCGGACACGGCGATGTACAAAGCCAAAAACGAAGGGCGAAACGGCTACCACTTCTTCACCCAACAGCTCTCCAAAGAGATCTACGAACGCCTCACCATCGAGCAGGAGCTGCGCCACGCGCTCCAGAGAGAAGAGCTCTACATGGTCTACCAGCCCAAATATAGCCTCAAAACGAGAAAAATCGTCGGATTCGAAGCGCTGATACGGTGGGAAAACGAGAAGCTGGGCTTCGTACCTCCCGATAAATTCATCCCCGTCGCCGAAGAGATCGGCCTGATCGACAAGATAGGCTACTTCGTCTTCGAGCGTGCATGTGTAGAGTTCCAACGATTCAGAGAGATCGATCCCGACCTGAAACATATCGCGATCAATGTCTCTACTATCCAGTTCAAACAGGCGGATTTCATCCAGCATATCAACGCCCTCTCTTTCAAGACGGGACTCCACCCTACACAGATCGAGCTGGAGGTGACCGAATCCTATGTCATGGAGGATATCAAACACAATATCCGAAGCCTGCAGGCGCTGCGTCATAACGGCTATATGATCGCGATCGACGACTTCGGTACCGGCTACTCCTCTTTCGGATACCTCAAAAATCTTCCGATCACGACGCTGAAAATCGATAAGTCGTTTGTCGACGATATCTGCACACAGCAAAAAGACAGAAACATCGTCCATACGATCATCACACTGGCCGATCATCTCGGATTCAATACAGTCGCGGAGGGCATCGAGGATGCCGATCAGGAAGCGCTTCTGAAAGAGATGGGATGCGTTACGGGACAGGGATACTATTTCAGCAGACCGCTCAAACCCGACGATATGGTCGCCTTTTTGCAGCGGCAGGTCGAAGAATCGGCTATTTCAGCACAGATGCGTTAAAATTATTACAAAATTCACAATCAGGAGTCGACTATGTGTGCAGCAAGAATGCAACGAATTCTGACCGCTTTGATGCTGGGAATCATTCTCTATTTTTTCGCGATGGGAGCACATGATTTTCAGACAGGCCTCAAAGAGAGCTTCCATTTTCAAGTCGCTGTCGTTTTGCAGATTTTCGTCATCATCATGATGCTCATCTGGGCCTTTACCAACTTCTGTCCCTCTACATGGCTGATGAAGAAGATCTTTCCTCCTTGCGAGTGGGAAAAATAGGTGGCAAAGCTCAGTTATAAAGATGCAGGTGTCGATATCGATGCCGGCAATGCATTCGTAGAGAATATCAAACCCTTCGTCAAATCGACCTTCGATGCCAATGTCATCGGCGGAATCGGCTCTTTCGCCGGTGCATACGCACTGCCGACCGGCTATCGCGAACCTGTCATGCTGGCGGCGACGGACGGTGTCGGTACGAAGCTCAAGCTCGCCATCGATGCACAGAAATTCGACACGGTCGGTATCGATCTGGTCGCGATGTGCGTCAACGACCTCATCTGCAACTTCGGCACGCCCTCTTTTTTCCTCGACTACTACGCCACCAGCGAACTCAAGACCGACGAAGCGACCGATGTCGTCAAGGGTATCGCCCAGGGGTGCAGGGAGAGTGAATGCGCCCTCATCGGCGGAGAGACGGCGGAGATGCCCGGCATGTACGCCAGAGGGGATTTCGATCTGGCGGGATTTGCGGTCGGTATCGCCGAAAAGTCGGAGATGGATCGCCTCTCGCATGTCAGAGAGGGGGATCTGCTCATCGCACTCCCCAGCTCGGGGATCCACTCCAACGGCTACTCGCTGGTACGCAAGCTCTTTTTCGAAAAGCTCGGCATGCAGTTTGACGATGAGATCGACGGAGAGAGACTGATCGACATACTCCTCACCCCGACCCGAATCTATGTCAAGACATTCAAAAAGCTCAAAGCACACATCAACGCCCTCGCACATATCACCGGCGGCGGTATCGTCGAAAACCTGCCGCGTGTATTGCCGGACGACCTCACGGCGGTCGTCGAAAAGTCCGCAATCCGTACGCTTCCGATCTTCGACTTCATGCGTGCGCATGTCGAAGAAGAGGAGATGTACCGCACCTTCAACATGGGTGTCGGTATGGTACTGGTCGTCAGCCCGGAGCATGCCGATCATGTCCTCGGAAACAGCGACGGATATCTGATCGGCCGACTCGAAAAAGGCGATGGAGCGGTACGATTACTGTAGCCTTTTTTATGAAGAAGCTGCTGGCCGGCTTCCTCTTCCCTCCGGGGATCTTTGTGCTTCTTTTTCTGGCAGCTGCCGTTTTGGTCAGGAGATTCAGGATCTTTTTTCTCTCTGCGGCTATTCTCTTCTATCTGCTCAGTACCCCCTATGCAGGCACCAGACTCATCAGCCCGCTCGAGCAGCGCTACACCCTTCCCGATCCCGTGCCCTCCGATATCGATGCCGTCGTCGTACTCAGCGGCGGAAACAATCTGGGCGTCCCCAACCTGCCGCTGATGCCCGGAAGCTTCAAGCGCCTGCTCTACGGGGTCATGCTCGCCAAAAAACACGATCTGCCGCTCATCTTCAGCGGAGGCTTCAGGGAATCGGACGCTGCGACACAGTGCATATCGGAGCTAAACGACACGATAAGCCTCAATCTGCCCCATCCGCGACACTTCACGCCGCACTTTTCGATCTATTTCGAAAGCCGCAGCAGAGACACCTATGAAAACGCCCGCTACACCAAAGCGATGCTGCGGGATTTTGGCCTGCATGCTCCCAAAATCCTGCTGGTCACCTCCGCATTTCATATGCCGCGCGCGATGCTGCTCTTTACGAAAGCCGGTCTGCGTGCCGTCCCCGCACCGACCGACTACAAAGCTTCCTCACTCAGGCATCTCTGGTATCTCCCCTCCGTCACGGGGCTGAGACTGAGTTACTTTGCGCTGCATGAGTATGCGGGCTATTTGCGCTATGCACTCGGAAATTGAATCTCTTCATTTTTTTAAATAAATCTTTCTATTTTTAATAAATTATATTTTTTAACTGTCGATATAGAGATATAGAAACCAGATGTACATCACAGGACAGAATATGAAACAACCAAAAAGTGACAGAGAGAATTTTTTAGAAAATGTGTCCCATATAGGATACTTCAGCACCGATCTTTCCCGCACCGTACAGGAGTGGAACAGAAGCTGTGAGGCTCTCTTTGGCTACACGAAGGAAGAAGCCGTCGGCAAAAAGCTGGAGGAGCTGATCCTGCCCCAATACCAAAAAGAGCACTTCGTCAAATCCTTCGAACAGCGCTGCGCACTCTACGGCGAAGAGGCAGAATACATCGGCAAGGATGGCAAAAGCAGGCTGCTGTTCGCCAACACGATGTTCTCGGGGGAGCACTACTACGCGCTGCTGGTCGATACCAGAGCCTTCAAAGTCACCAATCAGCTCGAGTACGCCCTGCGACAGAGCCGGGAGACCCTGCAGGAGAAGGCGGAGATGATTCTGATCTCACTGGACAGAAACGGCTATATCAACGATTTCAACCACTTTGCCGAAAAGCTGACGGGATACAAGAAGGAAGAGGTCCTCGGCAGGAACTTCACGGAACTCTTTCTGCCTGAAAGCTACAAAGAGAAGACCCTCGACCAGATCCAGAAGAGTTTCGCAACCAAAAAGATCCGCATGCAAAACGACTTTCCGCTGATCTGCCGCAACCGTGAAAAGATCGTCGTACACTGGAATCCATCGCTCATCGCCAGCCACGAGGACAAAAAAGGCGCTCTGCTGCTTCTGGGCGAACACAAAAACCACAACGGCACCATACAGGATCGGCTGGAGTATCTGGCCAACTACGACGCACTCACCGACCTACCCAACAAAAACCTCCTCTACAACCGTCTGGAAAATGCGATCAACAAAGCAGCCAGAGACAAGCAGAATATGATCACGATCTTTATCAATCTGGACAATTTCAAAGCGATCAACCATACACTCGGCTATGCACAGGGCGATGAGATTCTCAAAGATGCCGCCTCCAGACTCCAGTCACAGCTGCGTGACTACGACACCGTCGCGCGCTTCAGCGGGGATGAGTTCGTCATACTCTTTGAAAATATCAGCGACGAACTTGCCGCTGCGACAGTCGCGGGAAGAATCTCCGAACTCTTCGATGCCCCTTTCGAAGTGGGCGGCAGCGAAGTCAGGATCGATGCCAATATGGGTATCGCATTCTTCCCTTCGGACGGGAACGATCCCAGAACACTGATCAAACATGCCAATATGGCGATGCTGCGTGCCAAAGAGGATAAAAGCCGTAATTTCCACTTTTTCAAAGCGGAGATACAGGAGGAGATCAGCCGGCGAATCCAGATGGAGAAGCAGATGCGCAGCGCGATCAAAAACAGAGAGTTTTTCGTCGAGTACCAGCCGCTGGTCGATGCCAAAACCGAAAAGATCATCGGTGCCGAAGCACTGGTACGCTGGAACCATCCGGAACTCAAGATCATCCCTCCGCTCGACTTCATCCCCATCGCGGAAGATACCGGCATGATACTCGAGATCGGAGAGATCGTCCTCGAAAGCGCCATCACGCAGATGCATGCATGGCACCGGATGGGATATGCAGATCTCAAAATATCGATCAATATCTCCGGAATTCAACTCTTGCAGAGCAATCTGGAGGAGACGATCGACACGATTCTGTCGCGGACGGGCTTCGACCCTGCACGGCTTCAGCTCGAGCTGACGGAGAGTATCCTCATGCAAAATATCGAACTGGCCTCCAGGCTGCTGCACAACTTCAAAGCCAAAGGGATCCAGATCTCGATCGACGATTTCGGTACCGGCTACTCTTCGCTCAGCTATCTGAAACGATTGCCGATCGACTCTCTGAAGATCGATCAATCCTTCATCCGCAACCTCGAAACGGATCAGAGCGACAGGGTGATCGTCGATACCGTCATCGCGATGGGTCACAGCCTCGGTCTCGAAGTGGTGGCCGAAGGTATCGAGGAGGAGCAGCAAAAAGCCTATCTGCAGACGCATGCTTGCGATATTCTGCAGGGGTATCTCTTCGGCAGATCACTCGATACGGAAGCGTTCGAAGCGATGCTGGGCGGAGAGTGCGCACCGCATGTCATGGATGATGGCACAGAAGAAGAGAGCTACGAACTGGAGCAAAAATTGCGTAAATATAGCAAGCCACTGAAAATATCGTTCTGATATTGACGGTTTTATGTGCCATACTATTGACATTAATCGTCACTTGTGCTATACTTTCGCTGTTTCAAAATTCACGCTCTCTTTCTCGCGACAGAGAGCTTAGACAGAAGGCAGATGTGTGATTGTAGCTTACCTGCGGGGGAAAAACCGCAATTTTTCCATTTCGTTTCAGCAGGAGTATCTGATCTCCTATGCGCTGAAAAAAGGTATCGCAATCGATTTCACCGAGATAGATGACGATCCCTTTTCGGTCGTACTCGAAGACCGCTCTACTTTGCTGCAGCTTTTGCACTCGCTGAAAGAGGGAGATCAGATTCTGATCTACGACCTCTGGGTACTGAGCAAAAAGGTCGGCGAACTGACCAAAGTCTTCGACTGCATCCTGAAAAACGGTATCTCCGTTATCCTCAGCAGACAGGATATCGTCATCGACGCCAATACACCCTTGCAGACACTGGTCTATCTGCTCTCGGAACAGCGCGAGCAAAACCTCCATGCGCAAAAGCGCGTGATGGGCAGACCCAAGGGCAGCTTCTCCAAATCGAAATTTGACAAGTACAAAACAGAGATCATGGAGATGCTGGAGCGCAATATCTCCGTCAGTGAAATCGCCAAGCGACTCGGTGTCAGCAGAAGTTCTCTGAAGGATTATATCAATTCCCGCTCTCTCAAAGAGATTATCGATTCGAAAAATATCCCGCAGATGACCCATGCGATCAAAAACAACCAGACTGTGCCGCTCTCTCAGGAGTGCGACCTCAAAAACCAACAAATTCAACACAAGGAACAGTAAATGGCCCAGGCAGCAGTAGCTAAGAAAAGCTCTAAACAGAGGATGGCTGAGTATCTCAAAGGGTGGATGCCTTACAGATACAAACGATACTATACTTTTGTCATCGCGACAATTTTCTCTCTGGTCATACCGTGGATCAAGATCAACGGTGCGCACTTCTTTCTTCTGAATTTCGACCACAAACAGATCCATCTCTTCTTCACGAAGTTCGATATGCAGGAGCTCTACATGATGCCGTTTCTGCTTATCTTCGGCTTTCTGTTCGTCTTTTTCCTCACGACGCTGGGCGGACGGGTCTGGTGCGGATGGCTATGCCCGCAGACGATATTCCGTGTCATCTACAGGGATCTGATTCAGACGAAAATTCTGCACATCCGAAAAAGTATCAAAAACAAACAGAAAGAACCCGAAGGGCAGACCGGTAAAAAAGCGATCGGTGTGTTGATGTGGTCGGTACTCGCGTTTATCGCAGCGGCTGACTTCGTCTGGTATTTCGTACCGCCCGAGGACTTCTTCCAGTATATCAAACAGCCTGCAGAGCACCCTGTCATGATGGGTACGCTCTTCATCGTAGCGGGCTTCCTGATCTATGATGTCGTCAAGCTCAAAGAGGATTTCTGTATCTATGTCTGCCCATACGCAAGGGTCCAATCCGTCATGTACGACGAAGAGACGATCCAGACGATCTACAATACCGAGAGAGGCGGACATATCTACAGCGACGACCAGGAGGTCAAGCTGGTACACAATCTCAAAGAGCTGCACCAGAAAGAGGGCGACAATGCCGAGTGTACAATGTGTGATGCATGTGTGCGCGTCTGCCCTACCCATATCGATATCAAGCGCGGTACGCAGCTGGAGTGTATCAACTGTCTCGAGTGTGCCGATGCATGTACACAGGTGATGGGAGCTCTGGGCAAACCCTCTCTGATCACATGGACCAGCTACTCCGCGATCAAAGAGCACAGAAAGCCGAAATTCCTGCGATTCAGAACGATCGCTTACGGTGTGGCACTGACACTGGCGCTGGTGGGACTCTTCTGGATGGGAAGCAAAAAAGAGTATATGCTCCTCAATATCAACAGAACGACACAGCTCTACAAAATCAAAGATGACGGACGCGTCACCAATGTCTATAAGTTTCTCTTCCAGAACACGCAGAGAAAACCGCATAAATACTACTTCGAGGTAGAGAGCCATCCGGAGATCAAGATCGAACGACCCAAAGAGCCGTTTACGCTCAGGGCAGGTCAGAAATCGAATAAGATCGTCGTACTCTCCACCAACAAGGACCTGGTCAAAGATACGACCAAAGATACGCCGATTCCGATCAAGATCAAGGCATACGCTACCGATGCCAAAGATAAAATCGTCGTAGAGAGAAATACGATCTTCGTATTCCCAAGATACGACATCCTGCAGAAAAAACGCAAAGAACTGCAACAGAAGCAGTAATTTGCCTACGGAGGCTCAGCTACGGAGCCTCCTCTCTCCTCAGCCTCTCTATTTTCGCCATGTAGCTTAATTTCATATCCATCTCGAAACTTTCGTTGGTTGGATAGGCATATCCAAACACATCTTTCCAGAGCGAGTGATCCTCCATGCAGAGATAGAAATAGACCTTTCCATGCCACGGCTTCAGTGACTCGTACGCGAAACGAAACATCTCCCGTTTGATCTCCAGAGGATAGGAGAGCTTGCCTGCAGCTTCAGTGAGCGGCATCTGCAAAATTTTACTCTTGAAATCTCTCTGGCGAATCTTCTGCATCACCGGCTTGATAAATGTCAAGGTCCCGAAAGAGACCAGCGCTACATGCGAGGGATCGAATGTATCGAGCAGCTGCGCAAAAAGCGCACCGTACTCCTCTCTGTACCCTTTATAGTGAATCATAGGATGAAAATGAAAACCTACCAGCGCACCGCGATCGGCCATCTTTTTGGCTGCTGCCAGGCGTTTTTGCAGCGATGCCGTCAGATGCTCCTCTTTGTCGATAATGGTCTGTGGATTCAGCGACCATGTAAAGAGCAGATTGGGCGGCAGATGCTCCTGCTCCAGAAAATAG
The DNA here is from genome assembly GCA_964384355.1 of uncultured Sulfurospirillum sp. GTDB lineage: Bacteria > Campylobacterota > Campylobacteria > Campylobacterales > QNZT01 > QNZT01. Next base: position 2,474 of record CAYLLC010000033.1, on the reverse strand, counting down.
CCGATATTGTCGGATTTGGTCTTGAACTCGAGCATGACATTGGGGTGTCTGCGCGCAAAAGCGACGAGCTTATCCAGTACGCCGTAGCGATTGCCCCACATCAGCGAATCCGACGCCTGTCCCGTACCGATATGGTAGAACTCATTCGGATCGAGTGCAATCGCTGCAAGCTTCTCATCAAGCGTCGTATCGAAGGTGATATTGCCCTCGTTGTAAAACGACTGAATCGAGCAGTAACTGCAATCAAATCCACAGCTCTCGACCGCATCGAGTGTCAGCAGATTGCAACAGCGCGTTTTGGGTGATGCCACAGGACATAGTCCGAATCCAAGATTCTCCCTGGCTTCTGCGTGCAGTTTGATTCTGTGCGGTTTCGTCTCGGTCGACGCCAGCTCGCCGTAATCCTTCTCCTCCTGCCGAAAGGCGTCATACAGTGCTCGTAAATCTGCCATCAGGGCTTGTTTTCGCTGCTTGGGCGTATAGTGTGCGTATTTGGATTCATCCCAATACGATGAAACAGGGCCTTTGCCCCACATGCGAAAATCGATCGTCATATCGACAAGCTGCTTGATCTCCTGATACGACAAGAGGTGTGCAAACGCTTTTTCACGGACAAAGGCCTGCTCTTGCTCTTTCAGCGATGCGTAGAAAGTCCCTTTGCAATGCTTATGAAACTTTTCCAGATAGCTGTTTTCGCTCACTGTGCCAACCTTATCACCTTTGCATCATAAGGATCCATCGTCAATGAGAAACTGTCATGGTCGATTTTTGCCACTATCTGATCACCGCTATAGCTTTTCACATGCTTTGCGTGATACGGCAGTGCTTCTATTTGACATGTTGTATGTTGACGGATACTGGTCGGATTGGAGATAATCACATACCCTTCATGTTGCAGCGTTCTGGTGCCGGTAATGAGACTGTGATTGTCACAATGCAGCTGCCATGCAGTCTCTGTCGGGGTTCTGAGCAAAGGCAACATTTCCCGGATCTCTTTGGAGATTGTCGGAAGCTGTTTGTATATCGGTCGCTTTTCGATCCTGCCGGCACTGCCCCCGTCTCTCCAGAAACCGATACCTCTGGCCCCCTCTGCCAATGCACCGTAGACGATCGCTCTGAAATTTTTCCCCACACCCCTGTTGATCTGCGCAAAGACGACGGGCTGTTTCTGATCGGGCGTCGTATCGAGTACGCGCAGATTCTCTACGATAGGTGTCTCATAGCCATCTTCTGCGACATAAGTACCTGTAAAATCGATATATCTGTTGTACATGCGTGCCATACCGTATGCCCCGCTGAGCATGTAGATCGGATGTGAACCCTGATCCAGACTCCTCACCTGATCGATCGTATCCGTAAAAGAATGCTTCAGATGATAAAATTCATTGTCCACATAATAAAAGAGGAGATTATCCCAGAGTCCCGCACTTCGAATCTGACCGATTGTCTTTTTCAAATGCGCTCTCTTTTTTTCTGGATTCTGCGGTATCCAATCCTCGCCGACAGGTACGATATACTGCACGATCTGCATCATGCTGTAGAGGCCTGCTCTCTTTGATTTTGCGATGGAAGCGGCATCGCTCGCCCACATGTTGAGATTGAATCCCATCTCTTTATAGATACGCCAGTCTGCACGGTTCTCATCCGTATATATTCCGATGGGGAAAAAGGGTATGAATTTACCATCTTTTTTGATTTCGATATTGCCCAGTTTGTCAATTCTGATATTTTTACCAGAGAAAGCTTTTTTGGGCGAGGCATGTGGAAGATGAACACCCTCTTCAAATTTCAGATCATCGATCCATACAGGGGCACTGATGCTCTCTTTTGGCATCATCAGTATCTTGATTTTGAAGTATTTGATCGCACTGTTTTTGGGTATTCGGATAATGACATAGTTCTCTTCCCAAACTCCTTTTTGTGCATTGGCACACTTCGTGCCGTTTGAATTGTCGATGACACCGCTATCTCCCAGCATAGCACCATATACTTCCAAAAGCGGAGGCGGGAAAGTGTTAGTCTTTGATTTGAACGATAACGTGTAACTCATGCCAGCTTTCACAGGCAGTTTGAAATCTGAAGTAATTCTGTCACTGGTCACCCAGTTGTTGCCGGACTTCTCCAGTCTGATCGATCCGCTTCCTGCAGTAGCGGACACAGAGGCATCAAACCTCGCACCGGCATCCAGCGACCAACCTTCAGCGCTTTTGAAATCAGTAGAAAACGGAAGTAATATATCTTTTTGGTTCGACAACAATGTACATGCCCCCATCAAGAGCGTAAGAGAAATAAATATAATCGTTTTTAGCACTTTTAGCCTTTCATAAAATCTCGTAAATATTATACATAAAAGAGAGCAGATTGGCTATTTTTGGATCGATCGAAGTACTGGAAAAAGAGTAAAGAGTAAATTGGTATCAAGAAGAAAAAGCGGGAACGGGCGGCGACCTACATTCCCACCCCAGTAAGGGGCA
>CAYLLC010000032.1:0-17227 GCA_964384355.1 uncultured Sulfurospirillum sp. | reverse complement strand
TATTGATCCGTTTGTCGGGGTAGGTGACGATATCTCTGACCATGTAGCTCCTTTGTATAATTTATAATTATAGTTAAAATTTTTGAGATTTGACTGAAAGAGATGACCGATTAATCGCTTTTTTGTTAGACTGTCACTATGAAAAAAAGAGGTCTGGAAAAATTCAACAATCTGGTCGATGCATTCGGACAACTGCCGGGTGTGGGGAAAAAGTCGGCACAGCGGTTCGCCTACCATATGGTGCTGGGAGATGCCTTTTACGCACTCAAACTCGCACATGCGATCGAGGATGCCGTCGCCCATATCCGCAAGTGCACGATCTGCAACGGTATCTGCGAAGATGAGATCTGCGAAGTCTGTCTCGACGAGTTTCGCGACCGCAGCAAGCTCTGTATCGTCGAAAGCGCCAGAGATATCATGGTGATCGAGGAGGGTGCGGGATACGACGGCAGATATTTTGTCCTCGAGAGCCTCGATGAGGCGCAGATAGAGAAGCTGCAGCAGCTGGTGCAGGAGGGGGTCAGAGAGGTGATCTTCGCCTTCACCCCTTCACTGGCGAACGACAGCGTCATCCTCTTCGTCGAAGAGCGGCTCAAATCCTACGGACTCAGCTTCAGCAAGATTGCGCAGGGCGTACCGACCGGCGTCAATCTCGAAAATGTCGATATGCTCTCCCTCTCCAAAGCCCTGATGCAGCGCGTACAGGTCTAAGCGAAGGCGCGTCGCATCCAGCGGGTGATCTCCTCCTCGCTGTATCTGTGCGCGGTGAAATGTTCGAAAGCGATGACCCCCTGATAGAGCAGCATTTCGCTGCCGTCTTTGGCCGGTTTGCCCAGTTCCCCGGCAAGCTGCAGGAAGGGGGTCTGTCGGTTGTAGATCACATCGATCGCGTAGCGGGCATCTCTTAGCAGCGGCTCGAGGATCTCTCTCGGGGCGGGCAGGGTCTGCTCCTGCAATCCTGCGGAAGTGGTGTTGACGACGAGATCGTACGCTTTTGGCTCCCACCGCTCCCAGTCGCAGGCACTGTATCCCCGTGCGACGAAGTGCTCCAGCCGTCCGGATGAGCGGTTGAGGATCGCCGTCTCGACACCCTCCCGTCGAAAGATCGCGGCCAGCGCCTTCGCCGTGCCGCCGGCACCGAGGATCGCGACGGATCGGATCTCTCCGAACGCCAGCGCCGATTTGAGGAATCCCGGTGCGTCGGTGTTGTAGCCGATCAGCTTCCCCTCTTCGCGGACGATGGTATTGACCGCTTCGATCTCGCGTGCGATGCCGCGTACTTCATCGCATGCCAGATAGGCCGCCTCTTTGTGCGGGACGGTGACATTGACACCGGATAGGGCGAGATCGAGGAATTTCCGGCGCAGCTGCGACCCCTCCGTGAGACGGTATCGGGTGTAGCAGCCCGGAAAGCCCAGCCCGCTGAAGGCGTAGTTGTGCATCAGCGGAGAGATGGAGTGGGAGACGGGATCGCCGAAGATGGCGAAGAGGCTATTTCGTCGTTTCATGCAGCTGTTTCAGAGAGGCCATATTGGCTGCGAGCTTGTTCTGCACCTCCAGATACTCGAGCTCCTCTTTGCTGTCGGCGACGATGCCCGCTCCCGCCTGAAAGACGATCTTCTCATCGTCCAGATAGGCGGTACGGATCGCGATCGCGGAGTCCATGTTGCCGTCGAAGCCGAAGTAGCCGACGGCACCGCTGTAGAAGCCGCGCTTGAGCCCCTCGAATTCGGCGATCAGCTCCATCGCGCGGATCTTCGGTGCGCCGGTCATCGTCCCTGCGGTGAAGGTCGCGGCGAAGAGATCGAACATATCGTACCGATCGTCGAGAATCGCATCGATATCGCTGACCATATGCATCACATGCGAGTAGCGCTCCACGCGCATCATCTCCGTCACCTTGACCGTACCCTTCCGGGCGACGCGTCCGACATCGTTGCGCCCCAGATCGACGAGCATCAGATGCTCGGCGCACTCCTTCTCGTCATGCAGCATCTCCTCGGCGAGTTCGCGGTCGCGTTCGGGGGTGGCGCCGCGCCGGCGTGTACCTGCGATCGGACGCAGCAGGATATGCCGCTCATGCAGGCCGACCATCACCTCGGGCGAACTGCCCGCGATCGTGAAATCCTCATATTCGAGCAGGAACATGTAGGGGGAGGGGTTCTGGCTGCGCAGGATACGGTAGAAGCTGAGCGGATCGATCTTGGCATACTGGGTGAACCGGTTGGACATCAGGATCTGAAAGACATCGCCGCTTTTGATCATCTCTTTGGATTGTGCGACCATCTCGAAAAAGCGCGCTTTGGTGAAGGCGAATTGCCCCTTTTCGGGATCGATCACCGATTTTTTGAGGTCGGTGTAGGTGTAGGGCTCTTTGAGCCAGGCGACGATCTCGTCGAGCTCCGCTTCGACCGATTCCAGTGGTGTGATCAGGGTGAGGGTATTGGTCTTGTGCGAGAAGGCAAGCGTCAGTCTGGGGCGTATCAGATCGATATCGGGTGATTTGAGTTCGTCATGCAGCGGATCCATCCACGGCTTGAGGACCGGTTCGAAGATCTTGACGCTGTCGTAGCCGATAAATCCGACGAAACCGTCGACGAATCCGACATTGAGCGATTTGGTGAGGCGGTGGTAGGCTTCGTAATCGATATTGGCGTAGTAGGATTTGAGATAGTCGAAGGGATCGCGCGGCTCCGTGGCGGTCGTGCCGTCGGCATGCAGCAGGGTGGTCATGCCGTCCCGATAGGTGACGCGTTCGAGCGCCCCGACAAAGATGAAGCTGTAGTTGCCCTCTTCGGTATTGATCGCACTCTCGAAGAGGAGCGTGATTTCGTCGGAAAAACGCTCCTTCAGTTTCGTATAGATCGCGATCGGTGTCAGCTGATCGAAGAGCAGTTGTCGACTGTACACTGCTACTGGACCCTGTAGATATAGGCGCTCGGATTGATCTTTGCGCGTACGCCGGGCAGTCTGCTTTTGGCTTCCGATTTCGATGCGAAGGGACCGATCAGAATCTTTTTGATCTTTCTGCCTTTGATCGTCATCGAGTGTACGATGTAGTCGTAGCCTGCGTTTTTGATCTTTTGCAGATAGCGTCTGTCCGGGAAGGTATTGGCTGTGGCGCCGACCTGGATGAAGTATCCGCTGAGGGATGAGATCATGGTTTCGTGCCCTGCAGGTACGGTTTTGGTTCGGACGATCTCTTCTCTTTTGTGTGCCGGTGCGTGTGGTTTCGCTTTGGGCGTGACGATTTTCGGAGCGATCACTTCCGGTGCCGTCTTGTGCAGTTTCGCGGCGGCTTCATGCACTTTGGCCGCAGCTTCCTTTTTCGTTTTGGCTGCCGCTTTGGCGATCTCTTCGGCTTTTTTGCTGAATTGGTCGGCACCGCTTTTTGCATGCGCAGTCGCTGATTCCTGTGCTTTCTCTTTGGCTGCGACGGCCGGCTTCTCGATCACTTTCCCGAGGTCTGCACTCTCGGAGGCATCCTGTGCTTTGAGTTTGCGTACCATCTCTTCAAATTTCAGATCGGTCTCGGTACTCTCGTCGATAATCGGCTCCTGCTGGAAGAGTTTGTTGGTATCTTCGAGCTTCTGGCTGATCTGATCGACCGATTCGTCTGCGGATTGCTGCACTTCGTTGCCCACTTGTGCGAGATTGGCGGAACTCTCCTCCGGCGTAGTGTTGAGCAGCTTCATCACCACCAGCGCGACGAGAAAGAGCAGAATGAGGGTTGCCGCATAGAGCAGGAGCTTTTTCGTTCTTTCGGCACTGTTGCTCTCTTTCTCCAGCACGATATCGCTTAGGTCGTTTTGTTGCTTCATCTCTTGCTGTTTGAGTTTGTCTTCCATAAATCTTCTCCTCTTTTGGGTTGTTTATCGGTCGGTTACATATGCCTCGCCCACGAAGATCCCCGCTCTTTGGCGTAGACTTTATGGGGTAGATTGAGTATGTTGAATTCTTTGGGAATGTCGGCATTGGGATAGACTTTCCACTCGCGCGGCAGTTTCGTCGCGAGCTTCGCCGAGAGTGTTTTGGCCAGCTGACACCCCTCTGCGAAGGTGGTGTGCCCTTTGTGGATATAGACATGCAGATGGCCGGGTGTCTTGCTCTCGTAGGCGGTGAAGTTGAGATACCCCTCTTCGCGCAGCAGCAGCTGCAGCCGGTGCCAGAAGCGCTCCCTGTTTCTGCCGTTGTAATCGAAGACGATATTCTCGACTTTGTCGCGGTCGTTGACGAGGCTGTGCGCCACGACGATCTTGCCGCTGTCGTAGTCGTTCATGACGGAGCGGTTCAGCGGTTTGTCGATACGCTCATACTTGTCGAAAAAGAGTCTTCCTTTGTAGCTGATCTTGTTGACGATCTTGTCACGCTTGACCCAGTAGTGGGTCGTGATCATCTTGATGAGCGAAATATCGACGTTGTACATTGCTATCCTAATATATCGGTCTGTCGTAAATGACGAATTTTTGTGCCAATTCCTTCATCTCTTCTTTTATAGTAGCATGAAGTTCTTTATCATTAATATTATCTAAAACATCTGCAATTTTTCCTGCAATGCGTTCAAACTCTTTTGTTTTCATGCCGCGTGCCGTGAGGGCGGGCGATCCGATGCGGATACCGCTGGTGACGAAGGGGCTGCGCGTCTCGCCGGGAACGGTATTTTTGTTGACGGTGATACCGGCATCGCCGAGCGCGGCGTCGGCATCTTTGCCGCTGAAATCTTTGTCGAGGAAAGAGACGAGCACGAGATGGTTGTCGGTACCGCCGCTGACGACATCGTAGCCGCGCTGCATGAGGACATCGGCCAGTACTTTGGCGTTGGCTTTGACATCTCTGGCGTAGGTTTTCCATTCGGGTTTGAGGTTCTCTCCGAATCCCACCGCTTTACCCGCGATGACATGCACGAGCGGCCCGCCCTGGATACCGGGGAAGATGGCGGAGTTGACCTTCTTGGCGATCGCTTCGTCGTTGGTCATGATCATGCCGCCTCTGGGGCCTCTGAGGGTTTTGTGGGTCGTGGTGGTGACGACATCGCAGTGGGGGAAGGGGCTGGGGTGCTCGCCGGCTGCGACGAGTCCCGCAATGTGTGCGATATCGGCGAAGAGGATCGCACCGACAGCATCGGCGATCTCACGGAATTTCGCGAAGTCGATCTCTCTGGGGTAGGCGCTCGCGCCGCAGACGATCAGTTTGGGCTGGACGATTTTGGCGATATCCATCACGCGGTCGTAGTCGATACGCCCATCCATCTCCACTCCGTAGAAGAAGCTGGAGTAGGTCTTGCCCGAGCTGCTCACTTTGGAGCCGTGTGTGAGGTGTCCGCCGTGGCTGAGATCCATACCGAGGATCTTGTCGAAAGGCTTCAGCAGCGCCTGATAGACGCCCTGATTGGCCTGCGAGCCGGAGTGGGGCTGGACATTGGCGAATTGGCAGCCGAAGAGCTCGCATGCGCGGTCGATCGCCAGCTGCTCGACCTGATCGGCATATTCGCAGCCGCCGTAGTAGCGCTTGTAGGGGTAGCCTTCGGCATATTTGTTGGTGAAGATACTCCCCATCGCCTCCATGACGGCGGGGGAGGTGAAGTTTTCGCTTGCGATCATCTCGAGATGGTTGGTCTGTCTCTCGAGCTCCTTTGTGAGTATCTCAAATACTTTGGGGTCCTCTTTTTCCATAAAATACATCTTTACTGTTCCTCGTTTTCTTGATTTTGGTTTGGGTTGGTCTCCTGTCTGAGTGGGCGCATCGCCGGGAAGAGTATCACATCCCGGATCGAGTGCTGGTTGGTCAGGAGCATCGCGAGACGGTCGATACCGATTCCCTCTCCTGCCGTAGGAGCCATGCCGTATCCGAGCGCCTGGACATAATCTTCATCCATCTCATGCGCTTCGTCGTCTCCGGCGTTTTTGGCTTCGATCTGCTTGTTGAAGCGCTCGTACTGGTCGATCGGATCGTTGAGCTCGTTGAAGCCGTTGGCGATCTCTTTGCCGGCGACGAAAAACTCGAAACGCTCCGCGATCTCCGGATTTTCGTCGCTGCGTCTGGCCAGCGGGCTGATCGCGACAGGATAGTGGGTGATGAAGGTGGGATCGATCAGCTTGGGTTCGACGAAGGCATCGAAGAGCTCCTCCTGCAGTTTGGCGGCGGGAAGGCTCTCGTCGACTTCGATCTCATGCTCACGCAGGTAGTCGAGCATCAGGTTGCGATCCTCGATCACCGTGCGGGGCACGCCGCCGATCTCGACGAGCGAATCGGCCCATGTGATCTTGCGAAACGGCGTGCGCATATCGATCTCGACCTCGCCGTAGGGGAGTTTTTCGGGCAGGTCGAGCTCCTGAAGCAGCTTCTCGAAGAGATCCTCCGTCAGCTTCATCAGATCTTCGTAGTTGTGGTAGGCCCAGTAGAACTCCAGCATCGTAAATTCGGGGTTGTGGGTCTGATCCATCCCTTCGTTGCGGAAGTTTCTGTTGATCTCGAAGACCGCTTCGAAACCGCCGACGATGAGCCGCTTGAGATAGAGCTCGGGTGCGATGCGCAGATAGCGCTCGATATCGAGCGCATTGTGGTGCGTGATAAAGGGTCTGGCGTTGGCACCGCCCGCGATCGGATGCATCATCGGAGTCTCCACTTCCAGAAAACCATGCTCTTCGAAGAATCTTCGGGTGATCGAAACGATTTTGCTGCGGGTCTTGAAGATCTCTTTGACATCGCTGTTCATGATCATATCGAGGTAGCGCTGTCGGTAGCGAAGCTCTTTGTCCTGCAGGCCGTGGAACTTTTCGGGCAGCGGTTTGATCGACTTGGATGCGAGCTCCAGCTTCGTGACATGGAGCGAGAGTTCGCCGGTCTTGGTGACGAAAGGATACCCCTCGACGGTGACGATATCGCCCACTTCGATCAGCTTTTTGAAGACATTGTTGTAATAGCCCTCGGGCAGATTGTCGCGTGCGACATAGATCTGTACCAGTCCGGTCTCATCTTCGATCTTGGCGAAAGCCGCTTTGCCCATCAGACGCAGAAACTTGATGCGGCCGCTGAGTGTGACGCGTTTGGTTTCGTCGCGCTTCTCTTCCGATGCCGCTACATAGGCGTACTCTCTGTGAAACTGTTCGGCACGCGTGTCTCTGGTGATGTTGTGCGGGTAGGGGTTGATGCCCAGTGCTCTCAGCTGATTGGCTTTCTCTATGCGTTGGCGTTCATATTGATTGTCGAATATCAATGTTTTCCTCTCTTGGTGATGTTTGGGTTTATCGGTTTTTCCGGCACGCTTCGCAGATACCGTAGAGCTGCATCAGATGATTGGTGAGCTGGAAGCCGTTCGCTTCGGCGATCTGGCGCTGACGCACCTCTATCTGCGGATCTTCGAACTCCACGATCTTGCCGCACACTTCACAGATCAGGTGATCGTGGTGGGGTTTGTTGCCCAGTTCGAACTTTTTGCCCTGTGTGCCGAAGGAGAGCGAAGTGGCCAGCTTGTTCTCTTCGAGCAGGTTGAGGGTGCGGTAGACGGTGGTGATGCCGGTATTGAGTTCGGGATACTTCTCCTTGACCAGCAGGTAGAGATTCTCGGGTGTGAAGTGGTCGGGATGGTCGTAGAGTGTGCGCAGGATCGCTTCGCGCTGGGCGGTGAACTTGAGGTTGTTGCTGCGCAGGATCTGCTTGAAGGTGAGCAGCAGCTCGTCGTAGCTGAGCGATTCGATACTCTTCATCCCGCTACTGCTCCTCTCCCTCGGCCTCACCGCCGATCTCTACGCTGTCTTTCATGCTGAGCTGCGAGGGGTCGATTTTGACGATTCTGGCACCCCACTCCTGAAAGATCGGGTACATCATGGAGCCTTTGAAGATATTGTCCACACTCGCCCGGAAGATACCGATACTCGAAAAGACATAGACGATCACGGAGAAGATCAGAAAGACTTTCGCCCCGCCGACGAGAAATCCGAACGCTTTGTCGACGGGACCCAGACCGCTGGAGTGGACCAGTTTGCCCAGCAGAAAGCCGATCATGACCGCAAAGAGCCAGAAGGCGATCAGTGCGGCAATGAAGCCGATCAGGTAGAGGGAGCCTTTGTTCTGCAGATGCAGAAAGTTGTGATCGATGAACGCACCCACACTCTCCGCGTAGCGGCTGGCGACATAGATACCGCCGATGATGCCGATGAGACCGAAAACCTCTTTGATGAATCCTCTGAAGATACCTTTGATCGCCAGAAGCAGGATCAGCGCGAGTGAGATGAGATCGAGTAGAGAGAAGTGTTCCATGCCTGTAGTACCCTTTTATCTGTAAATATACGCGATTATAACAAAACTTTACCTTATTCTAAAAGCGGTATAGTGAAACGGGAGATAAAAGGGGAGATTAAGCGGGCTGTTTCAGAAAAGGTTCAAGAGAGATCGCCTCTCCTGAATCCTGATCGTCAGAGCAGCCCGATGCGCCCTTTGAGCTCGTCGGGCTGGGTGGAGATGCGCAGCGCATCCTCTTTGTGTACGATATTCTGTTTGACCAGCTTCTCGAGTGCCTGTGTCTGGGTCTGCATGCCGGTCTGTGCCTGGTTGAGCTGCATCTGGGAGTAGAGCTGGTGGATCTTGTTTTCGCGGATCAGGTTGGCGATGGCGTGGTTGTTGATCATGATCTCCTGTGCGGCGACGCGCCCTTTGCTCTTCTTGGGCAGCAGCATCTGGGAGATGACCGCAGTCAGCGATACCGAGAGCATGTTGCGCACCTGCAGCTGCTCGGAGCCTTCGAAGGTGTCGATGATACGGTTGATCGTCTGGACGGCGGAGTTGGTGTGGAGCGTGCCGAATACGAGGTGACCCGTCTCTGCAGCGGTCAGTGCCGCTTCGATCGTCTCCTTGTCACGCATCTCACCGATCAGGATAATATCGGGATCTTCACGCATCGCGTATTTGAGCGCGGAGGCGAAGCTTTTGGTGTCTTCACCGACATTTCTGTGCGAGAAGAGCGACTTTTTGTTCTGATGGATGAACTCCACCGGATCCTCTGCGGTGATGATATGCTTGTGTTCGGTGATATTGATCTCGTTGAGCAGGGCGGAGAGGGTGGTCGACTTACCGCTTCCGGTAGGGCCCGTGACCAGAATCAGCCCCTTTTCGCGTTTGATGATCTCCTTGAATACCGGCGGTGCGCCCAGATCGTCGAGAGAGGGGATCTGGGTGGGGATGATACGAAACGCCGCAGCCAGCTCGGTGCCGATCGTATAGTAGTAGTTGCCCCTGAATCGGCCGACATTGGGGATTTCGATCGCGAAGTCGACCTCTTTGTTCTCTTCGAGATGCTTTTTCTGTTTGTCGGTGATCAGGGCGTAGCACATCTCTTCGATCGTCTTACCGTCGAGTTTGGGGAGATTGAGGGGGACCAGCTTGCCGTCGATACGGATCTGCGGCTCGCTGCGGCTGACCAGGTGGAGGTCGGACGCGCCGTGTGCGACGATGTTTTTCAGCAGGGTGTTGATGTCCATCGCCTGTGGACGCTCGAGGGTTTCTGTCATGGGTTGCTCCTATTCGATTATTTTAGGAACAACGAAGAAACCTCCTTTCGCCCGGGGTGCATGTGCCAGAATCGTCTCGATGATCTCCGGATTGCATGCCGGGGTATCTTCACGAAACGGCGTGCCGCCCTCGATCGTCGAAAAAGATGCTTCCTCGCTGTCCAAATCCAATTCATTCAGATTTTCCACAAAATCGACAATTTTGCCGATCTCTTCAATCATGCTTTCGCGTTTTGACGATTCGATCTCCAGCGAGGAGAGTTTTTCGAGCTTCTGGAGCAGCTTTTCATCTATTTTCATGCGGCGTTACCTTTCATTTTGTTAGTCGAAAATATCAATAGTTCTTTAATCCACATTGTGTTATATTTCGGCAACTATTATAACAGACAAAGGATTAACCTTGGGATTGAAAGAGAATGTCGAAGCGCTGAAGCAGGAGCTCAGCACGGAAGAGCAGTTTTTGGAGAGCGTCATCAAGGCGGAGGGGTTTTTCAAAAAGTATAAAAAGATCCTGATCGTCCTCGCCGCGCTGCTGGTGGCGGGCGTGCTGACCTATCTGACCGTCGACTATCTGCGCAACAGAGATCTGACCCAGGCCAATCGGGCACTCGCCGCCCTGCAGAAGAATCCGGCCGACCAGGCGGCGCTCGAGACGCTCAAAGCGAAAAATCCGGCACTCTACACACTCTTTCAGTTTCATCGGGTCGTCGATGCGGGCGATGCGAAAAAGATCGCCGAACTCTCCAAAACGGCACACGACGCCGTGCTGCGCGATCTCGCGACATACCAGAGTGCGGCACTCGGGGAGCATGAGAAAGGTCTCTCCGATTACGCGCAGAAGCAGCAGGCGCTTTTGCGGGAGCTGGCGCTGCTGGACGATGCGTTTCTGCTCTTTGACGAAGGCAAACCGGAAGCTGCCAAAGCGCGTCTGGCACAGATCCCTCTCACTTCGCGTCTGAGCGGTATCGTGCAGAGCTTCTCTCACTACATGAAATAGGGGCAGGGAGTATGAAGAGCACGATATGCGTTTCGCTGGCGGCTGCACTCCTGCTGCTGGGGAGCGGATGCGCCCACAAAAATGTCTACGAACCCGCCGTCGTCAACGCCAAAGCGCCCAGACCGGCACCGCTGAAAAAGGGGCTGCACAATGTCGTCAGAGAGGGGGCGATGCTCGGGAGTCGCAGTGTCGTGACCAAAAAGAGCGGTATCATCAGAGATATGCTTCCCAAAGGCTACTATTTCGTCAATGAGAGCGAGGGGAAGATCATCGTCGCGGACAGTGACGGCCATCTGCAGATACGCGACAAAGCGGACGGAAGCGTGCGCTTCTCGGCTGCATTTTCGGCACCGGTCGTCAGTGCCGCGCTGCACGGCAACCTGCTGGCGATGGTGCTCTCGGACAATACGATCGTGCTCTACGATATCCGGGCCAGGCGGGAGCGATACCGCGAAGCGCTGGGCAAAGTGATCGCGATCGATGCGAGAGCCGCCAATCCGGTCTTTGTCAACGACCTGATCGTATTTCCGACACTCGACGGGCGGCTGCTGATCATGGACAGCCACACCGATACGATTCTGCGCGATGTGGCGCTGAGCGACAAAGAGTTTTTCAACAATGTGATCTTTCTGCAGGTGCATGACAATATCCTCGTCGCTGCGACCGCTTCCAAAGTGGTGGTGATCACACCGACCAACATCTACACCTATCAGGCCGATATCAAAGATATCCTCTATCTGGGCCATGATATCTATCTCTTCACCAAGGACGGCAAAGTGATCCATCTGAACGAGAAGCTCAAAAAGATCGAAGAGAAGGATTTCGAATTCGCCAATTTCGTCGCGGTGGCGGAGATGAACGGCAAGCTCTACGGCGTCGAAAAGGGCGGCTATCTGATCGAGATGGACCGGCATCTGGGAGATGTCAGGGTCAAAGCGCTCGAAGAGGATGTGGAGCAGCCGGTACTGATCGCCGGAGGGAAACTCTATATCGGTGACAAAGTGATCCCGCTGCAGTGAGCGATGCAGGCTGAGATGTCGCCTCTGCTGGAGGCGTTTATAGAGCATATCGTCGTTGTCAGAGGGCTTCGGCCGCTGAGTATCGACGCCTACAGCCGCGACCTCTCACAGCTGGAGCACTACCTGCAAAAACCGCTGCTCGAAGCGAGCAGCGACGATATTCTCGCCTTTCTGGCGACGATCGGAAACCCCGTCAGCAGAAACCGCAAACTCTCCGCAATCAACGCCTTTTTCGACTACTGCTACAGACGCGAATATATCGATGAGAAACCGAAGCTCCAGCGGGCCAAAATCCCTGCCGCACTTCCGAAGTTTCTGGAGTATGACGAGATCGCGCACATGACCGGGGCGATCGACCGCTCGAATGCGACCGGCCTGCGTGACTATGCGCTGATCCTCTTCCTCTATGCGACGGGATGCCGCGTCAGCGAAGCGGTCGCCGCCCGCAAGTCCGATATCGAAGAGGGGTGGCTCAAGATCCGAAACGCCAAAGGGGACAAAGAGCGCCTCGTGCCGATCGCACCGACCGCTCAGCAGGCACTGGAAGCCTATTTGCACGCACGCGAGCGGGATGCGGATGCGCTCTGGCTCAACTACCGCGGCGCGCCGTTGAGCCGTATCTCGGTATTCAAGATCGTCAAAAAGTATCTGGGCGTCTCGCCGCATGTGCTGCGCCACTCCTTCGCGACCGCACTGATTCTGGGCGGTGCCGATCTGCGCGTGGTGCAGGAGCTGCTGGGGCATGAGAGCATCGTCACCACGCAGATCTACACCCATCTGCAGAAAGAGGAGCTCAGAGCGAGCCTCGTCGCATACCATCCCCTCTCCAAAGGCAAAGCATGAACGACATCGTAGAGCTGCTGCTCGCACATGATCTGATCTTCAGAAAGCTGCATCCGATCGACAAAAAGGCGCTGGGCACGCGCAAGAAGGTCGACATCTACGAAGGGGTCGACCTGAACAGCAACTATGTCGCGCTCTTTCACCTTGTGCAAAAGAGCCGGTTTCTGCGCAAAGATGCCGAAGCGCTCGAAGCGCTCTACGAGAAGCTCAAAGTGCTGCAGGATCACAACTACAAGAAGAAGATACTCCTCTACGACATGCCCTTTTGCTCCAAAGCGCAGGCGATGATGCGGGAGCGGGGCTGGAGGCTGATCGATGTTGCTGCTTGATATCGGCAACAGCAGCATCAAGCTCCGGGGAGAGGATGGCGCGATCGTCCGCCGGAGTCCGGAGGGGTTCGACTATCCTGAAGAACCCTTCTGCTATATCAATGTCAATCCGACACAGGAGCGGACCGTCGCAGCACTCCCGCATGCGAGGGATCTGGGAGGGTTGTTTCGGTTCGAGAGCCGTTATGCGGGGATGGGCGTCGACCGTATCGCGGCATGCTATACGATCGAAGAGGGCGTCGTCGTCGATGCGGGGAGTGCGGTGACGGTCGATCTGATGCGCGGAGGAGGGCATGCAGGGGGATTCATCATGCCGGGATTTAGCGCAACCAAAGCCTGTTTCGCTAATATATCGTCCAGATTGCGATACGATCCCGACGAGACCGTCCCGCTCGATGCATTGCCGCAAAATACCGCGGATGCACTGCGCTACGCGACGATCAAACCGCTGCTGCTGATGATCGCGGATACGGCGGAGGGGCTGCCGATCTATCTGACCGGCGGCGATGCCCGGCGCATCGCATACTATCTCGAAGATGCGACGGTTATAGAGGATCTGGTCTTTCGGGGGATGGAAAAAGTGATAAAGGAGAGTGGGATTACATGCTGACCATAGCGCTGCCCAAGGGAAGAATAGCGGAAGAGACACTGGCGATTTTCGAGAAGACATTCGATACGCGATTCGATTTCGAGGATCGCAAGCTGATACTGGAGAAGGATGGGTTTCGTTTCCTGCTGGTGCGTAATCAGGATGTGCCGACCTATGTGCTCAACCAGGCGGCCGATCTGGGCGTCGTGGGGCTAGACGTGCTGACCGAAAAGGAGATGGATCTGGTGAAGCTGCTCGATCTGGGGATCGGCAAGTGCCGCGTCTGTATCGGGATGCGCAATGAAGATAGCCTCGACTACAACAGACCCGAGATCACCGTCGCGACCAAAATGGTCAACATCACCCGCAACTATTTCTCCTCCAAAGCGATGGCGGTCAAAGTGATCAAACTCTACGGATCGATCGAGCTGGCGCCGATCGTCGGGCTCTCCGACGCGATCGTCGATATCGTCGAGACCGGTACCACGATGAAGCAAAACGGCCTCAAAGTGGTCGAAGAGATCATGACCTCCTCGGCGCATCTGATCGCCAACAAAAACAGTTTTATCGCCAAAAAGAGTGAAATTTTAGAACTATACGCTAAAATTAAAGAAAATCTCAACTAAAGGTTTTTTTCTTGTCAGAGGCGAAGCTTCAGTGAAAGGAGAGTATTGAAATGAAAGGGATCATCCTCGCCGGGGGCAGCGGTACGCGCCTCTATCCGATCACGCAGGAGGTGATCAAACAGCTGCTGCCGGTCTACGACAAACCGATGATCTACTATCCGCTCTCCACCCTCATGCTGGCAGGTATCCGGGAGATTCTGATCATCTCCACACCCGAAGCGCTGCCGGCTTTCAAGCGGCTGCTGGGAGACGGATCGCAGATCGGCCTGCAGCTCTCCTATATCGTCCAGCCCAGGCCGGAGGGGCTCGCCCAGGCTTTCATCCTCGGAGCATCCTTCATCGGTGACGACGATGTCTGTCTGGTACTGGGAGACAATATCTTCTTCGGACACGGCATGCCTCAGATGCTCAGACGCAGTATCGAGACGGTCGAAAAGGAGCGCAAATCGGTGATCTTCGGCTACTATGTCACCGATCCGCAGCGCTACGGTGTGGCGGAATTCGACGAGGCGGGCAATGTCGTCTCGATCGAAGAGAAGCCGACAGAGCCCAGAAGCAACTACGCCGTCACGGGGCTCTACTTCTACACCAACGAAGTGGTCGGAATCGCCGGGACGATCGAACCCAGCCATCGCGGGGAGCTGGAGATCACCGATGTCAATCAGCGCTTTCTGGAGCGCGGAAAGCTGAAGATGGAGCTGATGGGCAGAGGCTTCGCATGGCTCGATACGGGTACGCATGAGAGTCTGCTGGAGGCTTCCAACTTCATCCAGACGATCGAAAAACGGCAGGGCCTGAAGGTCTCGTGCATCGAAGAGATCGCCTTCGAGATGGGGTATATCGATGCCGGGAAACTCGTCCAGCTCGCCCAGCCGCTCAAAAAGAACAGTTACGGCGCCTATATGCTCAGACGCGCCAGAGAGGGGAAAGTCGCAAGATGAATTTTATCAGAACCGAGATAGCGGATGTGGTGATCGTCGAGCCGGTCGTGCACGGGGATGCGCGCGGCTATTTCACCGAGACCTACCGCAAAGACAAACTGGAGCGGTTTCTGGGATTTTCGGTCGATTTCTGTCAGGATAACGAATCGAAATCGTCCCGCGGCGTGCTGCGCGGACTCCACTATCAGCTGCCTCCGTTCGCCCAGACCAAGCTGGTGCGTGTGATCACGGGGGCGGTGCTGGATGTGGCGGTCGATATCCGTCGCGGGAGCCCGACCTTCGGCAGGCATGTGGCGGTGGAGCTGACGGAGGAGAACAAGCGCCAGCTCTTCGTGCCGCGCGGATTCGCACACGGATTTGCGGTGCTGAGCGAAGAGGCGACCTTCGCCTACAAAGTGGACAACTACTACGCACCCACGCATGACAGAGGCATCGCCTTCGACGATCCTGCGATCGGAATCGACTGGAGGCTGCCGATCGCATCGCTGCAGCTCTCCGACAAAGATCGCAGGCAGCCCTCGCTGGCAGAGGCGGAGCTCTTCGACTTTTCGGAGCCTCTCTATGGCTAAAGTACTCGTCACCGGTGCGGGCGGTCAGCTGGGCAGAGAGATCGCGGAGCGTGTCGCGGGGGATGAGAATTTCATCCTCGCGGACAGCGATATGCTCGATATCTGTGATGCCGATGCGGTTGCCGAGACAGTCGCACGGCATGCGATCGATACGATCATCAACTGCGCTGCCTATACCGCCGTGGACCGCGCGGAGGAGGAGGCTGCCAGAGCGGAGGCGATCAACCACCGCGCCGTAGCGGCGATGGCGACGATCGCGCGCGAAGAGGGGATCCGGATGGTGCATATCTCGACCGATTATGTCTTCGACGGGGCGCAGTGCCGCCCCTATACCGAGAGCGATCCCGTCCATCCCCGATCGGTCTACGGCGAGACTAAGCTGCTTGGTGAGGAGGCGATGCAGCGTATCGCAGCGCCCGGCTCGGTCATCCTCCGCACCTCGTGGGTCTACAGCAGTTACGGAGACAACTTCGTCAAGACGATGCTGCGACTGGGCAAAGCGCGTGAATCGCTGGGGGTCGTCTACGATCAGATCGGTACGCCCACCTACGCGGGGGATCTGGCGGAGGCGATTCTGGCTATTCTGCCCCGGCTCGGTGATCAGCGGGCGGAGATCTACCACTACAGCGACGAAGGGGTGACGAGCTGGTACGATTTCGCCAGAGAGATCATGCGTATGGCGAAGCTGGAGTGCCGCATCGATCCGATCGAGACGAGCGAATATCCGACACCTGCGAAGCGCCCGCACTGCAGCCTGCTGAACAAAAAGAAGATCAAAGCGCGATTCGATCTGACGATACCGTACTGGAAAGATAGTCTCGATCGCTGTCTGAGAAAAATGGGAGAGAGAAGATGAACAAAACGATTTTGGTCACCGGATGTGCCGGATTTATCGGGAGCAATTTCGTCCCCTATTTTCTGGAGAAGTACGACGACTACCGTATCGTCAATCTCGATCTGCTCACCTATGCGGGAGACCTCGGGAATCTGAGAGAGGTGGAGGGGCACCCCCGATACCGATTCGTCAAAGGGGATATCTGCAACCGCGAGCTGGTGGAGTATCTCTTCGATGTGTACGACATACGTGGGGTGATCCACTTCGCCGCGGAGTCGCATGTGGACAACTCGATCAAAAACCCCGGCGTCTTCGTCGAGACCAATGTCAACGGTACCTATACGCTGGTGGATGTCGCCAAAAACCGCTGGATGCAGAAGCCGTTCGTCTACAAAGAGGAGTACGCGGGGTGCCGCTTTCACCACATCTCCACCGACGAAGTCTACGGCACGCTGGGGGAGACGGGGCTCTTCACCGAGACGACCCCCTATGCGCCCAACTCTCCCTATTCGGCCTCCAAGGCGAGCAGTGACATGATCGTACGCAGCTACCACCACACCTTCGGGCTCGATACGGTCATCACCAACTGCTCCAACAACTACGGCCCCAAGCAGCATGACGAGAAGCTGATCCCGACGATCATCCGGAACGCACTTGCCGGTACGCCGATCCCGATCTACGGTGACGGCAAAAATATCCGTGACTGGCTCTATGTGCGCGACCACTGCACGGGAATCGATCTGGCCTATCACAAGGGCAGGGCGGGCGAGACCTACAACATCGGCGGCCGCAACGAACGGGACAACCTCTACATCGTCCACAAAATCTGTGAAATTCTCGACGAAAAGGTGCCTGCCGAGAAGAGCTACAAAGAGCTCATCACCTTCGTCGAGGATCGTGCCGGCCATGACCGCCGCTACGCCATCGACGCGACCAAAATCGAAAACGAGCTGGGATGGCAGGCGGAGGAGAA
>CAYLLC010000031.1:0-17260 GCA_964384355.1 uncultured Sulfurospirillum sp. | reverse complement strand
TGCAGAGGTTGTTCGATCGGGTTGTATATGCAAAGGGTCCGATGGATTATAACGATATTTGGGTTAGAGAATCAGTCGAGCAGATAGAGAGCGATCTCGTCGCTGAGAAAGTAGTTGGCGTTATAGAGTCGGCCCTTTCGCATGCTGAGTTTGCCCGCTTCGATCAGATGCCCGGCGCGTACCGATTCCGCTTCGTCGAGCAGTTCGTATGAGATACCGACTTCGCTGCGCAGCCCCAGCAGAATCTTTTCGCTCTTGATCGCTTCGGCATCGAGCCGCTCTTCGGTGCGGGAAAGCGGCGATGCGATATAGGTTTCGACGGAAGCGGTCGGGTAGTAGCGCCGATCGCGCAGAAATCCGACGGCCCCGCTGCCGATACCGATATAGTCGCGGTAGCGCCAGTATCCCAGATTGTGTCGGCAGCGGCAGGGTCTGGCGAAGTTGGAGATCTCATACTGCGCGAAGCCTCTCTCTGCGATCGCTTCGGTGAAACGGTACGCCAGAGAGACTTCATCACGGCTCACCTCCGGCGTCTCGAAAAACTTGGTTCCCTCTTCGATCGTCAGGGAGTAGGCACTCAGATGGTCGATCGGCAGTGCGCATGCGAGATCGAGATCGCGCAGCAGCAGCGGTGCATCGTCCATCGCGGTGCCGTAGATCAGGTCGAGCGAAATATGCGCAAATCCCGCCTCCGCCGCATGTACGATCGCATCATGCGCCATCTGCGGCGTGTGGTTGCGCCCCAGCATGCGCAGTTTGCCGGCATCGAAACTCTGTACGCCGAAGCTGACGCGGTTGACCCCGAGATCCCGCATCCCCTCCAGCCATGCGGGTGTCGCGGAGTTGGGATTGGCTTCGGTCGTGATTTCGGCATCCTCTGCGAGATAGTGCGAAAGCTTTTCGAAAAAGGGTGCGTAGAGGCGGGGTGCGACGGTCGAGGGGGTACCGCCGCCGATGAAGAGCGTCTCGATACTTCCCGCCGTCGCACCGAAGCGTGTGAGCTCGAAATCGAGCTGCCGCAGGATTGCCTGCATATAGCGCTCCCGCAGCGCATGTTTGTCGACATAGGAGTTGAATGCACAGTAGTGGCATTTGCTGTCACAGAAGGGGATATGGAGATAGAGTAACAGATTTAACCCTTTTTGAAACTCTTTTTGGATAGTATATCACAAAAAAATGAGAGGGAGTGACATGTCCAGGACGAAACGCGTCAAAACATACCGACCCAATGTCGCAGCAGTCATATTGTCACCCAGATACCCTCATGCTTGTGAAATTTTCATCGCCAACCGCAGCGATTTTCGCGACGATGTCTGGCAGTTTCCCCAGGGCGGGATCGACGAAGGGGAGCAGCCGGAAGAGGCGCTGATGCGTGAGCTCCTCGAAGAGATCGGGACCAACGAAGTGGAGATACTCTGCGAACATCCCGACTGGATGAGTTACGACTTCCCCAACAAAGCGACCAAAAAGCGCTACCCCTTCGACGGACAGACGCAGAAATATTTTCTGGTCAAACTGAAACCGGAGGCGAAGATCGAACTCGATACCAAGATCCCGGAGTTCAACGACTACAAGTTCGTCTCGCATGACGAAGTGTTCGACTATGTGACGCACATGAAGAAGCCGATCTACAAAAAAGTGCTCGACTACTTCAAAAAAGAGGGGTATATTTCATAAACATGAGGATGGCAATTTTATGCTGATTGTACAGAAGTACGGGGGGACCAGTGTCGGTGATCTGGAGCGGATCGAAAATGTCGCGAAGCGGGTCGCCAGAGCCAAAGCGGCGGGAGAGGATCTGATCGTCGTCGTATCCGCGATGAGCGGCGAGACCAACAAACTGATCGAATATGCACACCACTTCAGCAAAAACCCCTCTCCCCGCGAGATGGATCTGCTGCTGAGTGCGGGTGAGCGCGTCACGAGTGCGCTGCTGGCGATCGCGCTCAAGGAGATGGGATACGATGCGATCGCCCTGACGGGGCGTCAGGCGGGTATCTATACCGACGATGTCCATACGAGCGCGCGCATCGACAATATCGATACGACGGTCATGCGCTCGCATGTCGATGCCGGACGGATCGTGGTGGTCGCAGGCTTTCAGGGGATCACCCGAAACGGCGAAGTCTCTACACTCGGGCGCGGCGGCAGCGATCTGAGCGCCGTGGCGATCGCGGGTGCGATGGATGCCGACCTCTGCGAAATCTACACCGATGTCGACGGCGTCTATACGACCGATCCGCGGATCGAGCGCAGAGCGCAGAAGATCGACCGCATCTCCTACGACGAGATGCTCGAATTCGCATCGATGGGCGCGAAGGTACTCCAGAACCGCTCCGTAGAGCTGGCGAAGAAACTCAATGTCAATCTCGTCACACGCAGCAGCTTCAACGACAACGAAGGTACACTCATAACAAAGGAAGAGAATATTATGGAACAGCCAATCGTCAGCGGTGTCGCGCTGGATAAAAATCAGGCGAGAATCACCCTGCGCAATATCAAGGATGAGCCGGGCATCGCAGCCAAAATCTTTTCGACACTCGCCGATGAGAATATCAATGTCGATATGATCATACAGAATGTAGGGCAGGACGGTACGGCCAACATCGGCTTCACCGTCCCCGAAAACGAGCTCGAACATGCCAAAAGCGTCATGCAGCGTCTGAACGCCTCCGAAAATCTGGAGTTCGAGTCCAATATCGCCAAAGTCTCGATCGTGGGCGTGGGGATGAAGTCGCACAGCGGCGTCGCCGGTACCGCCTTCAGCGCACTGGCCAAAGAGAATATCAATATCGAAATGATCAGTACGAGCGAGATCAAGATCTCGATGATCGTCGATGAGAAGTATGGCGAGCTGGCCGTACGCATTCTGCATGAAGCCTATGGACTTGACAACAGATCCTGAGCCGGTAGAGTTCTCCCGCTGGACACTCGGGCAGATCCGGGCCAAAGGCTCCGCATTCAGCTGGATGGAGGAGCGGCGCTTCGACTGGGTGCCGATCGCCGCATCCGCGATCGAGCATCTGATCGGTGCCCATACGATGATCCTGGTCACCGACAGCGAGCGGGAGTGGTTCGCACACTACGCACTCACCAGGCTCAACCGGATCAATACCGACAGGCCGCTGCTGCCGATCCTCTCGCTGCAGATGATCTTTCCCCATATCGATCGCCTGCTGGAGAGCGGACAGCGCGATATCATGGAGAATATGCTCTCCGAAACCTTCCCCAACGACTTCATCTTCTTCTATGTCGGCCGAGGCAACGATACGCGCGCCCAGATCGCCAAGAGCAAGGGCGACTCACTCCTGTGGCTCTTCGACGAGCAGATGCAGAACTCCTTCACCCTGCGATCCGACGACGACGAGCGCGATATCAAGCTGATACAGATGCTGACGCTTTTCGACAAGAGTATCGATGCGATTCTCTTCGGTGAAGCGGATATCCAGAACCTGCTATGAACCGCTCCGCTATCGTACTCTGCAACGACCTCGAGTATGCCCGATCAGAGGTGCTCTCCGGCGTCGAAGCGCCGATCGTCAGGCACTTCTTCGAAGAGGAGTTCAAAGTCGAACATGCGCAGGCGGTCATCAAAGAGGCCTACATCGCCGAATCGCAGACCAAAGCGCTCATACTCTGCGCCAACGCCTACAACCTCTACGCGCAGAATGCGCTGCTCAAGCTCCTCGAAGAGCCGCCGCGAAATATCCTCTTCATCCTGATTACCCGCTCCAAAAATGCCCTCCTGCCGACGGTGCGCTCGCGCCTGCCGATCCTCCATCTGCAGGTGCCCAAGGCGGTGCCGACGCTCGAGCTCGATATCGCGAGGATGGATCTGGATGCGATTTTCGCCTTTTTGAAGCAGCATGCCAATCTGAAAAAGGAGGAGCTCAAGGCGATGATCCAGCTGCTGCTGCAGGAGAGTCTGGTACGCTACGGCCTGCATCTGAGTGAAGAGGAGCTGGGGCGCTTCGATATGGCACTGGAGCTGGCGGAGCTCAACACGCGGGCGCAGAACATCCTCTCGATGCTGCTGCTGACACTCTACGAAGCGAGGATGCGGCAGGGATGAGGGTGATCAGAATCGACAACAGGACCCCTTCCGACAAGGTGCTCGCGATGATCGGCTCCACTCCGGAGGGGACGAAGATCATGCAGCGCAAGATGTCGCTGGAGCTCTTCTATATCGAGGGGCTGCGCACCCCCGCCGCCAATATTCTCAAACAGGATGCCCTCTCGATCGGGGCGGAGCTGGCGGTCGAAAAGGATACGATTCTCTGCAAAGACGATCGGATCGATGCGGTGCTGATCGTCAACGACAAACAGCGCAGGATACTGGCCAAAAAAGAGCTCGCGCAGCCCTTCGGGCTCAAAAAGGTAGCCAGAGCGCTCGCATCGCACCGCCCGATCGCCTACCGCCGGCCGCAGATCATGGGGGTCGTCAACGCCAACGACGACAGCTTCTTTGCGGGGAGCCGCTTCCGGGGAGCGGCGGCGGTCGAGGCGATCGCAGCGATGATCGATGCGGGGGCGGAGATCATCGATATCGGCGGGGTCTCCTCGCGTCCGGGGAGTCGGCCCGTCCCTGCCGAAGAGGAGCTGGCGCGTATCCGTCCTATCGTCGATGCCGTTGCGGCGGAGGGGCTGCTCTCCCGTGCACGGTTCAGCCTCGACAGCTACGCCCCCGAACCGATCGCCTATGCCCTGGAAAAAGGCTTTCACATCGTCAATGATATCACCGGTCTGGCCGACGATCGTGTCTGCGCGCTGGCGGCGGAGCACGGCGCGCAGGTGGTGCTGATGCACATGCAAAACGATCCCGCCACGATGCAGCACAATCCGACGTATGCGCATGTGATCGGGGATATCGACGACTTCTTCGCCGCACGCCTCGAGAAAGCGGCCCGATACGGAATCGAAGATGTGGTGCTCGATGTCGGGATCGGTTTTGGCAAGCGGCTCGAAGAGAATCTGAAGCTGATCCGGCATCTGGGCCATTTCCTCCACTTCGGCAAGCCGCTGCTGATCGGCGCGAGTCGCAAGAGTATGATCGACATGATCGTGCCGACACCGGTGGAGGAGCGGCTGGCGGGGACGCTGGCCATCCATCTCAAGGCGGCGGAGGAGGGTGCATCGATCGTGCGCTGTCACGATGTCCGGGCGCATGCACAGGCCTTCGCCGTACAGGAAGCGATCATGGAGACACTGATATGAAGATAGGTATCGTACAGCAGGCGTATGCGGGAGATCGGGCGAAGATGCTGATCGAGAGCGTCAACCGTATCGAAGAGGCGGTCGACGGAGGTGCTGAGCTGGTAGTGCTGCAGGAGCTGCACCAGAGCCGATACTTCTGTATCAGCGAGGATCCTGCCTATTTCGCCTATGCTGCCGATTTTGACAAAGATGTCGCCTTCTGGGGTGCCGTGGCGCAGAAGGCGGGAGTGGTGCTGGTCACTTCGCTCTTCGAGATGCGTGCGCCGGGCCTCTACCACAATACGGCGGTCGTCTTCGAGAAGGACGGCTCGGTAGCGGGGAAGTACCGCAAGATGCATATTCCCGACGATCCGGGATTTTACGAGAAGTTCTACTTCACGCCCGGAGACCTGGGATTCAAGCCGATCGACACCAGCGTCGGGCGGTTGGGGGTGCTGATCTGCTGGGATCAGTGGTATCCCGAAGCGGCGCGCCTCATGGCATTGGACGGGGCCGATATCCTGATCTATCCCACGGCGATCGGATGGTTCGACGGGGACGGTGAAGCGGAAAAAGCACGCCAGCTCGACGCATGGATCACGATACAGCGTGCACACGCGGTCGCTAACGGCATACCGGTGGTCTCGGTCAATCGCGTCGGCAAAGAGCTCGATCCCTCGGGCCAGATCGACGGCATCCGCTTCTGGGGCAACTCCTTTGTCTGCGGGCCGCAGGGGGAGATGCTGCTGCGACTGGATGCAGAGCAGGAGGAGACAGCGGTGGTCGAGATCGAGAGCGAGAGGGTGGCGGAGGTGAGAAATATCTGGCCATTTCTGCGTGACAGACGCATCGATGCCTATGCAGAGTTGACAAAGCGATATATTTTTAAACCCTGATGTGTAAAAATGATAAAAAATTGACAAATTTCTCAGAAATAGCCTAAAAAGTATAAAATAGATTACCATTAAGCCGATCTAAGTGTAACCTGAAAGAAAAGGATACACGATGAAACGAACACTACTCGGCATGCTGCTCACCTCCACGCTGCTGCTGGCAGCCAGCGATACGACCCATCCCCGGCTGCAGGAGCTCAAAGCCTACCACTCCTACTTCGATCTGGCCAAAAGCGGCGATGTCGATGCCCAGACGATGCTGGGAGAGATGTATCTCGACGGCATCAACGGTGTCGCGGTCGATCATGAGAAGGCCTTCTACTGGCTCTCCAAAGCGGCCGCCAAAAACGACCGGCAGGCGCAGTATCTGCTCGGCTTCATGTATGAAAACGGCCTCTATGTCGTCAGAAATATGAAACGGGCGGTCAAATGGTACAAAAAAGCTGCGACGGGAGGCAATATCCTCGCACAGTACAATCTCGCACTGATCTACAAAGAGGGAAAAGAGGGTGTCGGGAAAAATATCCACGAAGCCTTCAAGTGGCTGCGTATGGTAGAGCATGCGGAAGATGCAGTGGAAAGAACCGCGATGAAGTAGGATGATGCGGGCAGGCGAATTCCTGCCGCACCGAATCAAAAAGGAGAGTCTGTCAATCCATCTGTCTTCTGAGGAAAGTAGGATAGTCGAGGTCGTCGCTCTCTTCGAGCTCGTACCCGCCGCCGCTGACGCGTCTGATGACCGGCGCAGACTCCATGCTGAGTGTCTCGCCGCTGTCAGGCTTCGGGGCTGTCGTGTTGTTGCTCCCACCGGCCTGGCCCTTCTGTTCGAAACCCGTCGCGACGATCGTGATCTTGACTTCGTTTTCAGGCAGATCTTTGTTGGTCGTCGTACCGAAGATGACATCCGCATCTTCGTCGGCGCTGTCGTAGATGATATCCATCGCATGCTGCACCTGTGTGAGCGGGAAGTCGGGATGCATGTGGAAGTGTACGAGCACACCCATCGCACCGTTGATCGACATGTTGTCCAGCAGCGGAGATTCGATCGCATTTTTGACCGCTTCGATCGCCGCATCTTCGCCCTGCGCCTCGCCCACACCGAGGATCGCCATCCCTTTGTGGCTCATGATGGTCTGAATATCGGCGAAGTCGACATTGATGTCGTTCTCTCCGGTCGAGAGCACGACGGCACTCATACCGCCTACCGCACGGCTGAGGACATCGTCGACGAGTTTGAAGCTCTCTTTGATGCCGAGGTTTTTGTCGACGATCGAGAGGAGTTTGTCGTTGGGGATGATGACGATGGAGTCGCTCTCTTTCTTGAGCTCTTCGATTCCCTTCTCGGCGAGTTTGAGACGCTTTCTTCCCTCGAAGCCGAACGGTTTGGTCACGACTGCGACCGTCAGCGCACCCACCTCTTTGGCTGCCTGAGCGACGACGGGGGCCGCACCCGTACCGGTACCGCCGCCGAAACCGGATGCGATAAAGACCATATCCGCGCCTTCGAGCTGCTCTTTGATATCTTCATAGCTCTCGAGTGCAGATTCACGGCCTACTTCCGGTTTCATGCCGGCACCGAGGCCTTTGGTCTTGCGCTCGCCAAGCTGGATCTTGACGCCCGCTTTGGAAGTGTCTAGTGCCTGCGCATCGGTATTCGCCGCGATGAGACCGATATTGTCGACGGTACCCTCAGCCACCATATGGTTGATCATGTTTCCGCCGCCGCCGCCGACACCTATCACTTTGATCTGCGCGCCTATTGTTGTATTTGACATCTGTTTTTCTCCTTTTTGATGATTAGAATAGTTGTGTGATTTTGTTCCAGAATCGTCTGAAACTCTCTTTGAGTGTGGGTTCGTCGTCGATCAACGCCGTGAACCCTTCCTCCCGGTTTGTCGAACTGAGTGAGAGCTCTTTCTCAAGATCCTCCTCCTCGATCTCGTCGTCGAGTACGGAGTGGATCTGACTCGGTTCGATCGTTTCATCTTTGTATCTCAGTTTTTTGTTGGAATCCATCTCGTACGGCGTGAAGTAGCCGGCACCGTAACGGATCAGACCGATAGCGGTCGCGTACTCCGGCTCTTTGAGCGTATCGAACATCCCTTCGATATGCTGTTCGTTGGGTTTGGCCAGACGGACCGGGATGTTGTTGAAGATCGCCGAAGCGAGCTCGCGGATACCGTCGAGCTTGGTCAAACCGCCCGTCAGCACCACGCCCGCCGCGAGCTGGTCTCTGAAGCCGCTCTCTTTGATCGATTTGGCGACCAGCAGGAGCGTCTCTTCGATACGCGCGTAGATGACATTGGTGACGATTTCGAGCGAAACTTCGTGGGAGCTTCCCTCGTCGCCGATCGCCGGCAGCTCGATCGTATCGGTGGAGTTGAGTTTGAGCGATCCATGTTCGATCTTGACGCGCTCCGCAGCGGTGATCGGCGTATGGAGCGCCATCGAGAGATCGTTGGTCACATTGGCCGATCCGACGGGAATAAAGTCGTTGTAGCGGATCGAGTTGCCCAGATGGATGACGATATCGGTCGTCGCACCGCCCATATCGACGACGGCGACACCCAGCTCTTTCTCATCTTCGTTGAGTACCGCGATGCTCGATGCGTAGCCGCTGAGGACGATATTGTCGATCTCGAGAGAGGCCGATTTGACCGCTTTTTTGAGATTGTTGAGGCTCGATTTGAGGACGGTGATGATATGTACCTGCACTTCGAGTCGCGATCCGTTCATCCCGAGAGGGTCGTCGATACTGACATGGTCGTCGACCTTGAAGTTGTAGGGGAGCACATGCAGCTTTTCGTACTCTGCCGGAATGTTGGCGTTGTGGTCGGCCATCTGCATGACGCGGTTGATCTCTTTGATACCGATTTCGCTGCCCGGCACATTGACGACCCCCTGAGAATCGAACCCTTTGGTGTAGGCGCCCGAGAGCGAGACGATCACCTGGTCGAAGTGGGTACCGGCAACTCTTTTGGCATCGTTGATCGCATGTTTGATCGATCTGGAAGCCAGCTCTATGTTGGTGATATTACCCTTTTTGATTCCCTGGGATTTGGCGATGCCGGCCCCGAGGATCTTGATGATACCATGCTCTGTTTTCTGCGCGATGATCGCACAGATTTTCGTCGTTCCTATATCTACACCCAAGATTATCATTCTCGAACCTACCCTTTGATATGTTTTTCGATTTTGTAGCGTTTCTGCAACTGCTGAATCAGCGACTGCTGCATGATGCTCTGTTTCAGCCCCTCTGCACTCTGAAGCAGCTCCTGCTTCCTGGCAGCGAACTTCTCTGCGTCGAAGAGCTTCTGATCCTCGATCCTGTAGACCACCGCCTTATCCCTGAAGAGCTGATACCCCTCTTTCGTTTTCGAAGCGAAGAGGCGATCGAGGAACTGTTTCGCCTCGGCAGGGGAGAGGAAGTCGATACGCTTGAGATCGGATCGGCTGATATAGCCGATCTCTTTGAAGCCTTTGGGCTCTTTTTGCGCCGCTTTCGCCTTCTCTGCGAGCAGTTGCTGCATCTTCTGCGCTTTGAGCTGCTGTCTGGCCATTGCGGCAGCCTCTTCGAAAGAGAGCGGTGCCGGCTCGTGGACGGCGATCAGCTGCGCCGTCATGAAGCCTTCGGGCAACGCGATCGTTTTGATATAGCTCCCTTTGGCGGCGGTGCGGATCTTCTCCAGCGGGATCGTCGTATTGCCTTCGCTGACGGTCAGGTTCTCTTCGGGAGAGATTTTGCCGTGCTTGAGTGCGAGGTACTTTTTGAGCGCTTCGGTCTTCGCCTTCTTCTTCTGCAGGGTCAGACGCACGGCATCTTTCGCCTTCTCGAAGGGGAGGATTTTATCCTCTTTGTCTTTGAAGCGTGTCTTGTGTGCATCGTAGTAGGCTCTGAGGTCCGCTTCGGGAATTTCGAACAGTTTCGCATCGACGCGGATGACGCCCAGCTCGTAGCGCTTTTTGCTCAGATACTCCGATTTGTGCGCTTCCCAGAATTTTCTGAGCTCCGCTTCGTCGATCTTGATCGCGTCGGGGTCGATCGTGACGCTTTTGACCGCTACTTTGTCCTCCATGGCGGTCGCTGCGAAGAGCATCTTCGCTTCGACCGGTGCGGCGGGCAGTCCCAGCAGGCGGTTGAGCTTTTCGATCACGACCTCTTTGCGGATGCCGTCTTCGAATGTCTTGCTGTCGGTGCCGATGCTGCGCAACACCTGAAAGTACCGTTTTTTGTCGAATACGCCGTTGGCCTGAAACGCTTCGATGGCGCGGATTTTGGCGAGGACTTCATCTTTGAGCGCGATGATGCCGTGCTCTCTGGCGTAGTTGAGCAGCAGCGCCTCCTGTATCAGCTGGTTGAGTGCGATATCCTGCAGATGCAGCGCTTCGGCCTTCTCTTTGGTCAGCTGGCCGCCGAGCATGCGGTTGTAGTAGTTGTAGGTGTTGTTGTAGGCGGTCTGAAGCTCTTTGACGGTGATTTTCGTATCTCCGACGGTGGCTGCAGCGTTGGAACGCTGCTGATTGTAGCTGTATGCACCCCATCCTACGAAACCGGCGCCGACAAAAGCGATAGTGCTGATCCAGATAGTGACGACAAGATACTTCCTATGCTTTTGCATCCACGAAATCATATTCAACCTTTTTGACAATATACAAGAATTATATTCTAAATTGATTAAACAAAATAAAACTTTGGCTGTTTATAAAATAAGTATATTTGACTAAATAAAGTCTGTAATATTCAAATAAGAAAAATAGAATTTTCAGGAGAGCGGGAAGTTGCGCCGTCCACTGTTGTGTACCTGTGAAAAGTGAAGTAATTTGCAACTATTTTCTAATATTGCAAGATATTTCACCAGCTCATGCAGATCACGATGGTAGGTATAGACGCCGTAGCCTTTGATCACCATCATATTGGTCTCATGCTGTTTGAAGTAGTGATGGATCTCGTTGGGGGCTCTTTCGTACCATGTATCGAAATTTTTCGGGTCGTAGATCGGCAGCTCTCCGAAAGTTCTGTGACCGAAATAGTCTTTGGGCAGGATGGTCGGGATATCCATCGAGTAGGAGGTGGTGTAGGGCGGCATCGTGTAGGTGACATACTTCGCACTGCTGATATATTTGTAGATATTGGCGTGGATCTCCGCGTCGATACTCGCCTGTTTCCAGCGGTAGTCGCGTCTGGCGTAGAGCTTGATGAAATCGTCGGGCTCCACCTCGTCGAAGATCGCGTCGGCTTTGTTGATCAGAAAGGTATCTTCCTCGATTTTGGCGGAGATGGAGCCATGATAGATCCCGAAAAAGTTTTTGCGGAACATCGAGAGCGAGACATCGATCAACTCATCGGTCAGACTCTTTTTCATGCCCGCTATCCTCACTTTTACCTGTTTGTGTTATTATATCATCATGAAGTTAAATAGCTCGCCACACATACCGGTTCTGAAATCAGAGGTCCTGCAGGCATTTGCGGATATCGAGGAGGGGACGATCGTCGACTGTACCCTCGGATACGGCGGCCACAGCGAAGCGCTGCTGCAGGCCAGACCGGGTATCGATCTCGTCGGTATCGACCGCGATGCGACGGCGATCGACTTTTCGACGCGGCGTCTGGCCCCCTTCGGGGATCGGGTCACGATCATGCAGGGGCGCTTTTCCGATATGATCTCTTCGATCGACGCCGGTTCGGTGCGGGGGATATTGGCCGATATCGGGGTCTCTTCGCTGCAGCTGGACGATCCGGGCCGCGGTTTCGGATTCGCTTCGCAGCGGCTCGATATGCGCATGGATCCGGGGCAGTCTCTGCGTGCGTGGGATGTGGTCAACAGATACGACCAGGCGAAGCTCGAAACGATTTTCCGGGAGTACGGCGAGATGAAAGCATGGCGAAAAGCGGCCGATCTGATCGTGCGAAGGCGCATGCAAAAACCGTTCGAGAGTGCGAAAGAGCTGGCCGATTTCATCGCCGGCCATCTGCATGCCAGAAAGATTCACCCCGCGACGCTGCTCTTTCAGGCGATTCGCATCGAAGTCAATGACGAACTCGGAGAGTTGAAAAGATTACTCGAAACGATCAGAGATTTAAATCTATCTAATACAACAGTCGCTATAATCTCCTTCCATTCACTGGAAGACCGCATCGTCAAGCAGACCTTCAAGGCATGGAGCAGAGCCTGTATCTGCCCGCCCGAAGCGATGCGATGCAGCTGCGGCGGCGACCATGCCTACGGCACCATCGTCACCAAAAATCCGATCACTGCAGGAGAAGATGAGCTTGGAAAAAATCCTCGAGCCCGAAGTGCGAAACTCAGAATCTTTCAGACCTACTGACACCCGCGTCAGCCATGACGGCAGTGTCGCACAGGCGAAGAGCGAGCTCCTGCACGATCTCGACAGGGAACAGCGCAAAGTACGCAACATCTCGGCACAGTCGCTGATCTGGGTCTATATCCTCCTCTTTTTCACGCTGCTCTTTATCATGCCGAAGATCTATATCGCCAATCAGATCTACTATATCAGCAAAGATATCAACACCAAATACCACAAATACACCGCACTCCTCGAAGAGAACCGCCACCTCAAAAAGGAGATCGAGCGGCTGCAGTATCAGAGATCGGTCGTCGATCCGGTCGAAATTCCATAGTTGACATTAACCTTATAAACTTTCTTTATTAACACTCCATTAATACTACGCTGTTATACTCCTGATACTATTTTACAACCGAAGGATCGTGATGAAAGCAAAGATAGCATCAATCAAAAAAGAGGTACAGAAGATTATCGTCGGTCAGGAGCATCTGATCGATTCGCTGCTGATCGGCCTGATCGCCGACGGCCATATACTCGTCGAAGGTGTGCCGGGTCTGGCGAAGACGACGGCGATCAACGCCCTCTCCAGAGCCCTCGGGCTCGACTCCAAACGGATTCAGTTCACCCCCGATCTGCTCCCCAGCGACATCACCGGTACCGAGATCTACAACCCCAAAGAGGCGAAGTTCAGCGTCAAGAAGGGGCCGGTCTTCACCAATCTGCTGCTGGCCGACGAGATCAACCGCGCCCCGGCCAAAGTACAGTCGGCACTGCTTGAGGTGATGCAGGAGAAGCAGGTGACGATCGCCGACGACACTTTCAAGGTGGATCGCCCCTTTCTGGTACTGGCGACCGAAAACCCGGTAGAGCAGGAGGGTGCCTATCGGCTGCCCGAAGCGCAGCTCGACCGCTTCATGCTGAAGGTTCTGGTCGGCTACAACACGATCGACGAAGAGTTCGAGATCGTCAACCGCGTCGCCAGAAACGGCTTCGAATCGGTGGAGAAAGTGGCGGGCAAAGAGGATCTCGATGCGATCAAAGCGCAATTTAGCGAAGTGCATGTCGACGATGCGATACAGCGCTACATGCTCAAAATCATCTTCGCGACGCGTCAGCCGCAGGAGTATGGTTTGTCGGATCTGCAGGAGTATATCCAGTTCGGTGCGAGCCCGCGGGGATCGATCGATCTCTACAAAGCGAGCCGCGCGCAGGCGCTGCTGAAGGGCAAAGATTATGTCTCGCCGCTCGATATCGCCGAAGTGGTGGCGGATGTGCTCAGACACCGCATCATCCTCACCTACAAAGCCGAAGCCAAAGGCATCACCAGCGACCATATCATCCAGCGCGTGCTGGAAGCGGTCAAAGCACCGTAGAGCGGCGTCATGACGACAGAGAGAGTAGCCAGAGAGATTCTGCTGCGGGCCAAAAAAGAGGTCTTCACCGGCAATCTCGGCAATACGCTGACCGCCTTCAAAGGGGACGGAATCGACTTCGCGGAGATCAAGGAGTACAACTTCGGCGACGATGTCCGCAAGATCAACTGGAAAGCGACCGCCAAAACGGGCGATGTGAAGCTCAATGTCTTCAACGAAGAGCGGGAGCTCAATATCATCGTCGCTTTCATGCTCTCGGGCTCGATCCGGTTCGGGACGGTGCGTCTGAAGCAGGAGGTGATGGCAGAGCTGCTGGCGATGCTCAGCTTCTCGGCGATCAAAAATGCCGACAGGCTCACGACGCTCTTCTTCAGTGACGGCATGGAGCACTTCGTCAAACCGACCAAAAACAGCGGTGTCGTCGAAGATACCCTCCGTGTCGCGCTCGATTCCGATCCGATCGGTAAAAGGGCCGATTTCGACGCCTTCTGCCACTATCTCAACAGCACGACGAGACAGAAATCGATCGTGCTGCTGATCGGCGACTTCTACGGCGATATCGATCTGAGCACGATCGCGCATCGCCATCAGATCTACGCGCTGATCGTACGGGACCGCTTCGAAGAGTATCCCGATCTGGAGGGAGAGTTCACCCTGGTCGATCCGGTCACGCTGGAGGGCTCGGAGCTGGTGATGAGCCGTGCGGTGGCGCAGAAGTACCATGCGATGCGAAATGCCGAAGACGAGAAGCTCTACGAGCACTTTCTGGAGCATAAAATCACCCACGGGAAGATCTACACGGATGAGGATATCTATGTCAGAGCTTCGCAGATACTGAAAGGATAGGCGATGGAGCAGTTACGGGATATCAAAGGTATCGTCACGGTCGAAGATCATTCGCTCTGGCTGCTGATCGCGCTGCTGCTGCTTCTGGCAGCGGCTGCAGCAGGTGTGTGGTATCGGTACGGCCGTCACAGGGGCGTGCGCAGACGCTTTCGCAAGAGTGCACGCGAACTGGCGGCAGAGCGGATCGCGCATATCGATTACGACGACCCCAAAAGCGTTGCCTACACCTTCACCGAAGATGTCGGGCGCTTTGTCGACGAGGCGCGCCGCGGCGAATATGAGGAGATCGTCAGGCAGCTGGAGCCCTACAAATACAGGCGGGAGGTACCCGCACTGCCGCCGCAGCTGAGAGCGCGGATCGAAAAGTTTATCAAGGAGACAAGATGGAGCAATTAGTATTCGAACAGCCGCTGTGGCTGCTGCTGCCGCTGCTCTATCTGATCTGCCTCAGATTCTGCAGGGCCAAAAGCGAAGCGCTCTTTTTCCCGGGTGCCGCGATGCTGCAAAAGGCGGTGCGCAGCAGCACGCTGGGTGTCGCACTGCTCAAATTTCTGATGGTCACCGCCTTTTCGGTAGCGCTGGCGTCGCCGGTGGCCGAAAACGAAATCACGGTCCAGAACGACAAAGGGTACGAGATCTCGCTGATCATGGATGCCAGCGGCTCGATGGAGGAGAACAACAAATTCGGTATCGTCAAAAATATCGTCGAAGATTTCCTCGACAAGCGCAAGCATGACAAGATCGGATTGACGATCTTCGCCGATTTCGCCTATGTGGCGGTGCCGCTGACCTACGACAAGCAGAGTATCAAGCGGCTGCTGAAACGGCTCGATGTAGGGGTCGCGGGCAAACAGCGCACCGCCCTCTACGAAGCGCTCTTTCTCAGCTCGAATCTCTTCAAGAATTCGAAGTCGAAGAACAAGATCGCGATTCTGCTGACCGACGGTATGGACAACACCGGCACGATTCCGCTCGATGTCGCGATCAAGACCGTGCAGAAGTACGGTATCAAGGTCTATACGATCGGTATCGGCAACCCGGGTGATTTCAACGCACAGGTGCTGCAGTACATCGCACAGAAGAGCGGAGGGAAGTTCTTCATGGCCAACAGCGTACAGAAGCTCAAAGCGATCTACGATACGATCGACAGGCTCGAAAAGAGTGAGATCAAAGCCGACAAATATGTGAAGAAGCGCTACTACTTTCAGTATCCGCTGGCTGCGGCTCTGCTGCTGTTAGTCGGCTTCTTCTTCTATCGAAACAGAGGAGGTGCGGCATGAGTTTTGCCAATCCGGAACTGCTCTGGCTGCTGCTGGTCATCATACCGATGGTATTGATGATCCGGCGCGGCAAATCGCCGCTGGAGAAGATCTTCAAGCCGGAGATCCTCGGGATGATCCGCGTACCGCGCAGCGGATGGAGCCCGAGAGTACGCAATCTGCTGCTCATCGGTGCCTACGCCGCGGCGGTGATCGCCCTGGCGCGCCCGCAGATCGATCACGGAGAGATCAAGGTCAAGAGCAGCTTCATCAATGTCGTCGTGGGATTCGATATCTCGCAGTCGATGTTCGCGGAGGATGTCTATCCCAACCGTTTCGAATTCGCCAAGCGCAAGTTCGATACCTTTTTGCACTATCTCGACCATGCCAAAGTGGCACTGATCGGGTTCAGTTCGCGCGCCTTTCTGATCGCGCCGCTGACGGAGGATTTTCACTCGCTGAAGTTCCTGACCAAAAATCTGGGGCTGGAGTATCTCAATCTGCGCGGTACCGATATCATGAGCGCGCTCGAAGCGGCCGACAACCTCTTTGAAAACCGGCAGAAGAAGGTGCTCGTGCTCTTCACCGACGGCGGTGACGACAGCGATTTCAGTCAGGAGATCGCCTATGCGAAAGCGCACCATATCACCGTCTTTGTCTATGCGATCGGTACGAAAAAGGGCGGCGTCATCAAGACCCGAAAGGGTGTGCTCAAAGATCAGAAAGGAGATATCGTGATTGTCAAAAGAAACGATGCGATCAAGTCGCTGGCACTCCAAACGGGCGGTGCCTATATGGTCTACAGCCTCAAAAAGAGCGATATCAAGACGCTGGCGGAGATGATCCAGGCCAAATTCAAAGCCCAAAGCGAGCAGGAGACGACGATCAAAGATCGCCGCGAGCTCTTCGGCTATCCGCTGGCAGCGGCGGTGGTGCTGCTCTTTATGGCACTCTTTTCACTGCCGCGAAGGAGGGTGGCATGAGGGCGATAGCGATCTTGCTGGCGGGTGCGCTCTGGCTGCATGCGGGGCTTTTTGACTTCTGGGATGCGCACAGCGCCGAGAAGGCCTATCGTCAGAAATCCTACGACAAGGCGATCGCGCACTATCGCAAACTGGCCGAAGCGGGGCATGAGGATGCGCTTTTCGATCTCGGCGACAGCTACTACAGAGCGGGCAGATACAAAGCGGCGCTGGAGAGTTTCAAAAAAGTGCATGACCCGAAGCTGCAGTTTCAGAAGCTGCACAATATGGGCAACACCTACGCGAAACTGGGCAAGATCGACGAGGCGATCAAATCGTACGAAGCGGCGCTGAAGATACACGAAGACAAAGACACGCGCTACAATCTGGAACTGCTCAAAAAGCGCAAAAAAGCGCAGCAGAAGAAG
>CAYLLC010000030.1:16049-17265 GCA_964384355.1 uncultured Sulfurospirillum sp. | reverse complement strand
GGATCCGCTCCGTCAAAAAGGCCAGACCGCACCGCTTTGCGGGCAAGTGATCAGTAGAGTACCAGCAGATCGACCGGATTGACGAAACTGTAGAGATTGTGTAGCCGACCCTCATGCTGCCTGAGCGCCAGCAAGATCGCGCCCAATGCGAGCAAAACCGAAAGCGTTCTTCTGTAACGCATCTTAGCCTCCCTGTTCGAATCTGTCTCTCTTCGCAGCACAAAGTGCGCCTTACCAGCCTTGTATGATCATCAGCTATTGTCAGTAAGGGTAAAAAGCGGTTATATTGCGATCTATCGGCGGCATTGACGGAATGAAAAAGGGATCGAGTGCGATAGCGCTCTGAAGGCTGGCGACATATTTGGAGAAGGAGGTGCGATTGAGCTCAAAGGTACGGATCAGATCGAGCATCCAGAGGGGAACCTGATGCGGATAGCACTTCAGCTCCAGAATGACACCGCTTCCCTGTGTCCGGTCAGAATCCTTGACATAGACGGTTTCTGCATCGTAGTTCTGGAGCCGATGCTCGTCGGCGAGGAGATTGTATTCGTCCTGCAGATGACACTGCAGATCGATATCCATCGTGACGCGGACATATTCGTCGAGAAGCGAGACAAACGCACGCCTGCGATAACGGGTGAAGATACGCGGTGAGGCGTTGTATTTGAGCGCGGTGCGCAAAAAGAGCTCTTTGTTCGCCTGTTCGGAGGGGGTATTTCGGAGTGCGGCGAGGCGGTCTTCGGCTGTAAAGATTGCGGGCCACTCCTCTTCTCCGATGGTCGCGCGGTATTTGCGTACCGAGTTGCCGTCTTTGTGTTTGATCTCCAGAAAATAGGGGGCCGCACTGCCGTCGCCGTAAGCGCGTACACGCATGTTGAATCTGGGGGATCGGACATAGAGGCGGTTTTTGGCAAAGGTGAGGTTGGGAGTGTCGAAATAGAGGCTGTTGACCTGATAGAAGCGGTTTTCGGCATGTTCGGAGTGTTTGTCGTAGACGCAGTAGGCGGAGAGAAATGCACTCATCGGCTCTACCATCTCCACTGGAATGACATATTTGAGTTCATAGCGGTCTATTTTGGTGAGGTAACTGTCTCCTAAAAATGCCATGCTCTCTCAGCGCTCCCAAGGGAATTTTGTATCTTCGGGAGTCTAACGAATTGCAGCTTGTAATATGGTGGAAGCGGTTGTTATTGAAAGAGCAGTCGCAGATAGTGCT
>CAYLLC010000030.1:0-15949 GCA_964384355.1 uncultured Sulfurospirillum sp. | reverse complement strand
CTGTCGCTTTGCAGCAGCCTCTCTTTTTCCTTTTCCCTGAGCAGTTGCGATTGGGCTCGCTCCTTCGCCAGATGATCACCGGCTATCGGTATGGAGAAGGCGAGTGCCAGTGCGACCGATTTATCGGATTGATCGCGATCATTATATTTTAGATCGAAATGTTCGAGTGAGAGATCTGTTTTCTCATCGAGCAGTTTTATTTTGAGTTTCGCTTCCCGGATCGCCTCTTTTTGCCGTTGCAGTGCGCTATCTTGTCGCGGATCGTAGAGAAGGGTCGATTCTGTCACCAGATGTGCCATGCGTTCGCAGTTGCCTGACGCTTTTTGTGCAAGTGTGGTGATTTCGGAATCGAGCTGCTGTTGCGTAGCATGCGAGCCATGCAGAATCAACGCCATCTCAAAGAGCAGGTCCCGATAGCGTATCGTCGTATCACGCCATGCCAATCCCAGTTTTGCATATCGGCTGCGAAGCTCCTGAAGCCGATACAGATGCGCACTGTTCAATGGATCCGATTTCAGATATCTCGCTTCCGACCGATAGAGTTGCAAACGCTTTTTCAAAAGCAGTAGCTTCCTCTTTTCCGCGACTGCGTCGTTGAGCAACAGATACCTCTCCCTTAGAAGGCGTGCCCGATCCATTTCGGATGTGAGAGAGAGGTAGCGCCGCTGAATCGTGAGAAGATGCCTTCTCGTCTCCACAACGGAGGGCGGGGTGAAGTAGGTACGCAGGGAGAAACTGTTCTCCGCCTTGTAGAGGTCCCTGAGATCGATACTGAGTCTCATCTTTTCGATATAGTCGGCGATGGCCCGCTCACTCCGGTTTTTTGAGATATTCTCTGTGGGCATAAGATTGCGGTCATCGAGAAGCTTTTCGACAACCGACGCATGCAGCAGGCCTGTCAGTACCAGCAGAAGGGGTAGAAAACGGATCGGTTTAATGACAGACATTTTCTATCCATTGAGAGAATTGTTTTGGTAGTCTTTGTCGGATCGAAGCTTTTTCATGCGCTTTGAGTCCGGATACGGTGACACGCTGATCGATTTTGAAACTGTTCGGCGGCAAGGCAATCGTCACTTTATATCCCCAGATCATCATACTGCTGAATCGTTTCAGATGGGCCGGAAGCGGTACGATACGGCTCCCCAGATCGACGACTTTTCCAATCACAGGTTCGGGGGTCGGGTCACTATTGCGGGGTGTAACGCTGACACGATCACCGATTTTGAGATGGTTGGGACGATCTTCCGGGATGTAGGCTTCGACGAAGGTGGGTCTGTCGGACTGTATCGAGAGCAATGGTGAAAAAGCAGGTGCATCGTTGCCCGCATGATAGTTGATTTCATCGACGATACCGGACCAGGGTGCATATACGGGTTGTGCCTTCAGCATGCGATAGATGGCTTTTCGTTCGTTGTAGAGGTGCCACAGCTGTGATACTACGGGTTTATCCCGTGCTTCTATCTCATTTTGCAGCTGCTTCTTCTGCAAAGCATATCTCTCTTCGATCAGTCTGATCTTTTTTTCAATCGTTCTGAGCTGTTTTTGGGGCGTGTTATTGTCGATTTTGATCGACGGATCGATATTTTTAAGGAGTGCGAGGTTGCGTCTGAGGAGATCTCTCAGCTCTTGCAATCTGCTCTGCAGCGGTGTCAGCTCCTCCAGCTTCCGGATGCGCAGTTGTGCTATCCTGGCTCTGATATTTTCGCGAACGACGCGGTGCTCAGTGATGATTCGGTCGATTTTTTCGCTGATACTGCGCAGTTTGTCCTGCATATCGATGCGCCTGACCTGCATCAATAGCTCTCCGCGATCGACATGCTTCCCTTTTTGTGCATGCATCGAGACGACAGTGACGGGGAAGTTGTAGTTGATCTTCTTCTGTGTCGCTTTGGCTAGTCCAGGGAAATGCTCCGTCGATTGTTGCATCATCTGCGTCATGGCGACAAGTGCTGCCAGTATGCCGACCCAGACGGTACCCAGTAGATATCTGCGCACGATCATAGCTCTACCGTCGCTTCCTGCATCATAAAATTGATGCCCTGTATGGATGGAATTTTTGCCAGTGCACCGATAAAGGCGTCACGGTCTACATCTCTTTTGAGTTTGATCTGATAGGCGTATTCGAGGCGCTCTCCCTGTGTCATATCGCGGAGTGTGATCAGTGCGAAGGATTTGGTATATTCGGCAAGCGTATTGCGCAGTATCTCCTGGTACACGGTATCGTTGGCAAGAGAGAAACGCAACACCCCGTCAAAATAGCTGCTCTGACCGAAGGGAGAAAGATAGAGCAGATACGACGCTGCGATAAAGACCAGCGCACCGATAATAGCAAGCGAAAATCCGTTGATACCGCATGCGACGCCTACAGCCAGTGATGCGAAAATAAAGACGATATCACGGGGATCTTTGAAGTTGGTTCTGAAGCGGATGACTGCCATCGCAGCGATGATACCCAGACCTCTGGCGAGCGAATCTCCGACTGCCTGCATGACCATCGTGGATACGATGGAGATCAGTACGATCGACTGGACATAGTTGCGTGAGAAGGAGAGGGCACGATAGGTCTTTTCGTATGTGACGGCGATCAGTGTCGACAGCAGAAATGCCAGCATCAGCGCATAGGTGAGTGTCCATGCATCGCTGCTGAAGGCGGTATTCTGTAAGTCTGGAAAATCCGGCATATAGCACTCCCAGTATAATTTTACTATACTGGAAGATCGACCGATGCAAAAAAATATTTACGAATCGCACAAAAATGTTATAATGGACAAATATCCGTAGCAGGAGCGTACATGAAATTTATCTGTTTCGTTATCATCGCTATCTTTTTCTGGACGGGATGCAACAGCGGCCGTTTTGACGATTCCGGATATCGGCAGCGGCATATTGCCGTCTTTGACGAAGCTTCGGGTATCTGTTATGCGTCACAGGACGATACGCTCTATGCAGTGGGCGACAACGGCTATATCTATCACTACGACAAATCGGGTCATCTGCTCGACTGGCACGACTTTTCCGACCATCCGGCACATGATTTTGAGGGGATCAGCTGTCACAATGAGGCGGGAATGCTCTATGTCGCTGTAGAGGGGATCGACAACCTGCTGGTGATCGATCGGCAATATCGCATCGTCAGGGAGATCAATATCGATCGAAAAGATGAAAATGGTGAAAAAATTCTCGTCAAAGATCCGGAGTACGGTATCGAAGGTGTGACGACGACAGAGGATCGGTTGTATGTCGTCAATCAATCCTACAACCAATATCCCGATTCCGATCCATCTGCGCTGATTGCCCTGACGGACAGGGGGAAGCATGCCGTGATTACGGAATTCATGCCGATGGAGAGAGAGGATCTCGCCGGTCTCTCCTATCATGACGGGATACTCTACATTTTGAGTGACAGCGAAAAGAAGATTTTACGCTATGATCCCGTAAACGAATCGATACTTTCCGAAGTATCCGTCGACGATATCGACAGCGATCTGAAAGATCTGGCAGTGGAGGGGATCGCTTTCGATAATGAGGGCAATCTCTTTCTGACGGTAGATGACAAAGACGATCAGTCGGGAATCTACCGCTATCCCGATCCCTTCCGATAGTTTCGTACGCCTCTTTATTGCTGTCGTTTGTGGGTGTAGGCGAAGTTCGATTTTCGCCGCACCTCTTCCCAGTCGTCGTTGAAGATGATATTGACCTGTTTGTAGGGCTTTTTCGAGAGAGGTTTGAATGGGTTCTCACCGCTGTCGGGGCTCTTGTGCGTATGATAGAACTGAATATATCGCGCCTCTTTGGTCGTATCGATGATATGGCTGTCGATATCCAGCGCTTTTGCCATCAGATCCGATGTGATCGCCTGCGGCAATGTCCTGCGTTTGTTCTTGTATCTGGCAAATTTTTTCTGATTGTAGTATCCCCATCCCAGAACCGATGCGACGATCAGGCCGATAGCGATACCGCTGATATGGGTGAAATGACGCAGCTGTTTTTCGAGGTCGGCAATATCCGCACGCGAGTCGTAATAAAAAAAGATATCGACTCCGAATCCTTTCCAGAGGATCAATCCGATCAGCGGGTAGAGCAGATAGAGCCACAATCCCCAGAGTGCGAGTGTGAGTATCAGATCTCTGAACCACAGAAGGTAGCCGATCCTTTTTCTGACGATATAGCTCTCTTTGTCTCTGTTTCTGGCCATATCAGACTCCTCTGTCCGGACTTTCCCATACGGCGCGTTTGCCGCTCTCGCGGTTGAGCGCTTTGAGAAATCCTGCAATCGATGTGGCAGCGATGATGATCCAGTATGCGATGGGGTACCAGATCAACCAGAAATAGAAGCGAAAGAGCCCCTCTTCGTATCGCGAACTGATGTAGAAACTGATCAAAAACTGCAGCATGAAGGTGATACCGAGCATGACGCCGTAGATAGAGCTGTTGTCCAGACCCAGCGGGAAATGGATAGAGAGGCCCGTGATCCAGAGTATCAGTGCCAGCAGCAGCGCAAACGCCCAGCTGATACTGAAGAAATACTCGAGATAGATCGGCCACATCATGCGCTGCTTTTTGTAGTCGAAGATATGGGGATATTTGAAGAGTACCTCCGCGCCGCCCTGCGCCCAGCGTACACGCTGCTTCCAGAGGCCCTTGAGTGTCTCGGGCATCAGTATCCAGCACATCGCATGCGGTTCGAACTTGACGCTCCAGTGTCGTATCTGCATGCGCCAGCAGACATCGATATCTTCGGTGATCATATCGGTACTCCAGTATCCGATATCATGCAGTGCCGCTTTGCGAAAGGCGGTCACGACACCCGATACGGCGAAGATTTTGCCGTAGATACTCTGTGCGCGCTTGATCATGCCGATAATGGCCGAAAATTCGCCGACCTGCAGTTTCCCCAGAATCGTCGATCGGTTTCGTATTTTGGGTTTGCCGGTGATCGCACCGACGCGGGGGTTCTGGAGAAAGTGGCGCATCATCCAGTTGACGGCATCCGGTTCCAGAATGGAATCCCCATCGATACAGACGAGATATTCACCTCTGGAGACCATCGCTGCCATATTGAGTCCGGTCGCTTTCCCCTGGTTTTTGACAAAATCGACGACGCGCAGCTTATCGCTCTTGTCGAGGAGTCTCTGAAGGATCTCTGCCGTTTCGTCACTGCTGCCGTCATTGACGGCGATGATTTCGTATTGAGGATAATCGATATGGTGCAGATGTTCGATCACCTCTTCGATATGGTCGGCTTCGTTGTAGCACGGTATCACGATCGATACCATCGGGTAGGCCGGCAATTCGGGCGGATGCTTCTGTTTGATCTCTTTGCGTTCCCACTTGAGATAGTAGTAGACCGCTCCGCTCATCCAGACATAAGCCATGAAAAAGGGGTAGAAAAAGACAAAACTGCTGACCACCTCCGAGAGTACGATAAAAAACTGTTCCAGAAAGAGTTGTATATATGCCATCTCAATGCCTACTCAAACGGTGATTCTCGAAGAGAGAATATCTTGATCAGGTTGGCATGGCTTTTCATGCTGTCTACAAAAGTGGATGGCCGGTATCCGACATTGACGATTTTGCTTCGATAGAGCCGGTCGATCGTGCGGATGACGCGCCTGTCGGCGATATCACGCTGTTCGTCGAGTACGACGACACTCTTTTTCGATGCACCGGGTATGGCGGCGAGCTTTTTGGAGAGCCGATCGATCGAGGTCGACAGGGATTTGGGATGGCGGAGCAGATCCCTGGTATCGAGATAGAGATAGTGATAGTGCTTCAGCAGCTCTGCATATCCGCTGCCGTCCGGGGCAAAAAGCGCTCTGGCATCTATCATCAGTGCAGTTTTGACATTCCCGGAGAAGGGGCGTATATTTTGATAGAGTGCCTGTGAGAGCTTGATGATGCTTTGGGTCGCCAGATGTTTCGGATCGAAGCTGTCGTCGAAAAGAATACCTTTGAAAAAAGTCTGCCGTGAGAGGCTGTAGTAGATATTGAAGAGTGCCTGTTGTCCCGATTGCATTTCGACATCGATCGGTTTGCCGTTTTTTTCGAAGGTATAGAGCGGCAGCGATACATAGACATCTTCGATGGGGGCGCGGCTTTTGAGCTGCCATGCGACCCGGTTGAGAAAATCACTGCGC
The DNA here is from genome assembly GCA_964384355.1 of uncultured Sulfurospirillum sp. GTDB lineage: Bacteria > Campylobacterota > Campylobacteria > Campylobacterales > QNZT01 > QNZT01. The sequence continues at coordinate 9,812 of CAYLLC010000030.1, read as the reverse complement.
ATCGGCAGCGTCTCATTGGGAAAGTAGAGCGTATCGACATAGCCGTCTTTGTCGAGGTCGCTGCCTGCGCTGAGGATGACGGTGGATATTTTGAATTTGCGTATCTTCTCGATCAGGATACCGAGCCTTTTGTTGGCGATTTTGGGATCGGGATCGTAGACTTCCGCAATATCGATAAAGAGCGTATGTTCGGGTGAAGGTAGATCGGCGGCCGTGTCGGTTACACTCCAGTAGAAGTCGTCGAATGCCGGATTGGACTCTATCAGTACGCGTTTGAGGGCCGGAAGATCGGCCGGTGTGTTGATACCGTCGTCAAGTGTCATGGCGATCGGCATGCCGCTCTTTTTGGCAGCCTGCTGCGCCAGACCGGTATATGCGCCGTATGGCCAGACGATGATACGGGGGCGTTTGCCCGTATGTCTGTAGATGACATCGCTCGATTTTTGCAAATCCTCGCTGATACGACGGATATAGTGATCGACCGTCTCGTAGCGCCCGGTTTTCGGGTCATATTGCAGCGTCGTCATCGCCGGTTGGGTATTTCCCTGCGGATTGGCGAGTATACCGTGGTGGGAGTCGTATGTGTGGGAAGCGAACTCTACCAGCCCGGAGTCCATCATCTCTCTGATCTCTTCCCATGTCAGGAGCATCTTGCGTGAGCGCTTCTGTGTCCCGTAGAGAAATGTTTTGCCCAGAGGCGTCTGTTGCCATTTCCCAACCAGTGCAAATACGGCATGGTAGTTGTAGAGCTTCAGAAGGGGATAGATGCGGGTATAGAAACTCACATAACCGTCGTCGAAGGTCAGGAGCACGGCGTTGGGCGGGAGCTTCTTCTCTCCGCGCTTCGCTGCGAGAATATCGTCGACACTGATGACATGATAGTGGTGTGTTTTAAGCCACTTGAAGTGTGCGATCAGTTGATCGGTCGTGATATTCATGATTTTTGGATCGGTGATTTTGTCCACGACATTGTGATAACAGAGAATTCTGAAGCTGTTTTCAGGCAGCTTTTCAGCCAGCAGAAACGGTGTCATCAGCAACGAAAGCAGTAGTAGATATCGCATGCGCTTAAGCATCTAAAAACTCCCGTTCATATTGAGATAGTAGTGATTCGCGTACTCGACCGAACCGTCGTAAGAAGCACGGCTGCGGCTGAATCCGAAATCGAATCCGAGTTTGTCACTGTATTGCCACTCCTGTGCGATCTCTACGGCACCGGTCGTTTTGGCACCGTACCCTTTTTCGTAGTGCTTGCCGATTTCGAGGCGCACTTTCTGGAATATCTGTCGCTCGTATAGGCTGTAGAGTGTCCATCTGTTGATCAGTGCGAGTGCAGCGTAGCTATCCTGATCGGGAGCGTAGTAGACGCGATTTTGCAATCTGTTGGCGCCTGCCCCGGTATAGATCGCGCCGTCGAGTGTATAGTACGGGCCGTATACCAGCCGCGTCTGCATGTTGAGATCGACTGCCTGTGCGCGGTTGCCGTCGCTGTAACCGGTAGATGTCAGCTGCAGCTGTGCTGTGGTGAAGTTGTCGTGCCGGTAGCCGAGGGTGAGTCGGAAGTGGTTGGCTCGGATGCCGTTGAGTATGGCGCGGTCGGGTGTGCCGTCCCAGAACCATGCATAGCCTCCGCCGATACTCCAGAAATCGTTGAGATGCCATGTCAGATCGACTGCGGGAGCTGCTCTTTTGATGATATCGCTGTTGTACGCGATCCGGGCATTTGCCTCCAGCTGATGATCGGTATAGGTTGTACCGATAGCGTAGCGTCGATTGTCGAGTCGGTCTTCGCTGAAGCGGCTATGGAGCTGATCGGCCGAGAGATAGAGTCTCCAGAAATCGCTCAGCAGCGGTGAAAAGAGTGTGCCTCGCAGATGATAACCGTCGGAGTTCTGTCCAAGGGAGGTTTTGTTGCCCTGGTTGTAGCTGCTCTCCAGCGTCATATATCCTGCCGTCGCATTGCGGTAGGCTTTGCGGAGCTTCGCCAAATCTTCATGACGGTAAGGGAATTGCCGGGTGATCTCCCGCAGCTGCATACGTGCCTCGCGGTAGCGGTTTGTGGCGATGGCGTTGAGCAGTTTGCCTTTGTGCGCTTCGAAGTTGCGCGGATTGTAGGCCAGCAAAATGTCGAACTGATGATCGGCATCATCGTACCGGCCGCTGTAATAGTACTGTTTGCCGAGTTCCTCTCTGTACCACTGGTTCATCGGGGCATGGTCGACGAGACGGCTGATGGTGCCGATCGCATCGGGCAGATAGCCGCTGTAGGCTTTTGCCAGAGCGTCGAGCATGACGCTGTTCTCTTTCCGGGGGTTGGGGATTTTTTTGAGGTGGTTTCTGTCCCATATTTTAGGCGGTTCCCTGCGATCGAGTGCTCTGGCATAGCGCAGCGCCCGATGCATGTCGTATGCGTCGGAATAGGCGTAGAACAGATCGCTCTGGGTTTTGAAATCGTGCGGCTGTTTACGCAGTGCCGCTTTGAAGAGTTTCTGTGCCAGGCGCGGTTTTCGGATATTGAGAAAGCTCTCTCCGGCGGCCGTCAATACATATGGCGGCATTTTGATACCATATTTTGCGAGATAGCGATAGACGGCGGCGGCATCTCTGTCTCGATGGAGCGCATGCAGTGCCACCAACTGGTCGAAATAGGCGTTTTGCAGCCTTCTGTTCGCACGGATATCACCGTTTTGGGCATGTAATTTTTGGATGACCCGGCGGATCTTTTTCAAGGCTGCGATACCCTCTCGGGTATCTCCGTCGGCATGGTATCCATTGGCGAACCAACGCAGCTGATAAGCCGCCTGATCACTGTGCAGCGATGTATCGAGTGCCGGATCGTTGCGGAAGAGCTCCGGGTTTTCGCGGATATATTTCTGTGCGACGAAGACCATTCCCTGTCGCCGGAGCGTACCGACAAGTTTGACGACGACTTCATCATGCAGCTTCGGATCATCGATCAGTCGTTGGTAGATACGCATCGCATCGAAGTAGTTTTTCTCTTTCTCGTAGAGTGCTGCCAGCAATATCTGGAGACGGTTGTTTCGGGGAAAGCGTTTGATCGCTTTTTGCATCACTCTGATTGCGAGTTCGTTTTTGTCTATATCTGCCAGTGACTGTGCCAGCCCTATCTGAAAATCGGGGTTATTCGGAAATCTCTTCGCTCCCATGATATAGCGCTTTACCGCCTGATCGTAATCATGGATGTTTCTGGCCGATTTGGCGACATTCTGAATCAGATAGGCGGGTGCATGGTGCATATCCACGCTGCTGCTGAGCGCTACGGCCTGACGGTCATGTCCCGCCCATCCGAGTACGGTGATGTAGTCGTAGAGCAGTTTCTGATTATGGGGATTTTCCCGATAGAGCTGTTTCAGCGCTTTGAGTGCTTGTGGATATTTGCCTGCTCTGGCTTCGGCGATGATATGGTCGTAGTCGAGCGCGAAGAGTGAAGTGGTTCCCAGCACGCCTGTCATTGCGACTGCGGCTATCCATGTTTTGCCTTGACCTCTCTGTTCAAACAGCACCGGCAACTCCTTGTAGACTTTGATGTGAAAGATATATCGACACATACTTTTTTTTATTTAACATTCAGCATTTTTCTTTTTTCAGTATTGGTATGCGATGTGCTCGGATTCAGCAGATTCATTGGAGAAGATGTATGAGAAAAGATCTGATATACCGGGTGGCAAGAGAGCCGTTGGTCCATTTTTTTCTGATTGCCGGCTTACTCTTTTTTTTGCAATCCTCTTTTGGAAAAGCTGCAGCAGAAGCGTCCAAACCGCTGCGGGTACCGATGGGAGAGATCGACACAAAAGCGCTGGCGGCATCATGGAAAAGCGACTGGGGCAGAGCACCGACTGCCGCAGAGCTGCATGCGATGGCGCGCAGCCGCAGACAGGAGAGGCTGCTCGCCACAGCGGCGATCGAGGATGGATTGCTCTATGATGACAGATTCGTCATGCAGCGGCTGCTTGCCAAAGAGCGTGCATGGTTATGCGACAGTGCGAAACCGCAAACAGTAACGGATGAGGTCTTGCACGACTACTATCGTAACCATGCAGAGGATTATCGTGTAGATGGATGTTACCGTTATGCAGAGGTCTTCGTGTCGCTCTCAAGGCGTGATCCTATGCAGAAAGCGCAGCAGCTTCTGCAACTGCTGCGTGAGGCACATGTCGATCCCGGTCAGGCCGGATCGTTTGGAGATCAGGGACCCGACAGCGGTGTGCACAGAGGCTGCGCAGAGCAGATCAGAGAGGCATACGGAAAAGGTTTTTACAAACAGTTGCGTCTGTTTCGCACCGGTATATGGTACGGACCGTTGATCTCCGGCAAGGGTGTCTCGCTCATCTATATCATGCAGCATGAGGGAGGGAGTGTGGCACCATTTGATGCGGTGCGACAACGCGTCAGAGAAGATTATCTCGCCGACCGATGCCGTACCCGGCTCAGTGAGCGTCTGCGGCAGCTTGGCAGCCGATACGGCGGGGATGGTTCCTGATGCGTACGGTTGTCAAGCTCTTCCTGATACTCTTTTGGGATGCGGCGACAGGCATGCTCTGGGCGCATCAGACGGCGCTTTCCTATCTGCAGGTGCAGCAGATGGACCAAAACAGTTTTTCGATGCAGGTCAAAAAGCCGTTGAAAGATCTGGGCAAAGAGGATCTGAAGATCGAATTTCCGCAGGGGTGTATCCTCTATCCGCAACGGCAATTTATCCGAAAAGGCTATCAGATCAAAACGGCGAAGATCGTCTGTGATGCTGCCGCGATGGCACATATGCAGGTGCATATAGCCAATTTGAGAGAGCGTGATATCGGTGTCATATTTACATATCACAGCAGTGAAACGGATCTGAAACCGATACTGGTGACCGCTTCCAACCCCTACATCTCGCTTAAGCGCACGGATTCCGTCCGAGAGGTGATCGATTTTGTACGGATGGGGATTATGCATATCCTGACCGGATATGATCATCTCCTCTTTGTCCTCTCCCTTCTGTTGCTGATAGAGAGCATGCGTCGTCTGTTGGCGACGATTACGGCATTTACGATTGCGCACTCCGTGACACTCGGTCTGGCGACCTTTGGTCTGATACACTTCAGCGTCGCATACGACGAGGCACTGATCGCACTGAGTATCATCTTCCTTGCCCGGGAAATTCTCACAGAAGATAAAGAGACGCTGACTTATCGCTTCCCATGGATCGTCGCATTGCTCTTCGGTCTGATTCATGGAATGGGATTTGCCACAGCGCTGCGGGAGGTCGGAATACCTTCTGAGCATCGTATCGGGGCACTGTTTCTCTTCAATGCAGGTGTCGAAATAGGACAACTGCTCTTCATCGCTTCGATTCTGGGGCTGAGCTATATCTTTTCGAAATTTGGACGATACTATGTCGGGCAGATACGCAAAGTGACACTTTACGGAATAGGTGTCACTTCGGCATTCTGGTTTATCGAGCGTCTCGGAGCTATTTTTTGATACGAAAAGTATCTATATTATTACTATATTTCTTAAAAAGACAAAATAAATTGACAAAATGAAAATCAAAAGCTATATTGAAATAAAAATTTAGAAGGATATTTAAAGATTATGATGCGTTTTATTTCACTTTTCTCCATATTTTGGGTGCTGTTTTTTATTGGGTGCGGGAGTGGTTCGTCCACACATGCTGCAGGTGCCAAAACGGATGCCGGTACACTGCAGACAAGATCGCTTCTGTCGCGTATTACCAAAGGTAACTATATCGATGTGGCACGGTTCGCTTACAACCGTCGCAATGTGGCCAATGCTTCAGACTACAGATACGATGTCCCGATACCCGGTACAACCCCGGCGCATGGAAGCAAGATGCTACCCTATACGGTCACTTTCGATCAAAAGGACCACGCGATCAAATCGATGGTGCTGAAAAACTACAATACTGAGATTCGTGTCAGGTTCCTGCGCGACGGCAATGTCAATATAGTGATGCAAATGCCTGGATATGTCACCTCCGAAACAGTCTCGTATGAGCAGTTTGTCGGTTCGAAGGAGTCGTGATGAAATTTTTTAAAACAGCGGTTGTATTGGCGGGATTGGTGCTCTCTGTGCATGCCAAAGTGCATATCGATACTGACAAATCGCTCTACCGGAGCAACGAGTCGATCGCAGTCGATGTCACGAAAATGCGAAAAACCAAAAGGTGCCCCGATGATCCGAGTCAGCGAAAAGAGAACAACGACTGCAACTGGGTCGGAATCTTTTATGCCTATGACGACGACAGTGCGGAGAATCTGATCGCATTCGCCTATGCACCGGGCAATCTACGCGATTATCGGTTCGTTTTCCCGGGTCTGGACCATGCCGGTGAGTATGAAGCGCGCATCTTCTATCGTAACAACTTCAAAGAGAAGGGCTTCGCTCCGTTTCAAGTCAAACAGGCTCTGAATAAAACGACGCTGAAAACGTCACAGGCGCAGTATGAAAACGATCAGGATATCAAAGTGCATTTTACGGGTTTTCCCGGGAACAGTCACGACTGGATCGGTATCTTCAGTGCGTATGACGACAGCACGCCCGATGCGTTGCTCGAAAAGGTGGAAACAGGCGGCCGGAAATCGGGTGATGTCGTCTTGCCTGCGCTGAGTGCACCGGGTGAATATGAGGTCAGAGCGTTTTTCGACGGTAAATTTGACGAGAAGTATTTCTATCCCTTTACCGTCGTCGAAAAGCCGCAGCCGGTGACAGTGTGCAACTATCTGCAAAATCCTGAATTTGAGACCGATACCAAATACTGGAATGTCTACGGTACGCATGGTACGGCGCAGGGGTACCGCAGCGCAAAAGCACTCTTTGTGCGAAACGGCGGTATCGATCAGATGACCCAACTGCTGCCAGATCATGCAGAGACCTATCAATTTCACGGCTTTTATAAGACATCGGGCAAGACCGACGGTATCTGGGCGGGGCTGGTATTTTACGACAAAGATTACCATACGCTTCTCTCCAAAGATCGCTATATGGCCGACAGCAGCAGCTACAAGGCGTTTACGATCAATGACACTACGCCTCCCGGTACCAGATACGCCGAAGTGTGGATCTGGTCATCTGCGGAGACACACAGCGGCAAATTGCTGATCGACGGCGTGCGTCTGAGTGCCAGCGGATGTTATAACTATCCGGTCGCATCCGCACTCCCTCCGGGAAATCTGTCGGCGTCGCAAGTGCCGCAGTTCGTCGTGCTTGGATTCGATGACAATACGATCGGTGAAGGTATCGACTGGATGGTAGATACGATGCAGGACAAAACCAACCGGGACGGCAGCAGTGCGAGGGTAAGCTTCTATTGTAATACGGTTGGGATGAAAACGTATCATGACGACGATCCCGACACGCTGCTTGCGGCGATGCAGCGGCTGCGGGAGAGCGGCAATGAGATCGGAGACCATACCGACGACCATATGCAGCACCTCAATACCGACGATAGCGAAGATGGCTTTTTCAGACGTATCCGTGAAGATGCATACGATGACTGGCGTTTGCATATCGTACAGGCGCGCACCGACCTCGAGCAGTTGGCAGGGGTGAATGGCACCAAAATCAAAGGTTTTCGCACACCTTATCTGCTCTATACGACAAATTCTCTGAAGGTATTGAAAGCGGAGGGGTTCCTCTATGACTGCTCGATCGAGGACGGTTACAGCAGCGAGTTTGACGGAACCAATTTCAGATGGCCCTATCCGCTGGATGGCGGCTCTCCGGGCCATGATGAGAGCTGGTACGGCAATCCCGACAACAGCGAACATGTGGAGATAGAGCCGGTAGCCGGATTGTGGGAGTTGCCTCTGGCTCCTTTCATGATTCCTACGGATGAGGAGTGCAGCAAATATGGTATCGAGCCCGGCCTGTGGGATCGGATTCTGGAGCGGATGCCCTATCTGGAGGATCATAAGATCACGGGACTGGATTATCAGCTCTGGAATATGGCTGCATTGCATCCAGCTGAGTTTACGGGCATACTCGAGTATAACCTCGATCTGCATCTCAAGGGCAATCATGCACCCTTTATGGTCGGTCTGCACTCGCAGTACTATACCGATGCATGGGCAGATGACAATGCCCCCAACGCTACGGCAGACGAGATGCAGGCTGCACTGAGCACCTTTATCGATTATGCGCTTTCCAAAGATGCGGTACGCATGACGACGGGAGCGAAAATCATCGAGTGGTGTCGCAACCCCAAAGCGATTCCGGGGCAGTAAACGGATTTCGTATTTAGTCGATATGTTGATATGAATCTCTACAAAGGATCACTCTTGCAATCTGTTATACGCGTGGTATGGTTTGGTTTGATAGCGCTGTTTGCTGTCGGTTGTGGCAGCGGAAAAAGTCCCTCGCAGGGAGAGAAGCATGCCGTAGCATCGAAAACGATGCGTGCAACGGCATTGCTCACCAAAGGAAACTACACCGATGTCGCATCGTGGTGCTATCGCAAAGTCACCGATGCCGAGCATGCGGCTGAGATAATGCCGGTCACGCTTCCGGGCAATGGTACTGAGGATGTGTCGATGCACGCATATCATCTCGATTCGTTTTACAAATCCGGCAGACTCGCAAAAATCACGCTCTCCAATTATCAGGAGAGACTGGAGATGAAATTTGTCGGGGATGATGTCAATATCCATTTTTTCGGCCCCGATTTTACACTGGATCGCAAAATACCGTTGGATCGTTTCAAAACAATGAGTGAAGGATAGTCGCATGCAGTTGATCATAAAAACAGCGTTAGGGATTTTACTGGCAATGGGTATGCTGCATGCCGTTGAAGTGCACACCTCTCAGAGTGAATATAGCCCGGGGGATAAGATCGTCGTATCCGTAGCAGGGTTGCCCGAAGCGGAAAATTGCCGACTATCGGGTGAAAAGTCCGGTGAAGGGCGAAAGCCGAAACGACGCAAAAAGACGCGTGACTGCAACTGGGTAGGGCTCTTTTATGCCGATGATGCAAGCAAGGCAAAAAATATCCTCTCGTACAGTTTCGTCACGGATGCACCCGATGCAACGGTGACTTTCGATGCGCCTTCCGATGCGGCTGCGTATGAAGTCCGGGCCTTTACGAAAAACAACTACAAGGTAAAAGCGAAAAGCGCTCTGCATGTGAAGCAAAAAGAGGCACAGGTACAGATTCGTGCCTCGCAGCAACGTTATCGCACGGGAGAGCCGATCACGGTACATGTATCCGGAATGCCGGGCAACGACGACGACTGGATCGGGATCTTCTACGCTTTCGATGACGATACGCCGGAAAATGTCGTCTATAAAATCGTGCTGCATGGCAAAAAGGAGGGGGATTTCACCTTTCCCGCGCTCGATGAGGCATCGGAGTACGAAGTGCGCGCCTTTACGCATGGCAGCTACAAAGAGCGCGACTATTATCCCTTCCGCGTCGAAGAGGGACAGGCACCGGCACATCTGGAGATCTCGGAGATCCTCGCGGCCAACGCCCATACGATCATCGATCCCGACTATTCGGCCTTTTCGGACTATATCGAGCTGCACAACAGCGGATCCAAAGCGATGGATATCGGCGGATACGGTCTGAGCGACAAGATGTCGAAGGTGAAGTGGACCGTTCCGGAGGGGACGATCGTGCCGGCACACGGCTATATATTGATCTGGGCGGATGGCAAAAACAGCAGCCTCCTGGCACACCATACCAACTTCAAATTCAAAAACAAAGGTGAAGCGGTCGCGCTCTTCGCCCCGGATGGCACCCGAATCGACGGCTTCACGTTCGGCAAGCAGAAGGCGGATATCGCCTACGGCAG
>CAYLLC010000029.1:12027-17658 GCA_964384355.1 uncultured Sulfurospirillum sp. | reverse complement strand
CCAACCCGTCGGCGATCGCGATCATCTCGCAAAACTGTTCGACATCCCAGCTTGCCGTCCCGATCAGGACACCGTCACAGTGCTCGATCTGCAGAATCTCCGCCGTATTGGCAGGCTTGACACTCCCTCCATAAAGCAGCGGTGCCGTGATATAGGCTCTGAGTCTCGTCAGTGTCTCGGATATCTGTTCCACAGATGCACTCAATCCGGTCCCGATCGCCCAGACCGGCTCGTAGGCGACGATCAGCTTCTCATAGGAGAGATCGATGCCCTCCAGCTGCGCCCTGTTGTAGGCGATCACCGCCTCGATCCCCTCTTCGCGTACTTCCTGAGGCTCACCGATACAGTAGACGATCTCGAATCCCTGCCCTTTGAAATAGTCATATTTTCGGGCGCAGAGTTCCTGACTCTCACCCAGTACATGCCGCCTCTCGCTATGCCCGATCAGGATCGTCCTGAGCCCGAATTCATCGATCTGCTCCAGCCCGATCTCTCCGGTACAGGAGCCTTTTTCGATCGGATAGGCGTTTTGTACTCCTACCCTGACATGCTCGGGCAGTGCGAAGCGATCCAGAGCCGTCGCAGGAGGAAATACGAGGATATCCTGAGCGCTGCCCTTCGCTTCGACGAAGGCAGCCAGCCGCTCCATATAGGATCGGGTGGAGGATCGGGTGTGGTTGGTCTTGAAGTTGGAGGCGATGATCATCTATCCGGCCTTTCGGACCGCTTCGATACCGGGGAGCATCTTGCCCTCCAGCAGCTCCAGACTCGCACCGCCGCCCGTGGAGATGAAGGTCATCTCGTCGATATCTCCTGCACGCTGCACGACATCCGCCGTATCACCGCCGCCGACGATCGTCGTCGCATGCGATTCGGCGATATAGTGACTCATCATCAGAGAGCCTTTGGAGTATTTGTCCATCTCATAGACACCCATCGGGCCGTTCCAGAGAATCGTCTGCGCATCGTTGAGCGCCTCACGGAAGAGACGGTTGGTCGCCGGACCGATATCCAGCCCCATCCACTCCTCGGGAATCTCCTGAATCGGCAGGAACTTCACCGGTGCCGTATCGCTGAGCTCGGGCGAAACCACCAGATCGACCGGAAGGTAGAGTTTGACACCGCGTCCCATCGCACGATAGATGATCTTTTTGGCATCTTCGATCAGATGGTCTTCGACCAGAGAGTTCCCTACTTCATACCCCTGCGCCTTGAGGAAGGTAAACGCCATGCCCCCGCCGATGATCAGCTTGTCGATCTTGTCGATCAGGTTTACCAGTGCCTGCAGCTTGCCGGAGACTTTGCTGCCGCCGACGACGGCGACAAACGGACGCACCGGATTCATGACCGATTTGTAGAAGAAGTTGACCTCTTTTTGCATCAGAAAGCCGGCTGCCTTGTGCGCTTTGTCGAAGAGTGCAGGCAGTGCATAGATCGACGCATGCTTTCTGTGGCTTGCACCGAACGCATCGTTGATGTAGAAATCGGCCATAGAGGCGAGTCGGGATGCGAACTCTTCGTCGTTGGCCGTCTCGCCGGGATTGTAGCGCAGATTCTCCAGCAGCAGAATCTCACCGCTGTTGAGTGCATGTGCCTTGGCGATCGTATCGTCACCGACGACATTGTCGGCCATCTCGATCTCCATCTTCAGCAGCGAATGGAGTCGCTTGGCGACCGGCTTGAGCGAATCCTGCTCTTCGTTCCACTCACCCGGTTTGGGACGGCCGAAGTGGCTGGCCAGTATGATTTTGCAGTCATGATCGAGGCAGTAACGGATCGTCGGCAGAGCGGATCTGATTCTCCTGTCGTCACTGATATTGCCAAATTCATCTTTCGGCACGTTAAAATCACAGCGAATCAGTACCCGCTGCCCATCCAAATCCAGTTCTTTGATCGATAATAGTTCCATTGCCTTCCTTATTCAGTTGTTTTACGATTTCGCCACATGCGCCGCCATGTCGATCAGCCTGCAGCTGTAACCCCACTCGTTGTCATACCATGCCATCACCTTGACGAAGTTCCCGTCGATCACCTGCGTCAGATCCCCTGCGACGATCGCGCTGATGGGACAGCCGATGAAATCGGAAGAGACCCTCTTGTCATGATCGACCAGGATATAGTCTCGCATCGCACCGTTCTGCGCCGCTTCGAATGCCGCATTGACCTCCTCTTTGGTCGTCTCTTTTTTGACCATGACATTCAGGTCGATCATCGATACATCCGGTGTCGGGACGCGAATGGACTGTCCGTTGAGCTTCCCTTTGAGGTGCGGCATCACGAGCCCGATCGCTTTGGCCGCTCCCGTCGTGGTCGGAATCATATTGACCGCCGCCGCACGGGCGCGTCTGGGATCTTTTTTGTGTTTGACATCCAGAATATTCTGATCGTTGGTGTAGGAGTGCACCGTCGTCACCAATCCCTTTTCGATGCCGAAAGCGTCGTCGATCACTTTCGTCACGGGTGCGAGGCAGTTGGTCGTACAGCTGGCGTTGGAGATGATCTTCTGCCCTGCATATTGATCTTCGTTGACACCCATCACGAATGTCGCCGTCGCGTCATCTTTGGCCGGAGCGGAGAAGACGACCTTTTTGATGCCGTTGTCGATATAGGGCTGCGACTTCTCCTGCGTGTAGAATGCACCCGTACACTCCAGCAGCACCTCGGCACCGTACTTGGCGAAATCGAGATTTTTGGGATCTCTGTCGTTGAGAAATTTGACTTTCGATTTTCCGATCTGCATATAGTCATCTTCGAGAATCTCGACCGTATCGTCGAATGTACCATGCACGCTGTCATACTTGAGCAGATATTTCGTCATCTCGCGATCGGTCGTGTCGTTGACCGCTACCAGTTCGATATCGTCACGATCGTTCAGAATCCTCGCCACACATCTGCCTATACGCCCAAAACCGGTGATAGCCACTTTCAAAGCCATTCATACCCCTTATAGTAAATTTTATGTACAATTCTTTTGTATGAAAATATCCAGAGAATATTTTATATTAATATTTTAAGTTAAAAAAGGTTTAAATCAGTTTAAATGAGAGCGGCAGTTTTCGGAGGGAGTTTCGATCCTCCACACATCGGACACGAAAAAATCATCCAAAAAGCCCTCGAAAAGCTCGATATAGACGTACTTTTCGTCGTTCCGACCTATCTGAATCCCTTCAAAAAAAAATTTTTCGCACCGCCGCATTTGCGTTACAAGTGGGTAAAAAAGTTACTTTTGCCATATCCAAAAACGAAGTTGATCGATTATGAGCTGAAACAGAACCGCCCCGTACCGACGATCGAGACGATCCGATACCTGCAAAAAAACTATCCTCTCGAGAAAATCTACCTCATCATCGGAGCGGACAACCTCGATACACTCCACAAATGGAAAGATTACGAAACGCTGAAGAGGTTGGTGGAGTTTGTCGTCGTCACACGCGACGACATCCCCGTCCCCGACGATTTGCAAAAACTGAAACTACATGCTAATATAAGCTCTACCAAGCTCAGAGAGCATCTCGACAAAAAGCTGCTTCCCGAAAGCATAGCCGAAGAGATATGGAACTATTACCAAACCAAGGAGAACAATGCAAAAGAGAATTGAAACGATCGTCGCACTGCTCGATGAAAAAAAAGCGGAAAATATCGAAGCGTTCGACATGCGGGGCAAAGATTATCTCGTCGACGATGTCATCATCGCCTCCACCCTCGGCCAAAAGCACGGCGCCGCACTGCTGGACTACCTCAAACCGGTGATCAAGTCACTCGGAGAGAAGATCCTCTATACCGAAGAGAGCGAAGATTGGACGGTCATCGATCTGGGGGACATGATGATTCACCTCATGACGCCCGAACATCGCAGCAAATACAATATCGAAGAGTTTTTGAGTTACAAACGCCCCTCCGAAGAGGCGTAAATCGTATCAGAAAGAGATCACGCTAAATTTTTTTGTCGAAAAACCGAATTACAATAAAAGAAACAAAATTTTATTGTAATAAAGGTTTTTTGATGTCTGCTACACTCAAATACGAAAAGAGAGATTTAACACTTCCCAGAGATTATGACAAACTCAAGGAGGGTTATCAGAAAATACCGCTGAACAAACCTGCCCCCGTCGACGAGGAGATCATACTTCATCCCAAAAAATATCTCCTCAGCAAAACGGATGCACACGGTATCATCGAATACTGCAACCCATACTTCACGGAAGTGAGCGGCTATCGGGAGAACGAACTCATCGGCAAACCGCACAGTATCGTGCGCCATCCCGATATGCCCGGCGCGATCTTCGAACTGCTCTGGGAGCATCTGCATCGACGCAAAAACATCTATATCGTCGTCAAAAATCTGGCGAAGGACGGCAGATACTACTGGGCTGCAGGCGAGTACCATGTCAAAGTCAACAAAGCGATCGATGAAGTGCAGGGTTATTTCGTCTATCACAACGCCGCACCCAAGCATGCCCTCCCCAGGATCGAGCAACTCTACAACAGACTCTCTCTGATCGAGAAAGAGAGCGGGCTCGAAGCTTCCTACAAATATCTTCTCGGCCTTCTCGAAGAGCGGGGAGAGAGCTGGCATGACTACATCGACGGAATGGTCAACACCTCGTTTCTCAACAGATTCAAACAGTTGCGGCGCAAACTCTTCACCGATGAAGAGCGCGAAATTTCACTGGCCAGTTGATGCCCAAAGCATATTTTTCTGCCGAAGTCACTCAATATTCGGCAGAATCTGCTCAAAATATCGAAAACAGCGCACTTCCGACGACCTGATACAGAAATTTTTAACCAAATTTTCCCTATAATTACAACTACATTTATTTTTTAAAGGAACTCCGTGTCAAGCCCCAGAATAGGTATGTGGATGTACCAGAACAGCGGCGGTGATCAGATTCAGAAAAAACTGATAGATCGACTCAAAGAACGCGGTATCTCAACCATACCCGATCTCAATCTCAGACATGCCATCGCCCGCGACGGCAAAATCGTATGTCGAAACAGCGTGATGGAGGAGCTCGACCTCTTCTTCTCCTACAACGCCGGCGAACAGACCCAGTATCAAGTCTACCTCTACGAAACCCTCAACCGTGTGATTCCGACGATCAACAGCTTCGACGCTTTCGCCCTCAGCGAGGACAAGTTCAAAACCGCACATATGCTCAGACGCCACGGTATCAAGACGGCCGACTACATGCTCTGCCACCGAGACGATGTACAGGGGCTCAAAGATATCCTCCGAGAATGGGGCGGCAAAATCGTCTACAAACCCACCGACGGCTGGGGCGGCATGGGGCTGGTCAAGATCGAAAACGAAGCGGCCCTCGACATGCTGCTGCCGTTTCTGAATCAGACCGATATCCGATACTTCTATGTCGAGCGTTTCATCCAGTACGACAATACGGACTTCCGGATCGATATCGTCGACGGCGAATTCGTCTCATGTTATGGCCGCAAAGCACCCAAAGACAACTGGAAGACCAATATCACCAGCGGCGGTTCGATCTTTTTGAGGGAGCCGGACGACGATGTCGTCGCCATCGCGAAAAAGGCGACGGAGGTATGCGGTCTGGATATCGCAGGTGTCGACCTCATCTACGATCAGGAGCATGAAACCTATGTCGTTCTGGAAGTCAA
>CAYLLC010000029.1:0-11927 GCA_964384355.1 uncultured Sulfurospirillum sp. | reverse complement strand
CAAAAAGAGACTTCCGAAACTAGGCTTCCTCTACCTCGACTATGTGTTGCGTTTTTTCGATCACTCCAACTTCCGCGGCTGGCCGGACAAGATCGAAACCGTCACCTACCACTGGAAAAACGACAAAGATCGCTTCATCAAAGAGGTCAAACGCAAAAAGATCGATGTCCTGATCGGCAATATCCCCGCGACGGCGTACGAAACATTCCGTGAGATCGCCCGAGAGCTTCCGCATGTCCGATTCATCCCCTCGCTGGATACACAGTTCGCCAACAAATCCAAAGAGAATGTCACACGATTTTGCTGGAAATACGATATTCCGGTCCCCAAGACCTATATCTTCTACGATCGCAAAAAGGGATATGAATTTCTCGAAAATACCGACTATCCGAAAATCGTCAAGAAGAGTTACGGTCCCTCCAATTACGGCGGATACTTCGTCCACAAAGTAGACTCCAAAGCGGAAGCGAAAAAGCTCTTCGATACCAAAAAATACCATCCGATGTACATGCAGGACTTTGTCCCGATGGAAGCGGATGTGCGCGTCATGCTGATCGGGCACAAGCCGGTCTGCGCCTTCTGGAGAAGACCGCCCGAAGGAGAGTGGCTGACCAACACCAGTCAGGGCGGTAGTATGGATTATCAGAATGTCCCCAAAGAGCTGCTCGATCTCGCCGTCAAAGTCTCCAAAGCGGCCAATGCCGAGTACTGGGCATGCGATGTCGCTGTCGGAAAAGATGGCAAGTTTCGTATTCTGGAGTGTGCGACGGCTTTTGCCGCATTTCCGTACATTCGCGACTGGATCGGGCAATACCTGATGTGGAAACTCAGCGACGGCAGATTCCCCCAGCCAAACATTCCACTCTACAACTGGGAGGAGCTGGGCAAAATCGACAGCTCGCTCCTGCGCACGATGCGCTACATCACCTTCGGCAAATATACACCCAGCTTCGACGGTGAATATTTCCTCAAGAAGCGCAAAGGCACCGTCGAAGGTGAAAAAGAGGTCTTCGAACTCGATTCACTCTATCCGATGCACAACACCGAAGACCGTGACTACGAAGAGTGGCCGAGTGAAAAGTGGAACTATCAGGATAGATACCGACTCAAAAACATCAAGACGATGGAGCTCGCAGAGCAGCCATCGGGCGACGAATCGGCGATCAATACCGAAGAGATCAGCGACGAAGCTTTCTTCGAATACCTCTCCACCGCCGCCAAAGGAAAAGGCGTCGGCAAGAAAAAAGCCAAGAAGATGATAGATGAAATCGGAAAAGAGGAGTTGATCCAGACACTCGAAAAAGAGCCCGAAAAGCTGGCCGAGATCGCCGACCTCAAAACCAAATCGATCAAAAAACTGAAAAAAGGGTGGAAGAGATTCAAGCAGATCCTCGGACTCGCATAAGTGTCCGGGGGGGTGCTCTCCCCACACCGCTTTTGAAAATCCTCTCCCCCTATGGTATAATCAGCGACCATATTTTAGATAAGTCCGGAGTATTATGAAACAACAATACAAATCATACGACGAAACGATCGCATTTTTAAAATCGTGTGTCAAAAACTATCCCAACCTGATCACGACAGAGACGATCGGTACAACCTGGGAAGGGCGGGATATCGTACTCGCCACCGTCACACTCGGAGTCGAAAATGCCGATCTCAAACCGGCACTGCTCTATACCGGGACGATCCATGCACGCGAATGGATCGGAAACGAGCTGGGAGTCGCCTTTATCGACCATATCCTCAAAAATTATCAGAACGACCCGAAAATCCGGGCCGCCTTGACCAAAAATACCCTCTACATGGTCCCCTGCCTCAATCCCGATGGTTTCGAATATTCGCGTACGCACTTCTCCTTCTGGCGCAAAAACAGACGCAACAACAAAGATGGCACCTACGGTGTCGATCTCAATCGAAACTTCAGCGTAGGATTCACCAAAATCAAAGACACCTCATCCAATGTCTACGGCGGACCGGAGCCATTCTCCGAGCCCGAGACCAGAGCGATCAAAGCGTTCGTGGACAACCACCCCAACATCACGATTGCACTCGACTACCACTCTCAGGGAAATGTCTTTTTCCCGGCGCACAAATTCAACCACGAAGCAGAGATCGAAGGGACCGACCTCAATGTCCTCTGTGCGAATATGAACTACGAGATCAAAAAGGTGACCGGCAGAGCGTACGGCATACACCGCGGCAAACCGCCGACCAAACTGATCAGCGGTAGCGGACGCGAATACTACTACTCCAGAGGGATCATCGCCGTAGTCGTCGAAGTCGGCACGCGCAACATCCCCGACTACATGCAGAACATGACCGAAAGTATCCACGAAAACATCCCCGCCCTGCTCTACGCCCTCTCCGAAGCCAAAAACTACACCACCTTTTCACTCGATCGTGTAGAGAACTTTCATATCGAATCCTTCGGAAGCGACACCGTCACACTGGCATGGGAGCATGAGGCACACCGACGCCCCGGTACCTTCTACAAGATCTACCGCAGCACCCGCCACAAGCATGCATGTCGTGAAGAGAACCTGATCGCCACCACAGCGGAAAACAGATTTCATGATATCGAGCTGCAGAGCGGTACGGAGTATTTCTACTATATACGGGCTATCGACCCGGTCACCAATGTCAAATCACCCTTCGCACCGCAGCTGAAGGTCCAGACACTCCTGGAGCGCGACGAATTCTCCAAAACGATCTTCCCCCTCCCCTCCGAGATCGGATATGTCGCGGAGAAGACCGTCGAGCAGAACCGCGAGCACTTCGGCAAAAACTCTCTCTTCGTCGGTATCAACCAATCCAAAGGGATCAGCTACGGCGTCATGGCCTTTTCTCTGGCGAATATACCCGAAAACGCGATCATTCAGGAGGCCTCCATCTCACTCTATCCGATGAATCGCGTCAATGTCAAAATCGAAAAATATGGTGAGTGGTCGATCTCTTTTGTCGATCAGGAGAGCGTCAGCGAGATCACCGATTTCAAGCAGATCCATGAAGCGGAGATCATCCAGACACTGGGTGAGACGATCCCCTCCGAAAAGCTCACACAGGGCATCTGGAGAGAGTGGCGCTTCAACGACTACGAGAAGGAGCTGCTCGCCCATGAGATACCGCACAAAAAAGTGCTCTTTCGTTTTCAGGGGCCCACCAGGCTCCCTCTGGGACGCGATTCACAGATGATGCAGTTCGATCTGGGATACGGTCCCTTCGGCGGCGGCATACACTATCGCCCCCATCTGGATATCAAATATACACTCCCCCCGACCAAACTCGAGATAGAACCCAAACTGATCAGTACCATTTCCAGAGAGAAGACCGTCACCGATCAGCTCGCATGCGGTTTCGACAAAGAGGGTGAGAAGATTTACGGTTACATGGAGTTCGGGCTCGATACGCTGCCCGATCCGGATACGACCGTCATCACCGATGCCTATATCGTCATCCAGAACAAGAACAAACCCAAACTCTCCATCGATACCCGATACAATATCGAATTCGTCGACACACAGAGCAGCGACTACGAAGCGATCAGAAACCGCGAGAGAATCGAATTTATCGGCTACGAAGTGAGTCTCGCGGATCTGAAGAAGAAGAGCAAACACTATTTCCTCTTCGACACGCTCAGCAAACTCGAGCTCGAAAAGTTTCACAAAGAGGAGAAATCCGCCAGATTCGTCGTCAAAGCGACCACCGCAGGAGATGCCAAAAACCACATCGTCGACTGGTACAGCAGATCGAACGACCAGGAGGTCAAACTGGTCATCAAATATATCAGACGACGCAAATTCGCACCGCCGCCGGCCGCCAACCTCAAGACCTCCATCGACAAAGGAATGGTCAAGCTCACATGGGAGAATCCGAAAGATGATAGTTTCGTCGGAGCCTATGTCGTACGCAACCGTTTTCATCCGCCCAAAAACCCCTACGACGGGGTCAAACTCTATGCCGGTGGCGACAACTACACCTACGACAATTTCGGCTCGACCAAAATCGACAAATACTACACGGTATTCACCTATGACGATGTCCCCAACTACAGCGAACCGATAACCGTCACATACAAAGGAAAATGATATGGCGATCAAAGCGACCAAAAAAGAGATCGAGGAGATACGCAAGCGCTTCATCGAGCACTACCGTGAAGCCAAGACGGAGCTGCACTACCGCAATCTCTACGAACTGCTCGTCTCCGTCATGCTCTCCGCACAGTGCACCGACAAACGGGTCAATCTCATCACCCCTGCACTCTTTGCGAAGTACCCCACCCCCGCCGATCTGGCCAGAGCGGATCTCGACGATGTACGCGAGCTGATCAAGACATGCTCCTTCTTCAACAACAAAGCCAAAAACCTGATCAAAATGGCGCAGAGCGTCGTGGAGAACTACGGCGGCGAGATACCGCTGGATGAGAAGGAGCTGGTCAAGCTCGCAGGTGTCGGCCAGAAGACGGCGCATGTCGTCATGATCGAATATACCCAGGCCAATCTGATGGCCGTCGATACGCATGTCTTTCGCGTCGCGCACCGACTGGGGCTCAGCGACGCCAAGACCGTCGAAAAGACCGAAGCGGATCTGGTCAAAGCCTTCAAAACCGATCTGCACATCCTGCATCAGGCGATGGTGCTCTTCGGGCGCTACATCTGCACCGCCAAAAATCCCAAGTGCGATACCGAGTGCTTCATGACCGATCTGTGCAAAAGCAAAGCGAGCTTCAAAGCGGGATGAAAAAGCTGCGATTCTCTCCCAAAACCGTACTGATCGAGCTGCTCAAGCTGACGCTCATGCTGGTCATCGTCGCCAATATCGTCAGCTATATCAGAAAACCCGACATCGTCGACGAAACGCTTCCCAATCTCCAGCTGACGCTGCTTGACGGCAACCGCACCAACCTCGCCGATTACGGCGGCAAGCCGCTCGTGCTCTACTTCTGGGGCAGCTGGTGTCCCATCTGCAAGATGAGCTCCCCCGTCATCGACGATCTCTCCAAAAACTATCAAGTCATCGCCGTCGCGGTCAACAGCGGCAGCGATGCCGATCTGAGAGCGTTCATGCAGACACATCACCTCGATTTCCCCGTCGTCAACGACGCAGACGGCGCCATCGCGCAGAGATTCGGCGTCGATACCTTTCCCACCACCTTTCTCTACAACGACAAGGGCAGCCTCGTCTTTACCGATGTCGGCTACACCTCCAGGCCCTCGCTGCTCTTCAAGCTCTGGATCGGAAAACTCTTACGCTAAGCGGAGCGTGCCTACCAGCGGTGCATGATCGCTCGGTGTCGGCGTGCGGCGGCGTCTGGTCCAGAGATCGACACCGATATCCTCACACATCTGCACCACCGCATCCGTCGCGAGGATATAGTCGATGCGCATCCCCTCATCCCGCCAGATACCGGCCGTGCGGTAGTCCCACCATGTGAAGGATTTGGTATCGGGATACTTCATGCGGTAGCAGTCTCTCAGCCCCGTATCGATCAGGCTTCTGAGCTTGCGCTTCTCACTCTCCAGGAAGCCTACCCTCCCCGCAAATAGCGAGGGGTCGTAGACATCCTGATCCTCGAGCGCGACATTCATGTCTCCGAGCACGACTACCCGCGCATGCTTCTCGCGCAGTGCATCGACATACTCCCGCAGTGCATCGTAAAAGGCCATTTTGTAGAGATGCTTGGGATGCGTTTCGTCACTCTCTCCGTGCGGTGCGTAGACATTGAGTATCGCGACACCTTCGATCACGGTCTGAATGAGCCGCTTTTCGCGATCGAGCACATCGACACCGAACTCGGTTTTGACCTCCGCTATCGGCAGTTTCGAGCAGACCGCGACGCCGTTGTAGCGCTTCTGCCCGTTGATCGCCACACGGTATCCCAGCTCTTCGAACGCTTCTGTCGGAAACTGCTCCGCCTCGCACTTGAGCTCCTGCATGCAGAGGATATCGACCGGGTTCTTCTCCGCCAGCCATGTCGTGATCAGATCGACCCGCGAACGGATCGAATTGACATTGAAGGTCGCTATCTTGACCGTGCTCATGACTCGAAACAGACCAGAGTGTCTGTCGGAACCGATTCGAGTATATCGGCGACGGCATCACCGAGGATCGTATCGTGATCCAGCGGTGCGAGCACCAGCAGATCGGCATCCTGCTTTTTGACAAAAGCCGCCACATCTTCGTCGATTCCCGATTCTCCGATCTCGAAGCTCCCTTTCAGATCATGCGCCTTGCAAAACGCCTCGAACGCCTCCCGTTTCGCATCGAGCAGCTCCGTATAGAGCGTCGCATCCATCCCCACATCCAGAGGCTCGGCGACCGGATCCACAGACGGCATCGGCACATACTGAAAATCGAGATAGAGATGCAGATCGACCCCCTCGAAAAAGCGCCGCATAAATTCCAGGCATCGCTGCGGCATCACCGCATCGATCGCGACGACCGCACGGGAGTAGAGGTGTAGTCCTGCCTTGAGCACGAGCACCGGCGTCCTGACCTTGTCGATGATCTTCGCACTGATCTCCGCTTCGTAGGGCGTGATGATCAGACTGTCCGCCTCCCGCTCCGCTTCGAGCTGCACGCGATCGGGCGTATCGCCTTCGTAGATGAGCACAGCGGGATTCTCTATGCCCGCTTTTTGCGCCTTTGCCTCGATCTCCTCTTTGAGCTTTTGGTGGTCAAGCATCTTCTCCCCGCGAAACAGGGGCAACTCGAAGAGTGCCGGCTCATCCACGAACATCAGCGTCACCCCGCTGCCATGACGCTTCGCCATCTCTGCCGTCACCTCCAGCACCCTGTCACACTTGCCGAAGTCGCTGCATACGGCCAATATTCTGTTGATCTGTTTCATAAGCTATCCTTTTATGGGAATATTTTTCCGCTCTCCAACGCCTCCATCGAAAAGGGAAATACGATATCGTTGTCGTAGAGCAGTTTCTTCTCATCTTTGCCTTCGTATTCCACCTGCGAGAGGAAGTGCTTCATGACATGGATACGCGCCTCCTTCTTTTCATCCGTATGGACGATCACCCAGGGCGCATAGATGAAATCGGTCTTGACAAACATCTCGTCTCGCGCTTTGGAGTAAGCCTCCCACTTCTCCTGCGCCTTCTCATCCAGAGAGCTGATCTTCCACTGCTTCAGGGGGTCGTTTTTGCGCGCATCCAGCCGCCGCTTCTGCTCCTCTTTGGAGATATCGAGGTAGTATTTGAAAAAGAGCATTTTCGAGCGGGTCAGCAGATGCTCGAAATCCCCCACCTCCTCCATGAAGAGCTTATGCTCCTCCGGCGTACAAAAACCAAACACCTTCTCCACACCGGCGCGGTTGTACCAGCTGCGGTTGAAAAAGACGATCTCCCCGCCGCTGGGTAGATGCGGTACATAGCGCTGAAAATACCACGATTTGCGATCTCTGTCGGATGGCTTGGAGAGCGCCACGACACGCGTCTCACGCGGACTCAGATGCTCGGTGAAGCGCTTGATCGTGCCATCCTTGCCGGCCGCATCGCGCCCCTCGAAGATGATGCAGACCTTCTTCTCCTCGGCTATCACGCTCTTTTGGAATTTGACCAGCTCCACCTGCAGATCGTAGAGCGCTTTTTTGTAGGCTTTTTTATCCATCGCTTAATCCTTGGAAATGATCTTTTATTATACCAGAAAGTGCGACGATGCTCTGTCACTTCACTGACACAGCGGTTACATACATGTACGCTTCGGCCGATATACCGGTATGACAAAGTTACAGGCACGATACAAAGAGGACAGACCTCGCGAAAAACTGGCCAGCAGAGGTCCCGCGGCACTCAAGGATTATGAGCTTGTCGCGATCCTGCTGGGAAGCGGTACGAAAACCAAAGATGTTCTGGCGCTCGCCAAAGAGATCGTCAGACTCTTCGAGAAGGATTTCGAGGGGATCGATCTGGAGCGGTTGCAGCAGATTCACGGGCTGGGTCCGGCCAAAGCGTCTCAGATTCTCTCCGCGATCGAGCTCTCCAGACGCTACCTGATCAAGCAAAACAGGCGCATCACCTCTGCAGCGCATGTCTGGGAAGCACTCGCAGAGTATCGGCACAAGCGGCAGGAGTATTTTCTGACGATCACGCTCGACGGCGCCTCACATATCATCGCGCAGCGCGTGGTATTCATCGGGACACTCAACCAGAGTCTCGTACACCCCAGAGAGGTATTTGCCGATGCGATCAGCGACCGTGCCGCTTCGATCATCATCGCACACAACCACCCCAGCGGTCAGCTGCGCCCCAGCGATGCCGACAAGCGGGTCACCGAACGGATCAGAGAGGTCGGGAGCCTGATGGGTATCGAGCTCCTCGACCATGTCATCATCTCAAAAGAGGGCTACTTCAGTTTTCGCGACCACGATCTGCTGTAGTATCGGATGCTTGCTGCTCCTGCTGCTCCTCTTTTTTTGCCAGCCGTTTGTCGAGGTATTCACCCAGCGGCTCATGATCGCGGTAGACCCGGTAGATATAGCTGAATAGAAAGGTGCTCACGACGACG
Source organism: uncultured Sulfurospirillum sp. (assembly GCA_964384355.1). Classification (GTDB taxonomy): domain Bacteria; phylum Campylobacterota; class Campylobacteria; order Campylobacterales; family QNZT01; genus QNZT01. The sequence continues at coordinate 3,410 of CAYLLC010000029.1, read as the reverse complement.
ACCACCGTCGAGACCAGCGATGTCGGATTGTGGATGAAGTTGTACCCGATCAGTACGACGACCGACCCCAGACAGGCCAGAAAGGCAAAGAGTGAGATCCATCGATTCGATTGCGTCTCTTCGTAGAGGATGAAATTGGCCAGATTGACCAGCCCGAAAATCGTCAGAAATCCGAAGCTCCCCGCGACCGAGATATTTTCGAGATTGAACATCGTCGCGAAGATAATCGCCGCCAGACCGATGATGATCATCCCTTCGTAGCCGTTTTTGACCTTGCGCTTGAAGCCGGACGGCAGTTCGCCGTACTTGGCGATCAGATAGGTGACGCGCCCGCCGCCGTAGAGGGTGGCGTTGATCGCCGAAGCGGTCGAGAGCATCGCGGCGATCGCGATGACAATGAAGCCGGCCTTGCCGAAAAAGGGCTCCGCGGCTACGGCCAGTGCGTAATCTTTGGCTTTGATCACCTGCTCAGGCGTCAGATTGCCCACGGCTACGAACGAAACCACGACATAGAGCAGTATCACCGATACCACCGACCAGACATAGGCGCGCGGGAGGTTCTTTTCGGGCTCTTTGATGTCGGCGGCAGTATTGGCGATGAGCTCGAATCCCTCATACGCCAGAAAGATGATCAATCCTCCCGTGAAGATCGCGACGGGGGATTTCCACTGATCGAGCGACAGCTTGGAGGGATCGATCGTAAAGAAGCATGTCACACTGAAGAGGATCAGAATCGCCAGCTTGACAAAGACCATGATATCTTCGGCCCGACCCGTCAGCAGTGCGCCCATCAGATTGATCCCCACAAAGACCACCAGCACCGCCACGATCAGCAGCTGCTCCAGCCAGATCGTCTCATGCCCCATAATCAGTGCCGATCCGTAGCTGCCGAATGCATAGGCATAGAGTGCCAGCATGATGATGTAGCTGACCATCAGCAGGGTATTGGCCCAGCCGGCGAAGATCGTATTGCCGAACCCCTGCACGATGAACTCGATCGTACCGCCCTCACTCGGATAGCGCAGCGAGAGCTTGATATAGGAGTAGGTCGTCAGCAGCGCGATGAGCCCCGCCAGCAGAAACGACACGGGCGCACCGCCGCCCGCCAGTGTGATCGTCAGCCCCAGTACCGCGAAAATCCCTCCGCCGACCATCCCGCCGACGCCGATACTGTAGGCTTCCAGAAATCCTATTTTTCGTTTGGTATACATCTATGCTCCTCTCTCTTCCTCTTCCCTCTCCATCTGCTGCAACTCCTTGCGCAGTGCTTCGAGCTTCTGATGATAGTGCTCGTCCGCATAGGGTACGAAATTGTCATAATAGCGGTGGCGATAGGCGATCTTTTTGGCATGCTTGATCGGGCACCAGAACTGCTCCGTCCGCGCTGCTACCTCACCGGCATAGGCCATCAATCCGTTGAAATAGCTGCAGTAGAGGCAGTTGAGCTTCTCGATCCAGTTGAGATAGCCCAGATATTGACGGTCAAAGACGATATAGTCGCTGCGTTTGACCCGCGGTATGCCGTAGACGCGGAAATTGATCTGCATGTAGATCGTCACGAAGAGATCGAGCACCAGTGCCGGAAGCACCACCGCATAGATGATCGGCGCCGTCAGGATATAGAGTATCGGGGATTCGGAGATATAGCGCAGTGCCGAGATCAGCTCCGCGCGCTGCCTGGCGAGCGTCTCTTTGTCGAACCAGACACGCCCCTTTTTGATCGTTACCTCTATCTTATTGTCCTCTTTGTCGAGCTCCCGTTTGAGCTCCTCTTCCAGTTTTCCGATCTGTGTGATCAGATCCTTGATCTTCTGTGTCATGCATATGCCTTTTTTAGGCGTAGTGTAACTTTTTTGGCATAAAAAAAGGGGGAAGGCACCAAGCCCTCCCCCTTTGCGGGATCAGAAGATCGCGACCGGATTATTTGACTTCGATCTTTTTCTTCTTCTCCTCTTTTTTCACTTTCGGCAGTGTGATCTCGAGGACACCGTCTTTGGTCTCGGCTTTGATATCCTCATCTTTGACATCTTCGGGCAGGCGGAAACTTCTTTCGAACTTGCCAAAGCTGCTCTCTACTTTGTAGTAGTCTTTCTCTTTGGTCTCTTTTTTGAACTTTCGCTCACCGGAGATCGTCAGAACACCGTCACTCACATCGACATGGATATCCTCTTTCTTCACACCGGGAAGATCGACTTCGATATGATAAGCCTTCTCATCCTCTCGGGTATTGACAGTCGGAACAAACGCCGAAATCGTGTTTTGCTCCTGCACTGCGGGATAGTTTTGGAAGAGTCTCTCCTCCAGTCTCTTGATTTCTGCAAATGGATCAAATTTCGTTACCATCATTTTTGACTCCTTTAATTTTATTTTTTAGTTATCTTGATAGTATTACTATCAAGTTTTATAAGTGTAATTATATATGATTTCTGCGCTTTTGTCAAGAGGTTTCAGAAAAAAATAAGCGAATTTTAGCCAAAAGAGAGCTTCTATGGTGTAAGATATCAAAAAAACTTATAGGAAATCACGATGAAACAGTCCATGCTGCTACTATTTATATATACTACGATGCTTTTTGCCAAGACACCCCACACCGCCAAAGTGACCGAGGTACTCCACAGCGGACCCTACAGCTATCTGCATGTCCTTGAAAACAACGCCACCTACTGGATCGCCGTCAATCGCCTGCCCGTACAGAAGGGGCAGACGATCACCTTCACCAAAGAGATGCAGATGGACGGATTCGAGAGCAAGACGCTCAAACGCCGTTTCAAACATCTCTATTTCGCAGACGGCGTGCGTTTTGCGGATCGACAGGCCCCGCGCAACCCGCATACCGTCGTACCGCTCAGCAAAAAGCTGATGCATGCCAAAATCTCTCCCTATAAAAAAGAGGGTACCCTCAGTGTCGAAGAGGTCTTTATCAATGCCAAAAAGCTCAACGGCAAAAAGATCAAAGTCCGTGGCAAAGTGATCAAAGTCGCGCATGAGATCATGAAACGCGACTGGGTCCATATCGAAGACGGCACCGGAGAAGCGGGTACCGACGATCTGGTCTTTACCGCACCCAAAGCCGATCTCAAAAAGGGTGACATCGTCACCGCCGAAGGCACCGTCGCGGTCGAAAAAGATTTCGGTTACGGATACTTCTACCCCGTCATCGTCGAAAAGAGCAGCTTCCGCAAAGAGTGAGCGACTCCTTTTTTCAGGCTAAATTTGTCACATTAGCCTGAAAATCCCTCCATTTTGAGACAAAATTTTTCCTATCATTTGCATAAATCGGAAAATAAGAGTATAATTAGGACAAAGTTTATCCTAATCGGAAAGGAAAGAGATCATGGCAACCGAAAACGAAGAACAGAAGATAGACGATCTCGTCTCGAAAGAGTACGAGCTCGGATTCACCGTCGATG
>CAYLLC010000028.1:0-18961 GCA_964384355.1 uncultured Sulfurospirillum sp. | reverse complement strand
TTTTCTGAACATTTTGTGCTATAATCGCGAAAAATTACGCTAACGATAGTGAAAACAAAGGTATATTCAGGTGTTTATAGACAATGTGGAACTGACACTCAGTTCGGGAAAAGGGGGCGCGGGCGCGGTCTCGTTCCGTCAGGAAAAATTCGTGCTCAAAGGGGGGCCCGACGGCGGAGACGGCGGACGGGGCGGCGATGTCTGGTTCGAGGTGGACAAAAACAGCCATACCCTCTCCTCGTTTCGCGGGAAGAACCATCTCAAAGCCAAAAACGGCAGACCCGGAGAGGGACGCAAAAAATACGGCAAAAAGGGTGAGTCTCTGACCGTCGTCGTACCTCCCGGCACGCAGGTGATCGATAGCGAAAGCGGTGATGTACTGCTCGATCTGGTCGAGGATGGAACACGCGTGAAATTTCTGGAAGGGGGCAAAGGGGGGCTGGGAAACTGGCACTTCAGAAGCTCGACGAACCAGCGCCCGACCTATGCCCAGCCGGGATTGCCCGGTGAGACGCGCAGGGTACGGCTCGAGCTCAAACTGATCGCCGATGTCGGGCTGGTCGGTTTTCCCAATGTCGGCAAATCGACACTCATCTCGGCCGTCTCCAATGCGACGCCCGAAGTGGCCAACTACGAATTCACGACCCTGACTCCCAAGCTCGGCGTCGTGGCGATCGACAGCTATCATGCCTTCGTGATGGCGGATATTCCCGGTATCATCGAGGGGGCGAGTGACGGCAAAGGGCTGGGGCTCGATTTTCTGCGCCATATCGAACGGACAAAATTTCTGCTGCTGATGATCGATCTGGCCAACTATCGTCCGCTCGAAGAACAGTACGATGTACTCAGAAAAGAGCTGGCAGCATTTTCGGAGGCGCTGAGGGGGCGTGATTTCGCGATCGCTCTGACGCGTGCCGATGCCCTCTCCGCAGATGAGGTCGGCGCCAAAACGGAGCAGTTCCTGCAGCATCTCGGGTTGCAGTCGCATCTGGGCGAGAACCGATTCCGTTTCGACACCGCCTATCCCGCTTTCGTGCAGGAGGTCGACTACGCCGGCAAGCTGGATCGTGAAAAGCCCTTTTTCGTGGCACCGATCTCTTCGATCTCGGGTATCAATATCGATCCGCTCAGATATGCGCTGCTGGATGCGGTGGAGAGAGGGAAAGAGGCGTGAAGAAGCGTATCGTCGTCAAAGTGGGGTCGCATGTGCTGAGCGAACAGAATCGGCTCGCCAGAGAGCGCATCGCCAATCTGGTCGATTTTCTGAAGGATCTGCATGCGCGCTACGAAGTGATCTTCGTCTCTTCGGGCGCGGTCGCGGCGGGATACGCGAAGCTCAGGCTCGACAAATCGGATCTGGCGAACCGTCAGGCGATCGCGGCGGTAGGACAGCCCTATCTGATGAGCGTCTATCAGAAGAAGTTCGAAAAGCACGGTATCCTCACGGCGCAGGTGTTGCTGACGGCGGATGATTTCGACTCCAGACGCCGCACCACGCATGCGAAGTGTGCCGTCGAGACGCTGCTTGCCAACGACGCTATCCCGATCATCAACGAAAACGACGTCACCGCGACCGAAGAGCTGGTCTTCGGGGACAACGACCAGCTCTCCGCGCATGTGGCATACTATTTCGATGCCGATATGCTGGTGATCCTCTCCGATATCGACGGCTACTACGATGCGGATCCCAGAGCGCACGATGACGCGAAGATCCGTGCGAAGGTGGACCGTATCGACGATGCGGCGCTCGAAGTCGATTTCAATCCCCACCACAGCTTCGCCACCGGCGGAATCGTCACCAAACTCAAGGCTGCGAAGTTTCTGCTGGAGCGGGGCAGGGAGATGTATATGACCAGCGGTTTCGATCTCGAGGATGCCAGAAACTTTCTGCTGGAGGGAAGACAGAGCGGCGGAACACATTTCGTGAAGGAGGATGCATGCGCGTAGTCTTCATGGGGACACCCGATTATGCGACGGAGATTCTCAAGGCGCTGATAGCCGACGAAGCCTGCGAAGTGGCGGGGCTTGTGACCCAGCCGGACAAGCCGGTCGGCCGCAGGCAGATCATGACGCCGCCCGATACCAAGCGCTATCTGCAGGAGATCGGCAGCGAAATCGAGATCTTTCAGCCCCGCACGCTGCGTGAGGAGGCGAGTGTCGCATGGATCCGATCGAAGCGGCCCGATTTCATCGTCGTTGCGGCGTTTGGGCAGATTCTGCCCCGAGAGGTGCTCGAGATCGCGCCCTGTATCAATCTGCATGCCTCCCTGCTGCCGAAATATCGCGGCGCATCGCCGATACAGGCGGCGATCGCGGCGGGTGATCGCTACAGCGGCGTGACGGCGATGCGGATGGATGTCGGGCTCGATACGGGGGATATCCTGGGATACAGCGTCACGGAGATCGGCGACAGGGATGCGGCGGCGCTCTTTGGGCTCTTGTCGCAGATGGCGGCGAAGCTGACGGTCGAGACGCTGCATCGCTATGCGCGGATCGCGCCGCTGCCCCAGCTCGATTGCGACAGCTCCTACGCGGGCAAGATCACCAAAGCGGACGGAGAGGTCGATTTTGCAGATGCGGAGTCGCTCTATCGCCACTATCTCGCCTATATCTTCTGGCCCGGCATCTATCTGCCCGGCGGCCTGAAGCTGAAAAAGATCGCACTGCATGCCAACAGCGGCCACCACCGTGCGGGAGAGATTCTGGAGATTGCCGAAGATCACATCGTCGTGGGGTGTGAAACGGGTGCTCTGCGGATCGATCGGGTGCAGCCCCCTTCCAAAAAGGAGATGGATATCCTCTCCTATATCCGCGGCAAAAGGCTCGGTATTGGTGATACACTCGCTTGATGCGGTCGATTCGACCCATCTCTGGCTGATCGAAAAGCTCAAATCAAAAAGGCTCGCCCCTCCCGTGGCGGTGACGGCGGATCGTCAGCTTGCGGGCATCGGCAGCAGGGGCAACGCATGGACGGGGATGGAGGGGAATCTCTTTCTCTCCTTTGGCATGCATCGCAGTGCGCTCGTCGCTGATCTGCCGCAGCAGTCGATGTCGATCTACTTCTCCTGGCTGCTCAAAGCCACGCTCGCCGAGGCGGGATCGAAGGTGTGGCTCAAATGGCCCAACGATTTCTATGTCGGAGAGAAGAAGGCAGGCGGGACGATCACGGCACTGGTACGGGGCGATATCGTGGTCTGTTCGATCGGTCTCAATCTGCAAAAAGCGCCCGAAGGATTTGCGACTATTGACATCGATATCGACAAAAATGCGCTGCTTGCATCCTATTTTTTAAAATTGAAACAAGATATTTTATGGAAGGATATCTTTAGAGAATATAAGGTAGAATTTTTGCAATCTACGAGGTATCGGTATTACGACAAAACCACGCAAAAAAAGGTGCTTCTCAAAGATGCCGTTTTGCAGGACGACGGTTCCATTTTAATAGAAAACAGAAGGGTGTACAGTCTACGATGAGTGAGATTATAGCGATTGCAAACCAGAAGGGCGGTGTGGGGAAAACGACGACGGCGGTCAATCTCGCGGCATCTCTGGCAGTGGCGGAGAAGCGTGTGCTGCTGATCGATATCGACCCTCAGGCCAATGCGACGACGGGGCTCGGATTCGCCAGAAGCGACTATGAGTTCAACATCTATCATGTGCTCATCGGCAGAAAGAAGATGTCGCAGACGATTCTCAGCACGGCGATCGAAACCCTCGATCTGGTTCCCGCCAACATCGGACTGGTCGGACTGGAGAAAGATTTCTACGACAGCGGTATCAAAAACAAAGAGCTGGTCCTCAAAGAGAAGCTTTCTGAAGTACGCCACAGATACGACTATATCATCATCGATTCGCCGCCGGCGCTCGGACCGATCACGATCAACGCACTCAGCGCCGCCAACTCCGTCATCATACCGATCCAGTGTGAATTCTATGCACTGGAGGGTGTCGCGCAGCTGCTCAATACGATCAAGCTGATCAAGAAGACGATCAATCCGAGACTGCGCATCAAAGGATTTCTGCCGACGATGTACAGCTCGCAGAACAACCTCTCCAAAAATGTACTCTACGATCTGGAGCAGCACTTCAGCAGCAAGCTCTTCTCTGCACAGGAAGGGGATGAGAAATATATCGTGATCCCCCGCAATGTCAAGCTCGCCGAATCGCCGAGCTTCGGGAAACCGATCCTCCTCTACGATGTCAAATCGACCGGATCGATCGCCTATCAGAATCTGGCACAATCTATTTTAGCAGCAAGCTAAGGAGCGAAACCATGGCCAAAAACAGACTGGGCAGAGGCCTCAGTGCTATCCTGGACGATGTCGAGGATGCCTACCGTCAGGATATCGAGAGCGATGCGAATGTCGTACGCGATCTGCCGCTGAGCGACATACGACCCAATATCTTCCAACCGCGCAAACATTTCGACGAAAATGCACTGCAGGAGCTTTCACTCTCGCTGCAAAAGCATGGACAGCTGCAGCCGATCGTCGTGATCGAAAAGGATGACGGCTACATGATCATCGCGGGTGAGCGCCGTTTTCGTGCGGCGAAGATGGCCGGCATGGATCGGATCAAAGCGGTCGTGGCCAACTACGAGAACGAGAATCTCCGCGAACTGGCTCTGATCGAAAACATACAGCGCGAAAATCTCTCCGCCCTCGAGCTCGCCCAATCCTACAAAGAGTTGATCGACGAATATCAGATCACACAGGAGGAGCTGAGTTCGATCATCCACAAGAGCCGGTCGCAGATCACCAATACGCTGCGTCTGCTGCAGCTGACGCCCTATACGCAGAAGCTGCTGCAGGAGAACAAGGTGAGCCAGGGGCATGCCAAGATACTGGTCGGACTCGATCCCGACAGCGAAAAGCTGATCGCGGATACGATCGTCGGGCAGAAGCTGAGCGTACGGGATACCGAGGAGCTGGTCAAAAGCCTCAAAAAAGGCGCATCGGAAGAGGCTGCGGCGCATACGGCCAGAAGCAGAGATGCAGAGGTGGATACGGAGGCTCTGAAACAGGTCGTCGAGAAGCTGCGTGCGCTGGGATTTGTCGCGACGAAAAGCCGTACGAAAGTGAGTATCGATCTGCGTGACACTGCGCAGATTAAGCGCTTCTTATCGCTTTTATCATCGGATTAAATTTCTATTTATGAACATTATGATAGAATCTGACGAATTTTTCAAGGCATAACGAAAAACTTTACAAAGGCTACCAATGTTAGACATCAATCCGGGTTTACTCCTCTTTGTTGCGGTGCTCTTTCTCGCACTGACCTACCTGCTCGACAAAATGCTCTACCAACCGCTCCTCTCCTTCATGCACCAACGCGAAACGACTATCCAGAACGACCTGCATGCATCCAGAGAGATGGGTGACGAAGCGGAAGAGGCACGCAAAGCTGCACACGACACGATCGCCAAAGCGAAAAGCGAAGCGGCGCAAATCAGAGAGGCTGCAGCCGCCAAAGCGAAAGAGAAGGCTGCAGCGATGATCGAGAGTGTACAGCAGGAGATCGAAACACAATATGCGTCGTTCGCGAAGCATCTGGAGGAAGAGCGTGTGACACTCAAGCAGAGCATCGAATCGAATCTCCCCAGATATCAGGAAGCGATTCAATCCAAATTAAAACAAATTTCATAAAGGAGTGCAGTTGAAATTGAAATATCTGATGATGACGCTCACGCTGCTGCCGCTGGCTGCAGCAGCGTCCGAGCATGCCGCCGAGGGTGGAACGGATATCGTCGCCAGAAGTATCAACTTTCTGATATTCGCCGCGATTCTCTACTATCTGATCGCAGACAAGATCAAAGCTTGGTTCGCTGAGAGAAGAACCGGTATCGCCAATCAGTTGACGGAGATCGAGGAGAAACTCAACAGCGTCAAAGAGGAGAAGGAGCATGCCCTCAAAGAGGCTGAAGCGGCGAAGCAGAAGGCAGTCGAGCTGATCGAGATCGCGAAAAAAGAGGCTGAAGCGCTCGAAGCGAAAATCGAATCCGATGCCAGGCGTGAAGCGGAACAGCTCAAAAAGTCACTGCAGGAGCGTATGGATATCGAAGAGAAGAAGATGGCCAAAAGCGTCGTCTCCGAAGTGATCGACGAGATGTTCGAAAGCGGTAAGATCGCGTTGAGCAACGAAGACTTTGTCAACATTATCAAAAAGAAGGTGGCATAGATGAGTGATATCGCCAAAAAATATGTCAAGGCGCTCGTCGCTTCCGTAGATGAGAAGGAGCTGGAGAAGATCCATCAGGCGCTCTCCGGAGTGGTGCCGGCATTCAAAAACAGAAAGTTCGCGGCAATCGTGGAGAACAGTGAAATTTCCAAAGCGAAAAAGAGCGAATTTTTACTCGGTCTGCTGGAGTATAAATCGCAGAAATTTGAAAACTTCATCAAACTGCTGGTCGAAAAAGGGAGAATCGATCTGATTCCCGCCATCGTCAAAGAGCTCAGTCATGTCATCGAAGAGAGAACGAAAACCTACCACGGACGCCTGATCAGCGGCAAAGCGGTCGATCCGAAAGCGATAGAAGAGATCGAAAAGGCACTCTCGGCGAAACTGGGAGTCAGCGTCAAGCTGGAGAATGTCGTCACCGCCTATTCGGGAATGAAAGTGGAGATCGAAAATCTCGGTCTGGAGATCGGACTTTCGACAGATAGAATCAAACAACAGATTGCCCAGACCATTTTGCGTGCAATATAAATAAACAAAGGAGAAATTAGTGAGTGCAAAAGTAAAAGCTGATGAGATCAGTACACTGATTCAGGAAAGAATTGAAAATTTTGAATTGAATGTGGATATCGAAGAGACCGGAAAAGTGATCCAGTTTTCCGACGGAATCGCAAGAGTGCAGGGCCTGAACAATGTCATGGCCGGTGAGATGGTCGAATTCGAGACGGGTGACCGCGGTATGGCGCTCAACCTCGAAGAGTCCGTCGTCGGTATCGTCGTACTGGGTAAAGGTGCCGATATCAAAGAGGGCAGCAGTGTCAAGAGACTCGGGCGCCTCCTCAAAGTGCCGGTAGGCGACTCTATGGTAGGCAGAGTGGTCAATTCACTCGGTGAAGCGATCGACGGCAAAGGCGACATCGAGGCTACGGAGTATCGTTTCGTAGAGGAGAAAGCCCCCGGTATCATGGCGAGAAAGTCGGTACACGAGCCGCTTCAGACCGGTATCAAGGCGATTGATGCACTCGTACCGATCGGTAGAGGCCAGAGAGAGCTGATCATCGGTGACAGACAGACCGGTAAAACAACGGTTGCGATCGATGCGATCATCAACCAGAAAGGTCAGGATGTGACCTGTATCTATGTCGCGATCGGACAGAAGCAGTCTACCGTGGCACAGGTCGTCAAAAAACTCGAAGAGCATGGTGCGATGGAGTATACGATCGTCGTCAACGCTTCTGCGAGTGAATCGGCTGCACTGCAGTTCCTGGCACCCTATGCAGGTGTCACGATGGGTGAGTACTTCCGTGACAACGGCAGACATGCACTGATCGTCTACGATGACCTCTCCAAGCATGCGGTCGCCTATCGTGAGATGTCTCTGATCCTCAGACGCCCTCCGGGACGCGAAGCCTATCCCGGTGATGTTTTCTACCTTCACTCCAGACTCCTTGAGAGAGCTGCGAAGCTGAGCGACGAGCTGGGTGCGGGATCTATGACGGCACTGCCTATCATCGAGACGCAGGCGGGTGATGTATCGGCGTATATCCCGACCAATGTCATCTCCATCACCGACGGACAGATCTTCCTCGAGACCGACCTCTTCAACTCCGGTATCAGACCGGCGATCAATGTCGGCCTCTCCGTCTCCCGTGTCGGCGGTGCCGCACAGATCAAAGCGACCAAGCAGGTATCCGGTACGCTGAGACTCGATCTCGCGCAGTATCGTGAGCTTCAGGCGTTCGCACAGTTCGCCTCCGATCTGGACGAGACGAGCCGCAAACAGCTCGAGCGCGGTGAGAGAATGGTCGAAGTCCTGAAGCAGGGGCCATACTCTCCGGTACCGGTAGAGAAGCAGGTCGTCATCATCTATGCCGGTGCCAACGGTTATCTCGACGATATCCCGGCATCCGAGGTGACGAAGTTCGAAGCGGAGCTCTATCCGTTTATCGAGGCGAAATATCCTGAGATCTACAAAAACATCGTCAGCAGCAAAAAGATCGATGACGAGACGGATGCACTCCTGAAAAAAGCACTGGATGAGTTCAAAGCAACTTTTGTAGTTAAATAAGGCGCGATATGGCAAATTTAAAAGATATTAAAAGAAATATCAAAAGTGTCAAAAACACGCAGAAGACGACGCGTGCGATGAAGCTGGTCTCCACGGCGAAGCTTCGCCGTGCCGAAGAGGCTGCGAAACGGGCCCGAATCTATGCGGACAAGTTGAATGAGATGCTTTTTGAGATTTCCGAAAAGATAAACAAGTTCAAAGTCGGCGGATCGACCAGCAAGTTTTTCAACGAAGTGAAAAAACCGAAAGTCGTCGATATTCTCTTCGTGACAGCCGACAAAGGACTCTGCGGCGGCTTCAATGCGCAGACGATCAAAGAGGTGAAGCGTGTCGCCGAACAGTATGAAAAGCTGGGTGCGAAGATACGCCTGCGATGTGTCGGAAGAAAAGGTATCGACTATTTCCGATTCCAGGGTACGGAGCTGCTCGACGAGTATATCGGAATCAGTGCCGCGCCGACCTACGACAAAGCGCAGGAGGTGATCCAGAAGGCGGTCGACGATTTTACCGCCGGTAAAACCGATACGATCGTTCTGGTACACAACGGTTACAAAAACATGATCACCCAGGAGATCAAAACAGTACATCTGATGCCGGTCGACAGCGTCAAGATTGAGGAGAAAGGTCCTGAATCGATGATGGAGATCGAAGCGGAGGATGAGGAGAAGATTCTCGACGAACTGGTCAGAAAATATTTCGAATACAATATGTTCTACGCGCTGATCGATTCACTCGCTGCGGAGCACAGTGCCAGAATGCAGGCGATGGACAATGCGACCAACAACGCCAAAGAGCGTGTCGACCAATTGACGATCCAGTACAACAAAGCGAGACAAGAAGCGATTACGACCGAACTGATAGAGATTATCAGCGGTATGGAAGCACTATAAAAATATGAAAAAAACAGGTAAAAGGAGCATGCAATAATGGAAGGTGTTATTTCACAGGTTATCGGACCTGTCGTCGATGTGGATTTCGAAGGATATATCCCGGAAATCAACGAAGCGATTGAAGTCAACTACGAAGTTGAAGGTAAAACGGAGAAACTGATTCTCGAAGTAGCTGCGATTGTCGGTGACAACCGCGTCAGAACGATCGCGATGGATATGAGTGAAGGTCTCGTCAGAGGTCAGAAAGTCAAGGCGCTGGGCAGCCCGATCAAAGTACCGGTCGGCGAAGAGGTCCTCGGGCGTATCTTCAATGTCATCGGTGATACTATCGATGATGCCGGCGAAGTCAGCGCGAAACAGACATGGTCGATTCACAGAGATCCGCCGCCGTTCGAAGATCAGAGTACGAAATCGGAGATTTTCGAGACGGGTATCAAAGTCGTCGATCTGCTCGCACCGTACGCAAAGGGTGGTAAAGTCGGTCTCTTCGGCGGTGCAGGTGTCGGTAAAACCGTCATCATCATGGAGCTGATCCACAATGTCGCCTTCAAACACAGCGGTTATTCCGTATTCGCCGGTGTCGGTGAGCGGACCAGAGAGGGTAACGACCTCTACAACGAGATGAAAGAGTCCAACGTACTGGACAAAGTCGCCCTCTGCTACGGTCAGATGAGCGAACCTCCGGGAGCTAGAAACAGAATTGCGCTGACAGGTATTACGATGGCGGAATATTTCCGTGACGAGCTGGGACTGGATGTCCTGATGTTCATCGACAATATCTTCCGTTTTGCACAGTCCGGCTCCGAGATGTCCGCACTGCTCGGACGTATCCCTTCAGCCGTCGGTTATCAGCCTACGCTCGCACGCGAAATGGGTGCGCTGCAGGAGAGAATCACATCGACCAAGAAAGGTTCGATCACTTCGGTACAGGCTGTCTATGTACCTGCGGATGACTTGACCGATCCTGCGCCTGCGACCGTATTCGCGCATCTCGATGCGACGACGGTTCTCAACAGAAGTATCGCGGAAAAAGGTATCTACCCTGCGGTCGATCCGCTCGATTCTACATCGAGAATGCTCGATCCCGTCATCATCGGTGATAGACACTACAATATCGCGCGCGGCGTACAGGCGATTCTGCAGAAGTACAAAGATCTGCAGGATATCATCGCGATCCTCGGTATGGATGAGTTGAGTGAAGAGGACAAACAGATCGTCGAGAGAGCGCGTAAAATCGAAAAATTCCTCTCGCAGCCCTTCTTCGTCGCGGAAGTATTCACCGGAAGCCCCGGTAAATATGTGACGCTCGAAGAGACGCTGGATGCTTTCGAAGGTATCCTGGCCGGTAAATATGACCATATGCCTGAAAATGCATTCTACATGGTCGGATCAATCGATGAGGCGATCGAAAAAGCCGAAAAAATGAAAGGGTAGGGAGACCTGCTCTTTTATATAAGGAAAAGAAATGGCCAATATGAAAATGGAGATCGTCACACCGCACGGTGTTATCTTTGACGGTGAAATCAAAAGTGTCACGCTCCCGGGAAGTGAAGGTGAGTTCGGTGTTTTGCCCGAGCATGCTTCTCTGGTCACGACCCTCAAAAGCGGCGTGATCGAGATCGAGAAAGCGGACGGTTCGAAAGAGCTGGTCGCAATCGACTGGGGACATGCCAAAGTAGACGGCGACAAAATCACCGTTCTGGCGGACGGCGCCGTCGCGATGGGCGGTACAAGCGACGAAATCGCCAAAAATCTCGAAGAAGCGAAAGAGCTGATCAAGAAAATGAGTGATTCCGATATCGCGATTGCTGCTGCGACTGCAAAACTGGAGACGGCAGCCAAAAGCGGAATCTAACCGGTATGGAACTCCTTTTTACCTATATCACCAGCGGCGGAATCATCTCCACGCTGGTGTTTGTATGGTTGTCTCTCTACTTCATACTGACTGTCTGGATCTGGGTCAGCAAATATCTGGCGCTGAGTCGATGGGAGCGCATCGAAAAGAGCTCTCTGGAGATACTTCTGCGCGGCTCCAGAAATATCAGTAAAAACTCTATCCTGAGCAAATGCCTCCAGAACAGTGCGACACAGAGCTCTCTGGGGATCTGTATGAGTGTCGCTGAAAAAAAAGCGACCGGTTCACTCTCGATGCTCTCCGTCATCTCTTCGACGGCACCCTTTATCGGTCTTTTCGGTACGATCGTCTCGATACTCAATACGTTTGCGCAACTGGGCGGTTCACAGACCGCTTCACTGACCGTGATTGCACCTGCCATCAGCGAAGCGCTCGTGGCGACGGCTGCGGGTATATTCGTGGCGATTCCCGCCTACAGCGCACATGTATTGCTCAAGCGCAAGGCGTATGAGCTGATGAATATGATCCAGCGTGAAGTGGAGCTGCTCACTTCCGGCGACTTCTTCTCTTACGAGTAGGCAGATGCAGTTTCACTGGGACGAGAATCCGGATCTCAATATCACACCGCTGGTCGATATCATGCTGGTGCTGATGGCAATCCTGATGGTCACCGCACCCGTGATGGAGTATGAGGAGAATATCAATCTTCCGCAGGGCTCGGCGCAGAAGGCGACACACAAAATCGCTGATCTCTCGATCCGAATCGATGCACAGAAAAAGATATACATCAAAAACGAAAAGTTCGATTTCAAAACTTTTGCGGACGACTTCGTACTGCAGAGCAACCGCTATCCCAAAGATACCGTCGTCTATATCAAAGCGGATAAAGATCTCAAATACGACGATGTGATGTATATCCTCAAAGTGATCAAGGACAGCGGCTTCAGCAAGGTATCTCTCGTAACGAATGGGTGACAGATACAGTTACAGACTCATCGGTCTCGTTGTTGCGATTGCAGCGTATATCGCGATACTCGCTGCCGTCTACTATGCCGTCTACGAGGATGCGCAGAAAAAGAAGGATTACGGTTTCAATGTCGAGGATGCGATCGTCGTCGATATCGATACCCTTGTCAAGACAAAACCCCGAATCGTGGAAAAACCGGAGCCCAAGAAGGTCCAGTCGCAGCGTGCCGTCCCTTTTACCCCGCCCAAACCTACCCCGAAGCCGGCACCCCGGAAGATAGAAAAACCGGAACCGAAACCTGAGCCAAAACCTCCCAAACCGCTAAAAGAGGAGACGAAACCCTCCCAAAAGGCGCAGGAGAGCCGGGACAAAATGGCCCGAAGCGCGAAGGATCTCTTCTCGACGGTACGCACCGACAAGTATGCCAAAGCCCTCGAAGAGAAGCGCAAACAGGAGGCGGCGCGGGCGAGTCGTCTGAAAAAACAGAAGGCGAAAGAGGCACGTAAAAAGGCAGAGGCGAAAAAGCGCAAAGAGGCACGCCGAAAACGGCAGCAACAGCGCCGTGCGCAAGCGCTGCTCGAAGCGCTGGAACAGCAGAAAACCAGCAGTGCCAAACACCTCAAAAAGGGAGAAGAGGATCAGTTCTGGAGCTTCGTCTCCAACAAAATCATGGCCAAATGGAACCGCACCATCGCGACGCAGGATGGCCTCAAAGGGTATGCGACGATCCGCATCGACAACCGCGGCAGGCTCTCTTATAAAAACTTGAAATTATCAGGTAATAGTCTCTTCGATACGAAGCTTAAGGTGTTTCTTGATAACTTAGAATATGTCAGATTTCCCGCATATAAAGATGGACCATATATCGAAGCGGTGTTTGAATTCAAAGATCAGGTAAAGGGAAAATAGCGCATGAAACAGCTACTTCTGTTGCTCTTGTCGGCCATGATGCTCTTTGGCTACGATGCCACGATAGAGATTGTCAAAAAGATAGAGAAAAAACCGCACATCAGTGTGGCGGACGGCACGACGGCGGCCGTCGACGCCATGACCAACCGCAAATTTCTGAAACTGCTGATCGGCGACCTGAAAGTGACGACGCATTTCGTCGTCGATGAGAGTTTCACGAAACTCCCTTACGGCGACATGCAGGGGGTCTCGCAACTCGCCGGTTCGGGCACCGATCTGGTCTTGAAGACGAAACTGGAAAAAACGCCTTCGGGCAGGCTCAAAGCGAGCGTGCGGCTGATCAACGCCAAAAACATGACCCAGCTCTACGAAAAGTTCTATACGATCAAAAAGGGTGCGCGCTATCCCTTTCTGGCGCACAGTATCGCGATCGATATCAACGACTTCACCGGTGCGGCACCCGTCAACTGGATGAAAAAGTATGTGATCTTCGCGATGTACACCAGACCTGGAAAGAGTAAAATCGTCGTCTCGGACTATACCCTGACCTACAAAAAGACGATTGTCACCGGCGGACTCAATCTCTTTCCGAAGTGGGCGAACGAGAAGCAGGATGCCTTCTACTACACCTCCTTCAACGGTGCCAATCCGACGCTCTATCGTGTCGATATCTACAGCGGCAAAAAGCGTAGAATCGCGAGCAGCCCCGGGATGATGGTCTGCTCCGATGTCAGCAGAGACGGCAGCAAACTGCTGGTGACGATGGCGCCGCATGATCAGCCCGACATCTATCTGCTCAATCTCGCAACCGGCAGCAAGAAGCGTCTGACCCGATACAGCGGTATCGATGTCAGCGGCAATTTCGTCGACAACGAGTCGAAAATCGTCTTCATCTCGGAGCGACTGGGATATCCCAACATCTTCGCCAAGCCGATCGCCGGCGGCCGGGTCGAACAGATGGTCTACCATGGCAAAAACAACAGCTCATGCTCGACCTTCGGCAAATATATCGTCTACTCCAGCAGGGAGGGGCGCAACTCGTTCGGGTTGAATACCTTCAACCTCTATCTGATATCGACGCAGACCGACTATATCAGAAAGCTGACGACCAGCGGCAAGAATCTCTTTCCGCGTTTCGGAAGCGACGGAGAGACGGTACTCTTTATCAAATATCTCGGCAACAGAAGCGCTCTGGGCGTGTTGCGTCTGAATGCGAACAAAAGTTTTCTCTTCCCGCTCAAAGCGGGCAAGATCCAGTCGATCGACTGGTGAGAACTATGACAACTCTATACATTTTGAAAGGATAAGCATGAAATATCAATTGACATCAGCACTGTTGATTCTCGGTATGCTCTACACAGGCTGCTCGCAAAAAGCGCCTGAACTGGCGGGAGGCAATGCCGGCAATACGATTGCCCAGTCTCAGCCGGAGGTCAATACCGATTCGCAGATATCGAATATGGAGGGTGTGGACGAGCGTGCGCAGTATGCGACGGTCGACGAACGCATCGCTGCGATCGAAAAAGATATCGAGCCGATCTACTTCGCGACGGACAAATACCGAATCTCCGAAAACGAACTCTACAAAATCGATAAAAATGCGCAGATCTTCAACGGCGAGCTGGCGCGTGACCTCTCGATCAAGATCGAGGGAAACTGTGACGAATGGGGTACCGACGAGTACAACTACGCACTCGGGCTCAAACGCGCAAAAAGCGCCAAAGATGCACTCTCCATCGCTGGTGTGGATGAGGGACGCATGTCTCTGATCAGCTACGGTGAGAGCAAACCTGTCTGTACCGAGCACAACGAAGCGTGCTGGCAACAGAACCGTCGTGTCGACTTCAAACTGCTTCCGTAGGGTGCGTGCATGCGAACGCTCATGAAAGAGACGCTGCTGCTGACACTGCTCTCGGCACCGCTGCTCTACGGCGAAGTCTCCGCCTTCGGGGCGGGAGATCTGGACAGTGACAATCCCTACGGCCTGAGCGAAAGCGAGAAGGTGATCTTCGCCAACAAAAAGGCGACGCTGCAGAACCGGCGTGATATCAAATCGCTCAAACTGAAAATCTCCGACATGCAGGAGTCGCTGGAGGGCTTGCGCAGCGTGGTCGAATCGCTGAGTGAAAAGGTAGGGCAGACCGGCCGGAAGCTGCATGAGATGGATGCGAAACCGCAGGAGGATGTGGCGGCGGAGATCGCGAAGCTGCGCGAGGAGATGGCCGCCCAGAAGGCGCAGAACGCCAGAATGATGGAGACGCTGAAGAAGCTCACCGTCATGATCGACAATATCGGCAGCGATTATGTGCGTCACTCCGATCTGGCCAAATTAAAAAAAAAAGTAGGTAAGTCTCAGGCTGCGCATGCCGCGCCCAAAGCGAAAAGCAAAGCGCAGAGACTCAAAGAGGCGATCGCCGCCTATCGCAAAAAGCGTTATGACGCGGCGCAGTCGCTCTTCGAGACGCTCGATGCCCAAAACTACAAGCGTGCCACCGCCAACTACTATCTGGGAGAGATATCCTACTACCGCAAAGCCTATGCCGATGCGATCGTCTACTACAAAAAGAGCGCCAATCTCTACGACAAAGCCTCCTACATGCCGACACTGCTGCTGCATACGGCACTCAGCTTCAAAAAGCTCGGCGAAAAGGAGAATGCAAAACGCTTTTTCGAAGCGGTGATCGCGAACTATCCCGAGAGCAGACAGGCGAAAATAGCCGAAAAAAATCTCTGACGTCTATAAAAAAAGATTTCTATGCTATAATGGCGATGCAAAAAAATATTAGGAAAAATTATGGCAATAGATAAAAACCAGGTTGTCTCTATCGAGTATGACCTTACGGAAAAAGGCGGAAGTGAGATTCTCGACTCCAACAAAGGACATCAGCCCCTCGAATTTATCACGGGTAAAGATCAGATCATTCCCGGTCTCGAAGCGCAGCTGATGGAGATGTCCGCCGGCGAAGAGAAGAGCATCGACGTACCCGCAGGTGAAGCGTACGGCGAAGTCAATCCGGAAGCGCTCGATACACTCCCCCGCGAGCAGTTCGCAGGCCTCGATCTCAAAGAGGGCATGCAGCTCTACGGACAGGGTGAAAACGGCGAAACCGTGATGGTCACGGTCAAATCGTTCGACGAGAACGGTGTCACGATCGACTACAACCATCCGCTGGCCGGAAAAGATCTCACCTTCAACGTCAAAGTGCTCTCCGTGCGTGAAGCGACTCCTGACGAAGTACTCTCCGGCCAGGTCGGCGGCGGAGAGAGCTGCGGTACAGGCTGCGGCTGCCACTAAGCACACCCCACCCGTGACACACGCGTGTCATGGGTATCACTTCCCGACTCTTTCCAACCTCTTTATTACTTTACGACTGCTATAATAGCGCCAAAAATCAAGGAATTTCAGATGCAGAAAACCGCTTTTATCTTCCCGGGCCAGGGCTCGCAGGCTATCGGTATGGGCAGAGACTTTTACGAAAATTTCCCCGTGGCAAAAGAGATGATCCAGCATGCTTCCGATGCGATCGATGTCGATTTCACCAAGCTGCTTTTCGAAGAGAACGATATGCTCGAGCGTACGGAGTATACCCAGCCGGCGATCCTGCTGGTCAGTGCCATCGCACACAGACTCTTCGAAGAGCAGGAGAATATCCGACCGCTTTTCGCACTGGGACATTCGCTGGGAGAGTTCTCGGCACTCGTCAGCGTGGGCGCGCTCGATTATACCGACGGTGTCCGGCTGGTACACCAGCGCGGCAAGCTGATGCAGGAGGCATGCGAGGGGAAAGATGCCGGCATGATGGCGCTGATCGGACTGGATGACGAGACGGTCGAATCGCTGACGGCTGAGGCGAGAGAAGCGGGCAGACAGGTCTGGGCCGCCAACTACAACAGCAACGGTCAGATCGTCGCGGCGGGTCTGAAAAGTGATCTCGCTGCGATGGAGTCGGTCTTCAAAGAGGCGGGGGCCAAGCGTGCACTGCTGCTGAATATGTCGGTCGCCAGCCACTGCCCGCTGCTCGAGAGCGCCGTGGCGCCGCTCAAAGAGAGTCTGGAGAAGTATCTCAGGGACGATTTCGTCGCACCGGTGGTCTCCAATGTCACGGCGGAAAAGTACGCGACCAAAGCCGAAGCGATCGCACTGCTGCCGGAGCAGCTGATCAAGCCGGTACGCTACAAGCAGTCGATTGAAAAGTTCGAGCCCGAAGTCGACCTCTTCGTCGAATTCGGCGGCAATGTCCTCAAAGGGCTCAACCGCAGAACGACCAAAAAACCGACGCTCTCGATCACGGATAGCGCTTCGCTGCAGAGCACGGTCGAAGCGATCGCCAAATAGGAGTACCGATAGATGAAAATTGCGATTATGGGTGCGATGCCCGAAGAGATAGCGCCGCTACTGGAGAAGATGGAGCGTGTAGAGAAGGTCGAGTATGCCCGAAACAGTTACTATCTCGCCACCTATCGGGGTATCGAAACGGTCATCGCCTACAGCAAGATCGGCAAAGTCTTCGCTGCACTCACCGCTGCGACGATGATCGAAAAGTTCGGCGCAGAGCAGCTCCTCTTCAGCGGTGTGGCCGGCGCGATCAATCCCGATCTGCAGATCGGTGACCTGATCGTCGCGACGCGTCTGTGTCAGCATGATCTCGATATCACGGCGTTTGGGCACCCTTACGGCTATGTGCCCGAAGGGAGCGTCTATGTCGATGCCGATGCACATCTGCTGGAGATCGCACGCACGGTAGCGGCAGAGAAGGAGATCGCACTGCATGAGGGGATCGTAGCGACGGGAGATCAGTTCATCGCCGACGAGACGCGCAAAGCATGGATCGCCGAGACCTTCCGAGCCGATGCACTCGAGATGGAGGGGGCGAGCGTCGCCGTCGTCTGCGACAGTCTGGAAGTCCCCTTTTTCGTGCTGCGTGCGATCAGCGACAGTGCCGATATGGATGCCGGATTCAACTTCGACACATTTCTCGAGAGTTCGGCGAAGCAGAGTGCCGACTTCATACTCTCGATGCTGGATACGATGATTGCGGATAGAGATTAGCAAAAAACTGCTCAGAATCGTCGGCCGCACCAACGCCAGATACGATCTCGTCGGCGAGGGTGATCGCGTGCTGCTGGGGCTCAGCGGGGGCAAAGATTCGCTCATGCTGGCGCACATCCTCAACCACCGCCGCCGCGTGACACCCTTCAAATTCGATTTTCTCGCCGTGACGATCGATTACGGGATGGGAGAGGATCTGCAGCGCCTCACCGAACACTGCAAAGCGTACGATATCCCGCACAAAGTGGTCAAAACCGATATCTACGAAACGGCTCAGGAGAAGATTCGCGAAAACTCCTCCTTCTGCTCCTTCTTTTCACGCATGCGCAGGGGTGCGCTCTATCGGGTGGCACTGGAAGAGGGGTTTGAAAAAGTGGCGCTGGGGCACCATCTGGATGATGCGGCGGAGAGTTTTTTTATGAATTTTCTCTACAACGGTGCGATGCGCTCGATGCCTCCGATCTATCGGGCGGGCAACGGCCTGCAGGTGATACGCCCGCTGATCATGGTGCGCGAACGCCAGCTCATCGATGCGGCCCGGCACAACGACCTGCCGCTGATCGGCGACGAAGCGTGTCCCGGCATGCGGTTCGATGTGAAGATGCCCTACGCAAGAGCCAAAACCAAGACCCTGCTGGCCAACCTCGAAAAGGAGAACCCAAAGCTCTTCGTCTCGCTCAAAGCTGCGTTCGAGCACCTGCATGAGAGCACCTTCTTCGATCCGGATCGCCTGGTGCGCTAAGCGTGCCCGAGCGCTTCCTCTTTCTCCTCCCGCGCCATCTTCTTGAGGATTTTGATCGTCTTGTATGCGTAGAGGAAGAGGACGCTCATCAGGATACCCAGCCCGGTCAGTGCCATCAGACCCTGTTCTTTCTGCGTCGTCAGAAGCTGAAAGATACTCCACAGGGTCATCAGCTGGATAAAGATATAAAATAGCGCTCTCTGAATATAGATGGTTTGCATTTTTTCTCCGAAATGTCGATATACTCCTATATCGGTAAGATTCAGATTTTTTTTACTAAGTGCGAATTTGATAAGATATAGTTAT